>JBGQCL010000156.1:0-23253 GCA_041495365.1 Kofleriaceae bacterium | reverse complement strand
GGCTGCGACGTGCTGGACGTAGGCGTCGGGCGCCATCAGCTCGGACAGCTCGGACTTCTCGGTCGGCTCGAGCTCGATCATCCAGCCCGCGCCGTACGGCTCGTTGTTGATCTGCTCGGGGGAGTCCTTGAGCGAGGCGTTGACCGCGGTGACCTTGCCCGACACCGGCGCGTACAGGTCGGACACGCTCTTGACGCTCTCGACCGTGCCGAACCGCTGGCCCTTGGTGACCAGGTCGCCCTCCCTGGGCAGGTCGACGAGGGTGATGTCGCCGAGCTGGTCGACGGCGAACTGGGTGATGCCGACGCGCCAGGCCGAGCCCGCGGCGCGCAGCCATTCGTGATCGTGGGTGTAGCGAAGGTCGTTGGGAAAGCTGGTCATGGTTGGGTCCGCTTGTAGAACTTGCCGGACACCACCGTCGCGGGGGTGTCCTTGCCACGGCAATCGATCGTGAGCTCGGCGCCGGGCCTGGCCCGCGCGACCGGGACGTAGGCCAGGCCGATCGACCCGCCGACGCAGATCCCCGGGCCGCCGCTGGTGACCGTTCCGATCACGGCGGCCTCGCCGGCACCGAGCGAGCGGTCGACCACCGCGTAACCGTGGCGCGCGATCGCGCGCGCGTCCTCGGCGATCTTGAAGCCGGCGAGCTGGCGGGTCAGGCCGCGCTGCTTCTGCTCGCGCAGCGCCTTGGCGCCGATGAACTCGCGGTCGAGCTTGACCGCCCAGCCCAGGCCGGCCTCGAGCGGGGTGTGGTCGTCGTCGAGGTCGTTGCCGTACAGCGGCAGCCGCGACTCCAGGCGCAGCGTGTCGCGGGCGCCCAGGCCGATCGGCATGCCGCCCGGCGGCAGGTTGTCCATCAGCGCGCTCCACAGCGCCACGGCCTCGTCGGCGGCGCACGCGAGCTCGAAGCCGTCCTCGCCGGTGTAGCCGGTGCGCGCGGCCAGGCACTCGACCCCGGCGACCACCGCGTTGGTGAAGCCGAAGCTCGGCAGCCCGGCGAGCGTGCCGCCGGCGAGCCGATCGACCAGCCCGACCGCCTTGGGGCCCTGCACCGCGATCAGCGCGGTGTAGTCACTGACGTCGTCGATGTCGCACAGGCTGTGGGTGTGATCGCGGAACCAGTCGAGATCCTTGGCCGTGTTCGACGCGTTGACGATGACGAAGAACTCCTCGTCGGAGCGCTTGTAGAAGATGCAGTCGTCGACCACGCCGCCGTCGGGCCGGCACAGCAGCGTGTACACTGCCTTGCCGGGCGGCGCCGCGGCCACCGCGTTGGTGGTGAGCTGCTCGACCGCCTCGCGGACCCGCGGCCCGCGCAGCACCGCCTCGCCCATGTGCGAGACATCGAACAGGCCGACCGCCTCGCGGACCGCCCGGTGCTCCTTGATCGTCCCGGCCGGGTAGGCGACGGGCATGTCCCAGCCGCCGAAGTCGATCAGGCGCGCGCCGAGTTGCTTGTGCATCTGCCACAGCGGCGTTCGCTTGCGTTCCATAGCGGGCGGACACTAGCACGCCGGGCAAACCGCGGGCGCGCCCGGGCCGCAACTCGGCGCAACGCGCAGCGTCGATCGGCGGCGGCCGCCGAGCCGGGCGGCCGGTGCGGCCGGGCGCACATCACGCGGCGGTGCGGGCCGGGAGCGCGGCGGTCCGCGGCTTGCCGAGGACGCGGGTCGACATCCATGCGGCGAGCCGGCGGCTGAGCAGGCGGACCGACCAGCAGGCGAGCTTGTTGAGCACGCCGGGGATGGCGTTGCGCTTGCCCCGGCGCATCGCGCGCACGGCGACCCGGGCGACCGCCTCGGCGGTCATCATCGAGGCGCTGGCGAGCCAGCCGTAGTTGCCGGCGCCGGCCATGGCGTGGAAGTTGGTGAGCGTGCCCCCCGGGCTGACGCAGGTCGCGCTGATCGGCGTGCCGCGCAGCTCGTCGTGCAGCGCCTCGGTGAAGTTGCGGACGAACGCCTTGGAGCTGGCGTAGACCGCCATGTGGGGGATGGCCTGGTAGGCGGCGATCGAGGCGATGTTGACCAGGTAGGCGCGGTCGTGCGGGAAGCCGGCGCTGCGGTCGTCGACGAACCGGCGCGACAGCTCGACCAGCGACGCGATGTTGAGCTGGACCAGCTCGGCGTCGCGCGCCCCGTCGGCGGCGCGGAACGGGCGGAAGTAGCCGAACCCGGCGTTGTTGATCAGGATGTCGATCGGGCCGCCTGCGCGCGCCGCGGTCCACAGCGCGCCGGCGGCGGCGGGCACGCCGAGGTCGGTCGCGATCACGTCGACCCGGACGCCGCGCGCGGTGCACTCGGCGGCGACCGCATCGAGCGCGGCGCGGCGGCGCGCGGTGAGCACGAGGTCGACCCCCAGGGCGGCGAGCTCGCGCGCGATCGCCGCGCCGATCCCGCTCGAGGCACCGGTCACCAGGGCGCGCTTGCCAGTCAGCTCCGACATCGCCCGAGGCTATCACCTGCGGCGCGCCGGGCGCTGGTCAGCGGCGCGCCGGTGGGTTACCAAGCGCCATGACCGAGGACATCGTCGGGTTCGTGATCGACGGCGACGAGCTCGCCGGCCAGGGCGGCTTCCTCGCGATCCGCCGGCTGCGGATGCGCAACCGCCGCGCCGACGGCAGCGTGTCGGCCCCGTACGTGTGCGACGCGATCGCGCGGCCGTACGGCCAGGACGCCGTGGTCGTCGCGGTCTACGCCCGGTCCGGCGGCGGCGTGCAGGTGCTGGTGCGCGACGGGCTGCGGCCGGCGCTGATGGCGGGCCGCGATCCGGCGCGCGCACCGCTGCCCGAGCCGCCGCCCGGGATGTTCCTGACCGAGCTGGTCGCGGGCATCCTCGAGCCGGGCGACACCGGGCTCGACGGGCTGCGCCGGCGCGCGGCGCACGAGGTCGAGGAGGAGGCCGGGTTCGCGGTCGATCCGGACGCGGTCGCGGTGCTCGGCGGCGGCGGCTACCCGCCGCCCGGCAGCATGGTCGAGAAGTTCTACTTCACCGCGGTCGAGGTCGATCCGGCGGCCCAGCAGGCGCTGCGCGGCGACGGCTCGCCGATGGAGGAGGGCGCGCGCACCCGGTGGCTGGCGCTCGACGCCGCGATCGACGCGTGCGTGCGCGGCGAGCTGCCCGACGTCAAGACCGAGCTCGGCCTGCGCCGGCTGCGCGATCACCTCACCGGCGGAGCATGACGTCGGCGTAGTCGGGCAGGCGGCGATCGAAGCCGCCGGGCTGATAGAGATCCGCGCGCATGTTGGACTCCGGGGCGCGGTCGTCGATCCGGCGCTCCAGCGTGCCGCCGCCGCGCAGCTTGATGTCGATCCACGGGTGCTCGCTGCGCACCTGCGGTCGCGACAGGCCCAGCGCGCTCAGCCCGGAGTCGGTGATCGCGACCGACTCGCCGGCGGCCAGCGAATGATAGGCGCCGTGGCCCTTGCGGGTCTCCGAGTCGGAGTACGGATCGCCCGGGTAGCCGTACTGCGTGAGACGCATCGTGACACCGCCCGCGGGACGGGTGAGCAGCTCGGACGGCAGGGTCGGGAGGGCGGTCGTGGACATCGTCGGGTCCTTTCGTGGAGGGGTGGTCGTCGAGCGTGCAGCCGCGGTGCCACGCGCCCACCGTTCCCCGCGGGTAGCAGACCGAAACCCGCGGGAGACAGACGGATCGCGCGGCGAGCGCGCAACGTCGCGAGCGCCCGTCGGAGGCAACGCCCGGCGGACCGGAGGGCGGGTGCTCGCTGGCGACTCGATCTGCCGCGACCGGCAACTCGACCCGCCGGCGCTGCGACGGAGCCGATATGCGATGCTCGCGGTGGCCAATCCCATGCGCACGCTGAAGCCGCTGCTCTACGCGATCGTGACCGGCGCCGCGGTCGCGGCGTTCCTGGCGATCCGCGCGTGCGGCGAGCAGCTGCCGGTGCGGTCGGGCGGCGGGGCGGCGCCGGGCCCGGCGAGCCTGCGGGTGTCCCCCGACACGCTGTTCCACGTCCTGCTCGCGCTGGTCGCGGTGATCGTCGTCGCGCGGGTGACCGGCCTGGTGCTGCGACGGTTCGGGCAGCCGCCGGTGATCGGCGAGATCGTCGCCGGGCTCCTGCTCGGCCCGACGCTGCTCGGGCGCGTGGCACCGGCGGTGTCGCGGTTCGTGTTTCCGCCCGACACCGTCTCGCTGATCGGCGTGGTGTCCCAGATCGGGATCATCCTGTACATGTTCCTGGTCGGGCTGCGGCTCGATCTCGGCCGCCTGCGCGGGCGCACCACCGTGTCGGTCGCGGTGTCGCACGCCAGCATCGTCGCGCCGTTCACCCTCGGCGCCGCGCTGGCGCTGTGGCTGTACCCGCGGTTCTCGTCGAGCGACGTGTCGTTCACCGCCTTCGCGCTGTTCATCGGCGTGTCGATGTCGGTCACCGCGTTCCCGGTCCTCGCGCGCATCCTCGCCGAGCGCGCCATGACCACGACCCCGCTCGGCTCGCTCGCGCTGACGTGCGCGGCGATCGGCGACGTCACCAGCTGGTGCCTGCTCGCGTTCCTGGTCGCCATGGTCCGCTCGGCGCCCGGCGACGTGCTGGCCACGGTCGGGTTGACCGCGGGGTTCATCGCGGCGATGGTGTTTGCGGCCCGCCCGGTCGCGCGGTTGCTGACGATGGCGCGCGACGAGCGCAGCGAGCTGTCGCAGGGCACGTTCCTGATCGTGTGCGTCGGCCTGCTGATCTCGGCCGTCGTCACCGAGCGGATCGGGATTCATGCGCTGTTCGGCGCGTTCCTGTGGGGGGTGCTCATCCCATCGGACTCCGCGCTGGCGCGCGATCTCGCGGTCCGGCTCGAGGATGCCGTGGTGGTTCTGCTGTTGCCGTCATTCTTCGCCTTCACGGGAATGCGCACCGAGATCGGATCGATCGGCGGCGACCAGCTGATCGCGTGCGGCGCGATCATCGGGGTGGCCTCGCTCGGCAAGTTCGGCGGGAGCGCGCTCGCGGGCTGGGCGACCGGCCTCGATCGGCGCTCGGCGATGGCGCTCGGCATCCTCATGAACACGCGCGGCCTGATGGAGCTGATCGTGCTGAACGTGGGTCTCGAGCTCGGGGTGGTGTCCCCGATGCTGTTCACGCTGCTGGTGATCATGGCGGTGGTCACCACGATGGCGACCACTCCCGTGCTCGATCGGCTGCGCCGCGGCCCTGCGACCTGACGCCGCCGCACTCGATGGTCGATTCGCGTATTCGCCGTCACACGGCGATCCAGCGCTATGGGTGCAACGGGTGGAATGCATGCGCTCCCGAGATCGGCAGTGCTGCGTTCGTACAGCTGTAACGCTTCTCGCGCCGTTGCACTCCGTTGCCCGCGTGCGATCTGGGGGGACGCAGACGTGTCCGACTGCTCCCCGTGTCGATCGGCGACAAGGAGAGCAGATCATGCAGATACGACCACAGTGGCTTCACGTCGCAGTCGGGGCGCTCGCGGCGGGAGGGGAATCAGGTCCACGCGTTCCGCATCGATCCCGGTCCGACGTTCACCGCGCTCGGCACGATCCCGACCGGCACGAGCGACCTCGATCGCTCGTACCCGCGCGATCTGGATATCAGCGCGATCGCCGGGGCCCTGATCGCGTGGCTCGTCGCGCCATGGCCGATCGCCGCGGAGATCTCCGTCGGTACTGAACGGATTGTCAGACCCCCGTGCGAGGGTGGGCGCATGGACGGCCCTGCCGTGTCTTTGAAGTTTCACCTCGCGCAGAGCGACGCGGTCGCGTGGCTGCGCACGCTGCCGTCCGAGTCGGCGGACCTGGTGGTCACCGATCCGCCGTACGAGTCGCTGGAGAAGCACCGCGCGATCGGCACGACCACCCGGCTCAAGCACAGCAAGGCGTCCAGCAACGACTGGTTCGCGATCTTCCCCAACGAGCGGTTCCCCGAGCTGTTCGCCGAGGTCCACCGCGTGCTGCGGCGCAACACGCACTTCTACCTGTTCTGCGATCCCGAGACGATGTTCGTCGCCAAACCCGCGGGGGAGCAGGCGGGGTTCAAGTTCTGGAAGCCGCTGATCTGGGACAAGTGTCTGGGGCCGGACACGCGCTTGTGGACCGAGCGCGGCGTGGTGCGGATCGCCGATGTCCGGGTCGGGGACCGCGTGGCGATCCCCGAGGGCGGGACCACGGAGGTGCGCGCCAGGCGGCGGACGCGGGCGAAGGCGCTGCGGCTGGCGCTGTCGGACGGGACGGAGATCGTCGCGTCCCACGAGCACGTGTTCGTGCTGCCGGATGCGCGGCAGGTCGAGGCACGCACGCTGACGCGCGGTCAGCCGCTGCTGACGCGGCCGATCCGGCGGCGCGCGATCGACCCGGTGACCCGGCTGTACACGACGGCGCTGGTGCAGGACGCGCGGCCGGTCATGGTGGACGGGATCGACGAGCTCGGCGAGCGCGATCTGATCGACATCTCGATCGAGGATCGCGAGGAGCTGTTCCTGCTCGCCAACGGCGTGGTCACGCACAACTGCAGGATCGGCATGGGCTACCACTACCGGGCGCGCTACGAGTGCATCCTGTTCTTCGAGAAGGGCAAGCGCAAGCTGAACGATCTCGGCATCGCCGACATCGTCGAGGCGCCGCGGATCTCGGGGGGCTATCCGGCGGAGAAGCCGTCGGCGGTGAGCGAGGTGCTGATCCGGCAGAGCACGGAGCCGGGGCAGCTGGTGATCGATCCGTTCATGGGCTCGGGGTCGGTCGGGTTCGCGGCGGTGGCGGCCGGTCGCAGGTTCGCCGGCAACGACCTGTGCCGCGAGGCGGTCGACATCGCGCGCGGCCGGCTGCGCGAGGCCGGGGCGCTGGAGGTCGGGAGCTTCGGCGCGCTGGCCGGCAACGAGGAGCGCGGTGCGCGGCACGGGCAGCTCGGGCTGGCGGGGCTGACGGATGCGTCGAGGTAGCGCGCGGCGGGCGAGGGGTCCGAGGTAGCCATGGGGCGCCCGGATCGGACCGAGATCAGCGGCAATGGCTTTCGCGATCTGATCGCGGCGTACATCCATCACCAGTACAGCGAGCACGGCCTGGTGGTGTATCGCGAGGTCAACCTCGGCAAGACGATCATTGCCAAGGACCGCCAGATCGACGTGTTCGTGATGCGGCCGGTGGACCAGAAGGCGATCGCGATCGAGTGCAAGTACCAGGACGTCCAGGGCACCGCCGACGAGAAGATCCCGTACGCGCTCGATGACCTCGCCGCGCTGTGGGTGCCGGGCTGTCTGGTGTACGCCGGCCGCGGCTGGTCCAAGGGCGTGCTGCACCAGCTGGAGGCGTCGCGGCTGGCGGCGTACTGTCTGCCGGAGCGGCCCAGCCTGTCGCGCTCGAAGACGACGCGCGAGCTCGACTACATCCTGGCCGCGACCTTCGGGTTCTGGGAGCAGATCTTGCCGGCGGCCAAGAGGTTCCGGCGGTGAAATCCGCGCGCGGCGATCGCGATCGCGCAGGTCGCGGCTCGGGCCAGCGCGGGACAGGGACCGGGCGGCGCAGGCGAGCGGATCGGGAACCGTGAGCGGATCCGCGCGCGGCGAGGCGCGCTGGCGCGACGGCGCGTGGGGCCTCGCAATCCGCATGGCGGGCGGATTCGCTGTGCGTGGCGCATGGATTGCAGTCTGCGCTGGGCATGTGTACGCATATTGGATGTTCTGGACTCCGCGGCGATGGAATCGTGTGGAATGACAGGCGCTCTGCGGTCGCCTCGCGCACGGCCATCGTCTTCACGCTGTCTGCGATGATGGCGCTCGTTTGTCGCGACGCCCGCGCAGCGCCCGCAAGCTGTGCGCAATATCCGATTCCGTGGCAGCCGCCCGCGGGAGCGCAGACCACCGCGCAGGTGACGCTCTCGACGATGTCGCCCGGCGCGACGATGACCTGGAACGCGAGCGAGGGCACGCTGAGTGGCGTGGTCCAGCTCGACGTGCCGCTGACCAGCTGCAGCGACGGGCAGGATGTCAACGCGCTGGTCGCCGGCGTGCTGGCCGAGTACCCGGCGCTGTTCCAGCTCGATCTACGGGAGTGGCGGATGCCGGAGTTCTACGATTGCAGGTACGTCGATGACGCGCTGCTGAGCATGCCGCGCGAGTCGCTCGCCGGACAGCCGGTGGCCCAGGACCTGTTTGCATACTGGCTCCGGCGAATCAACGGCGTGGTCACGCTCACCGCGGTCAACGGCACGTACCTGCCGGTGCTCGATGCGGCCACCGGCCACCGCATGGCGTCGTGCACCACGCTCACCCAGTCCGCCGCGGTGACGCGGGCGCGTAGCACGCGGCTGACCGCGACCACGTACTCGCAGTGCAGCCGGACCGGCAGCGTGCGCTACACGCCACGGTCGAACGACACGTTCAGCTTCCTCGACGACCCGACCTGGAGCTGGCAGGCGGACGGCGGCCGGGTGCTGCTGACCGGCCAGCGCACGCTGCGCGTGATCGTCAATCCCAAGAACTACAGCTCGGCGCTGCTGTCGAGCGACGCGCGCTGTCCGCTCCCGGACGGCGACGGCAGCCAGTATAGCGTCGGCTTCGACATCGTGTTCGAGGTCCACACCGGCGCGATCCTGAGCGTCAAGCCCGGCCTCGACTGCACGGTGTGCTGAGCCCGCGGTGCCGGCCGCGCGGCGCTACTCGGGGTCACTGCTCGGCGGTGGCGTGGCCGCGGCGAGCTCGCCGCGCGCCTTCGCATACTCGTCGAGCTTGCGGTACAGGGTCTTGCGATCGAGGCCGAGGCGCTGGGCGGCGCGGGTCTTGTTGCCGGCCTCGTCCTCGAGCACGCGCTCGATGAACTCGCGCTCGAGCTCGGCCAGCGTCATCCGGCGTGCGACCGCGGCGCCGAGGAAGTCGGCCGGGCGCTTCTCGCGGACGTGCGGCGGCAGGTCCTCGTCGGCGATCAGCTCGCCCTGGCACAGCGCGACGCCGCGCTCGAGCACGTTCATCAGCTCGCGCACGTTGCCCGGCCAGTGGTAGGCCAGCAGCAGGTGCTGGGCCTCGGGCGACAGCCGCATCCGACGCGGCGGGGTCTGGCGCGCGCCGAGCTGGGCGAGCACGTGCTGGGCGAGCGGCACGATGTCCTCGGGCCGGGCCCGCAGCGGCGGGAGGTCGAGGTGGATCACGTTGAGCCGGTAGTACAGATCCTCGCGGAAGCTGCCGTCGGCGAGCATGGTCTCGAGGTTGCGGTTGGTCGCCGCGACGATCCGGACGTCGACCCGCTGGTTGCGGGTGGCGCCGAGCGGCCGGACCTCGTGCTCCTGCAGCACGCGCAGCAGCTTGGCCTGGAGCGGCAGGGCGAGCTCGCCGATCTCGTCGAGAAAGATCGTGCCGGCGTCGGCCTCGACGAACAGGCCGGGCTTGTCCGCGCGCGCGTCGGTGAACGCGCCGCGCTTGTGGCCGAACAGCTCGCTCTCGATCAGCCCCTCGGGCACCGCGGCGAGGTTGACGCCGACGAACGCGCCCGACGCGCGCTGCGAGTTGTAGTGGATCGCGCGCGCGATCAGCTCCTTGCCGGTGCCGCTCTCGCCGGTGATCAGCACCGACGCGGTCGACCCGGCGATCCGCTGGACCAGGGCGACGACGTCGCGCATCGCGCTGCTCTTGGCGATGATGTTGGCCAGGCCAAACCGCTCCTCGACCTCGCGCTGCAGCCGGGCGACCTTGTGGCGCAGCGCGCGCTCGCCGAGCGCCTTGTCCGCGACCAGCAGCAGCTCCTCGATCTCGAACGGCTTGGCGATGTAGTCGTAGGCCCCGAGCTTGACCGCGCGGATCGCGGTCTCGATCGACGCGAACGCGGTGACCATGACGACGTGAGGCGGCTCGGGCAGCTGCATCACGCCGCGGATCAGGTCGAAGCCGTCCATCTCCGGCATCCGGAGGTCGGTGATGATCAGGTCGAACCGGGTGACCCGCGCCAGCTCGAGGCCCGCGGCGGCGGTCGGCGCGGCCTGGACGTCGAACCCGGCGTCGGACAGCTCCTCGGTCAAGAGGTCGCGCATCGCGGGGTCGTCTTCGACGACGAGCACGGATCCCGAGCGCTCCTGGGGCATGTCTGCTGGTTCTAGCACGGCCGGCGGAGGGGGACGCTTGCGCAGGCGGGGTACGGCGACCACGCGATCGAGACAGCGCCCGGCGGGCGGCGTTGCAGCTAACCGGCGATTTTCCCGGCGCCGAGGCGCCTCACGGCACGCGGCGGCGGCGGCGGTTGCGGCGGTGCTCGTGCTCCTCGTCGACCAGCCGGACGTAGTCGAGCGGCGCGGTCGGCTCGAACCGGTACGGCTCGGTCGGGCCGAGCTCGCGGACGCGGTCGCGGAACGCCTCGGCGATCTGCTCGAACGGCGGCAGGTCGTTGCGGCCGGACAGCGCGCCGGACCGCGCGGCGTCGTGGGCCTCGGCGGCGAGCTGGAGCGCGACCTCGCGGGTGATCCGGCCCCGGCGGATCACGTCCTGGACGCTGGTGGCGAGGTGGCCGACCTCGAACTGGCCGGAGTCGATCATCTCGAGCGCGACGAAGATGACCTGGCGGGCCGACAGCACGTGGTCGCCGTAGAGCACGAGGGCGGCCTGGAAGTAGTTGAACACAGGGACCAGGCGCGGCCCGTAGTGGCGGAACCCGACCGGCGCCGAGCGGCGGTCGAGGTGGATGAACAGGCGGTTGACCGCGTCGTGCTTGGGCACGCGGCGGGCGAGGTCGAGGATGCGGATCGCGTCGTCGTCGTAGGCGCGCGAGGCGACCAGCACGCGCTCGAGGTCCTGCAGCGAGACCTGGCCGGCGACCAGGTCGGCGTACAGGCAGTAGATGATGGCATCGGCCTCGGCGTCGTCGCCGAACAGGGTCTCGTGAGCGGCCGCGGCGCCGATCCGCGACTGCAGCATGGCGGGCAGCTTGTAGGGGATCTGGGCGCGCAGCGAGCGGAACCGGCCGCGCAGCAGGTTCTTGAGGTTGTTCTTGAGGACGAACTCGTCGTACGCGACGCCGTCGAGCGCGAGCTTGGCGGCGAGCACCTGGCGCATCTGGGTCGGGCTGCCGGACACGATGCAGATCCGGTGGTCGTCCTGGCGCAGCGCGCGGAGCAGGGCGGTGGCGCCCGGGTACGCCTGCTTGTCGGCGGCGGTCTCGATCGCGCTGCGCACGAGGTCGCCGAGCGAGTCGAACTCGGTGCGCAGGTAGGTCTTGTCGAGATCCCAGCGGAAGGTGTGGCGGGGCGGCGCGGCGCCGGGCGGCAGGCCGTCGGGGATGTGGTCGAGCAGGCCGAGGCGCTGGCCGACCCGGCTCGGCAGCGCAGCCATGCGGCCCAGCATGGATCGCGGCGTCATGATGCGCCGGGTTCGCTCGCGTCGGCGGTCCGCGGCCGGCGGGTGGCTCGCTCGTCGAGCTCGGCCATCGTGCGCGCGATGTTGCCACACAGGTTGCCGGCGAGCGCCTTGTGGGCGACCTTGATCGCGTTGGTCACCGCGTGGGCGTTGGACCGGCCGTGCGCCTTGATGAACGGGTGGGTGAAGCCGAGCAGCGGGGCGCCGCCGTACTGCTGCCAGTCGGTGATCGCCTTGAGCTGGTCGATGGCCGACGAGAGCGCGATCAGGCCGAGCCGCCAGGCCAGGCGCTCCTTGTGGGCGTAGCGGGCGAGCCGGACCACGGTCTCGGACACGCCCTCGAGCATCTTGAGCACGACGTTGCCGACGAACCCCGAGGTCACGACGACGTCGGCGACGCCGCGCGGGATGTCGAGGCCCTCGATGTTGCCGATGAAGTTGAGCTCGGTGGTCTCGACCAGCGCGGCGTGGGCGGCGACCACCGCGGCCGGGCCCTTGACGGGCTCGGTGCCGTTGGACAGCAGCGCGACCCGCGGCCGGCGGTTCTGCGACACCAGCTTGGCGTAGGCCGAGCCCATCACGGCGAACCCGACCAGGTCCTCGGCGGTGGCGTCGACCGTGGCGCCGACATCGAGGATCAGCGAGAACGGGTCGTCCTTCTCGCCGCGCCGGAGCTCGGTCGGGTAGACCGCGGCGAGCGCGGCCCGCCGCACGCCCTGGAGCAGGGGCCACCGCCGGGCGCACGCCAGCACGCTCGCGCCGGTGTTGCCGGCCGACACCAGCGCATCGCCCTCGCCGCGCGCGACCAGGTCGGCGGCGATCGCGATCGAGGCCTCGGGCTTGGCGGCGAGCGCCTCGGCCGGCTTCTCGTCCATCTCGACGAACGTCGGGGCGTGGTGGACCCGGACCCGGGCGCCGTCGTGCCGCATCCGGGGCAGCAGGCGGCCGAGCTCGGCCGCGTCGCCGACCAGGATGATCTCGGCCGAGGTCAGCGCGAGCGAGGCCTCGGCGGCACCGTGCACGATCTCCTCGGGGGCGTGATCGCCTCCCATGGCGTCGACGACGATGCGGTGCATGTCGGCATCTTGCCACAGGCAAGAACTGTTCGGAGCCGGCCGGCGTCGGGTGATCTCACCCTTCACAGAACTTGCCTGACGGCCGATTCAGCGCTGTGACGTGGACGCGCGGTTGCGTCACGAGTCGCACCCAGGGCTCGCCGGCCTCCGTTGCCGTACACGGCCCCAGAAGGAACCCGGTATGGCGAGACTCTCGGCTGTCGTTCGCGCTCCGCTGCTCCTGACCGCCGGGCTGGCCGCGTGCTCCGGCGGGGGCTCCGACTATCCGATCTCGCTCCCGGGCGGTAGCGCCGACGCCGCGGTCGATGTCGGGCTGGCACCCGACGGCGCGCTGCCCGACGCCAGCCCCGGGGCGCCCGACGCGACCACCGATGCGACGCCCCCCGATGCGCGGCCGACCGGCGCCGACCTGTCGATCGCGATCACCGACTCGTCCGATCCGGTCGCCGCGAGCTCGGCACTGACCTACAAGATCGTGGTCACCAACGGTGGCCTGCTCGATGCCGCGAACGTGGTGGTGACCCAGCGCCTGCCTCCCGGGGACATCCAGTTTCTGACCGCGGCCGGCATCGACTGGAGCTGCACCGCCGCGGGGCAGGTCGTCACGTGCACGCGCGCCACGCTGCTCGTCGGCGCGGCGCCGTCGATCGCGGTCAAGGTGACGACCCCGCCGATCGGTGGCTCGATCACGACCTCGGCGCGCGTCACCTCGGGCAGCGCGGATCCCGACCCGTCGAACGACGACACGAGCGCCACGACCCTGGTGCTCACCCCGGCGGACCTGGCGATCGCGATCACCGGCGCGCCCGACCCGGTCGCGGCGGGCGGCACGCTGACCTACACGATCACCGTGACCAACGCCGGTCCGGGTATCGCCACGGGCATCACGGTGCTCGACAGCCTGCCGAGCGGGGTCGCGATCGCGAGTGCATCGGGGAGCGGCTGGTCGTGTGCGGTCGTGGGCCAGAACGTGACGTGCTTCAGCCCGACGCTCGCGGCGGCGGCGGCGTCGGTGATCACGGTGGTCGCGACCGCGCCGACGAGCGGTGGCGCGGTGTCCAGCACCGCCTCGGTCGCGGCGGTGACACCGGACGGCAACCCGGCGAACAACTCGGCCTCGACCAGCGCGTCGGTGAATGCCGCCGCGGACCTCGCGATCGCGCTGTCGGCGTCTCCCGGCTCGGTCCCGGCGGCGTCGCAGCTGACCTACACGATCGACGTCACCAACGGCGGGCCGCGCGACGCGAGCAACGTCGTGGTGACCAGCCGCCTGCCCGACGGCGACGTGCTGTTCCTGAGCGCGACCGGCATCGGCTGGGGCTGCACGGTCGCCAGCCAGGTCGTCACCTGCACCCGCGCATCGCTGCTCGCCGGCGAGGCGCCGCTGATCACGGTCCAGATCCGGACGCCCGCCGCCAGCGGCACGCTGACCTGTGACGTGACCGTGTCCGCGTCGACCACGGATCTCGACCTGTCGAACAACACGGCGTCGGCGACCACCGGCGTGTTCGATTCCGCGGACCTCTCGATCGTCGCGGGTGAGAGCCCGGACCCGGTGCGGATCGGAACCGAGCTGATCTACACGCTCTCGGTTGCCAACGATGGGCCGACCGCGGCGACCGCGATCAAGGTCGTCGACACGCTGCCGGAGGGGACGGCGTTCGTGGACGCGATCGCTGCACCGTGGTCGTGCGGGAGCCTCGGTCGGGTGGTGACGTGCACGCTGGCGAACCTTCCGAGCGCGAGCTCGGCACCTGCGATCGCGATCGTCGCGGCCGCGCCCGGCACCGCCGGCAACCTCACGAACACCGCGAGGGTGAGCTCGCCGACCTCGGATCCCGACGGTAGCAACAACGCGGCGACCACCGTGACGCTCGCCAACGCGTTCGCCGACCTGTCGGTCGCGATCAGCGACGATCGCGATCCGATCCAGGGGACGGGCGGGTCCAGCTGCGACAACAACGCCTGTGTGACCTACACGATCGCCGTCGCCAACGCCGGCCCCGATCCCGCCGCCGGGATCCGGGTCGTGACCCAGCTGCCGCCCGACGGCTCGTTCTTCGAGGCCGTCGGCACCGGCTGGATCTGCCCGGCGCCGGGGACGACGCTGACCTGCACACGGGTCAGCCTGGACCCCGGCCCCGCGCCGCCGATCACGCTGATCTGGAAGGCGCCGAGCCCGGGCGGGTTCTCGATCGTCGTGAACTCGGCGGTGAGCGCGGCATCGACCGATCCGGCCCCGGACGACAACACCGCGACGCAGGACACGTTCGTCAAACCCTAGGCGATCCCCGCTCGATCTCCCCCCGGATCTCCCCTCGGATCTCCCCTCGGATCGCCGTTTCAGGCAGGCCATCGGTCGCGGTCGCGATTCCGCGCTAGAGTGCGCCGGTGCCGGAGCGCCTCTACATCGTCGACGGGCACGGATACATCTTCCGCGCCCACTACGGGCTCATGAACAGCTCGCGCGGCGAGCGGCGCGAGGTCCGGCTGTCGACCAGCGAGGGCATGCCGACCGGCGCGCTCTATGTCTTCTCCCGCATGCTGATGCGGCTCGAGGAGGACTTCGCGCCGCGCCGGATGGCGGTGGTGTTCGACGACAAGAGCGGCGTGCGCACGTTCCGCGCCGTGATGTACCCGGCGTACAAGGCGACCCGCAAGGAGCCGCCCGAGGAGCTCCAGGTCCAGATGGACTACTTCGCCAGGGTCGTGCAGGGCCTGGGCTGGCCGGTGCTCGCGGTGCCCGGCGTCGAGGCCGACGACGTGATCGCCACGCTGGTCCACCAGGCGCGCGAGCGCGACTGGGAGGTCGTGATCTTCTCCGCCGACAAGGACATCATGCAGATGGTCGGCGACCACGTGTCGATGATCGACGCGCTCCACCAGAAGACGTACACCCGCGAGGAGGTGATCAAGAAGATGGGCGTCCCGCCCGAGAAGATCCCCGACTTCCTCGCGCTGGTCGGCGACACCAGCGACAACATCCCGGGGATCAAGGGCATCGGCGACAAGACCGCGGCCAGCCTGCTCGAGCAGTACGGCACGCTCGCCAACCTGATCGCCCAGAACCCGGTGGTGCCGCGGATCTCGAACAAGCAGCCGTTCGGCGATCCCGAGCAGCTCGAGCGGATCCAGATCTCGCGCCAGCTGGTCGAGCTGCGCCGCGACGTGCCGCTGCCGGCGACGCTCGACGATCTGGTGGTCGGCGAGTGGGACCTGCCGGCGCTGCATGCGCTGTTCACCGAGCTCGAGTTCCAGGTCCTGGTCGACAAGGTCAAGATCCGGATGCCGCCGGCCGACGACGTCGTCGTGGTGCCGGCGCCCGAGGTCCACCAGGTCGCGAGCGTCGCGCAGACGCCCGACGCGCGGATCGTCGTGCGCGGCGACGCGATCGCCGAGCTCGCCGCCGCGGCGCGCAAGGCCGGGCGGATGGCGGTCACCGTCGAGCTCACGCCCGAGCGCCCCGAGCGCGCCGGCCTGGTCGCCGCGGTGATCGCGGTCGATGACCTCGCCCCGGCCTACATCCCGCTCGGCCACCGCTACATCGGCGCGCCGGCGCCGCCGGTCGCCAGCGACCTTCTGCCGCTCCACGCCGAGCTCGGCGATCCCGCGGTCGCCAAGGTGGTGCACGACGCCAAGACGGTGATCCGCGCGTTCGCGATCGCCGGGGTCGCGGTCGACGGCATCGTCGAGGACACCATGCTCGCCGCGTTCCTGCTCGATCCGACCGCCGAGGCCGAGCCCGGGGAGGCCGCGGTGCAGCGGCTCGGCGGTGTGCTGCTGCCGACCCGGGCGACCATCGCCGGCCGGGCCCGGTCCAGCCTGGAGGGCGTGCCCGTCGAGCGCGCGGCGCCCTGGGCCGGCGCGATCACCCACGCGCTGCTGTCGATCGCCACCCAGCTGCCGTCGCGGCTCGAGGCCAGCGGCCTGCTCGCGCTGTACCGCGACGTCGAGCTGCCGGTCGCCCGCCTGCTCGCCGAGATCGAGCGGTTCGGCATCTCGATCGACGTCGCGCACTTCCAGCGGCTGTCCGCCGACGTCGCCCGCAAGCTCGAGGAGCTCGAGCGCAAGGCCTACGAGGCCGCCGGCACCACCGAGTTCAACCTCGGCTCGCCCAAGCAGCTCGGCGAGCTGCTGTTCGAAAAGCTCGGCATCGACACCAAGGGCGTCAAGCGCACCAAGCTCGGCTGGTCGACCGAGGCCGACACGCTCGAGGCGCTGGTCGACGCCCACCCGGTGGTCCGCCCGATCCTCGACCACCGCGAGCTGATCAAGCTCAAGGGCACCTACCTCGACGCGCTGCCGCCGCTGGTCAACCCCGCCACCCGCCGGGTCCACACGACGTTCAACCAGGTCGTCGCCGAGACCGGCCGGTTGTCCTCGCAGGACCCGAATCTCCAGAACATCCCGATCCGCAGCGAGCTCGGCCGCCAGATCCGCCGCGGCTTCGTCGCCGCGCCCGGCCACGTGCTGATCGCCGCCGACTACTCGCAGATCGAGCTCCGGATCCTCGCCCACCTGTCGGGCGATGCGCTGCTCGGCTCGGCGTTCCGCGATCACGTCGACGTCCACACCCAGACCGCCGCCGAGGTGTTCGCCGTGCCGCGCGACCAGGTCACCGCCGAGCAGCGCCGGATCGCCAAGGCGGTCAATTACGGCCTGTCGTACGGCCAGTCCGACTTCGGGCTGGCGCGCGTGCTCGACGTCCCCCGGACCCAGGCCGCCGAGTACTCGCGGCGCTACTTCCAGCGCTTCCCCACGATCCACAAGTTCATGGAGGACATCGTCACGCTGGCCCGTGCGCAGGGCGGGTCGCGCACGCTGCTCGGCCGGTGGCGCCCGATCCCCAACCTGATGTCCAAGTCGCCCCAGGCCCGCCACGCGGCCGAGCGGGTCGCACAGAACACGCCGATGCAGGGCGCCGGCGCCGACATCATCAAGCTGGCGATGCTGGCGACCGCCCGCCGGATCGCCCGCGAGAAGTGGCCGGTCAAGATGCTGCTCACCGTGCACGACGAGCTCGTGTTCGAGTCGCCGTCCACCCTCGCCGAGGAGGTCGGCGCGGCGCTCAAGCTGGAGATGGAGGGCGTCTACCAGCTCAGCGTGCCGCTCGAGGTCGACATCGGCATCGCCGACAACTGGGCCGACGCGTAGCCATCCGCGGTCGCCGCAGCAAGCAGAGCACGCTGCGCGGCGCCCGGAGCGGTCGGGTCCAGGTCTGCGGCGACATCGTGCACGTCGACCGGGCAGCGGACTTCGAGGCTGCCGGTTGCGAGGTCAGTCCGGGCGCAGCACGTCACGTTGCAGCGCCTGCAGCCGCTCCAGCTCGCGCTGCGTCGCTGCGACGTCGGGGTGATCTTCGCGCTCGAGGATCCGGCGCTGCGTGGCCAGCGCCTGCTGCAGGTTCTCGATCGCGCCGGTGAGGTCGCCCCTGGCAGTCAGGACCTTCGCGAGCTCGCGCCGGGTCGTGGCGCCGGCGAGCTGGCCGTCATCGCCGAACACCTTCCGCTGGACGGAGAGCGCGTCCTCCAGGGCGGCTTGCGCATCATCCAGCTCACCGCTCGCGGCCAGCACATCGGAGAGTGCGACGAGCGTCTCGGCCAGATCCGGTTGGTGCTCTCGTCGAGGCGCTCGCTGGATCGCGAGCGCGCGCTCGAGATGCGCTCGGGCCGCGGACAGATGCCCGGTGTCTCGCTGTATGCGAGCCAACAGCCGCAGGGTGGCCGCAATCACGGGATGTTCTGGCCCCAGCAATCGCTCGTTGAGCTCCAGCGAACGTTCGAGGTACGCCTGTGCTCCGTTTGCATCGCCTTGCGTCACCAGCACCGCTCCCAGCGCTGCCATGGAGGCGGCGATGGAGAAATGTTCGTCGGTCCGCAACGCACTCCGTCTGATCGAAAGCGCTCGTTCGAGTTGCTGTCGAGCTCCAGCGAGGTCTCGCTGAGCCACGAGTGAGACCGCGAGCGTCTCCAGCAGCGTGGCTGCGTCTCCCGCGCCGAGTTCCTCGCTCGAGCTCAAGGCCGACTCCAGATACTCGCGGGCACGCGCAGGTTCGCCTTGATCGATCAGCGTGGCCCCCAGCGCCGCGGCCGACTGGGCGATCAGTGATGCATCGCCGCTACGGAGCGCGCCGGAGTGGGCCCGTTCGAGATCGGCGCGAGCCAGTACGAGCTCCCGTGCATGGCGATAGGCTTGCCCGCGCTGGGACAGCAGGAGCGTGCACAGCCCGCGATCATTCTCGTCGGAGAGTGATCGGAGCGCGAGGCTCAGCCACCGTATCGCGATCTCGAAATCACCGAAGTCAAGCGCGGCCGTTCCGAGCGTTCCCCAGCGTTCAGCGTCCAGCGGCTGCTCGCGTAGCGCCGAGACAGCCCAGCTGTGATCGCTGCTGTGGCGCTCTGCGTCGCTCACAAGTGCACGCTGCATGGTCGCGGACAGCCAGGTCAGGCGATTCTTGGTGAGTACATCCAATTGTGTCCATCCCGGCGATCCCGCGAACCGCTGCAGTGCTTCGCGTGGATTCGCAGCGGCCACCAGGGCGTCGTCTAGCGCCGTGGCCCCCGAGCCTTGCTGCAGCAAGAAGATCGCGAACAGACAAGCAGCGGGGTCGAGCCCGGTCAGGGCAGCGAGGCGCCCGGTGCCGCCTGCCGCGATGATATCGCACGCGGCGGCTGCGATCGGTACGTGTTCCGCCTGCACGGTCCACCAGCCTGCATACGTCCAGCTGGTCGCGGGCCGGAGCACGATGACCCGCCGGCCTGTCTCTGCCATCGCCCAGCGCAGGCGGCGCAGGTGGAACTCGGCGTCGATGCCCTCGAGGAACAGCCAGCCCGGCTCGCGCGAGGTCAGGGCGTCGATCATCGACTGGTAACTGGCGACGGCAAGGCGGCGGATCGGCCGGCAGGGGCGCACGGCGGCGAGCGTCTCCTCGAGAGCTGGGCCGGCCCAGGCGATCCCGGGCGCGCGGGCGAGGATCGCCGCCTTGACGTCGGCGACCGCGAACGCGGCCGGCCCGGGCGGGCAGTCTACTCGCGCGGAGATCCAGTCGAAGAAGTCGGGGGCGCCGCGTGCGAGGACGGCCGCGGCGTCGCCCTCGCACCACAGCACGAGGTTGAGGCGCCGATCCGCGACCAGCGGCCGGTTGAGGTTGAGCCAGTCGAGTGCGTCGGCGCTGATCGACGGCGTCACCGCCAGGATCACGGTGGTACCAGCAGGCCGCTCCGCCAGCCGCTGCACGTCGACGATCAGGTCGGTCTCCGGGTCGCGTCCCCGGAGCCGCAGGTACGCCTCGCGCAGCCGCGACGGTGCCGCGTGGTCGACCAGCGTCAGCACTCCGTGGGCCGACAGCTCGATCGCGACGGCTATCTTGTCGAACCAGTGGGGCTCAACAGGTGCCGCGTGAGCAGGGGGTGCGGGTAGAACCATTCGGAGTGATCCGGGTACGGGAGGAGTCGCGACAGGGTCAAGAGCTCCCAGACCAGGTCGTCCTTGGGGAGCCGATGGTCGGGATCGCGCATCGCCGCTTCGAGCACGTCGATGTGGCCGCGATGCATGCCGGTCTCCAGCAGCCGGCGCTCGTCGTCGATGACGCTCTCGATGATGTCGTCGGTCGCGGCATCGACGTCGGCCTGCCAGGCTGCCTGCGCGACCATGCGGATCATCTTGACGAAGTCGCGCGCGCGGCCGCCCGAGTAGAACGCGAGCCGATCGAGCAGAGGCTGCGCGATCAGCGGTGCTCCGCCGAGATCGTCGGTACGGCGCCGGAACAGATCGGTGAAGAACGGCAGTCCGGGCCCGGGCCGGGTGGGATCGTGCTGATCCAGGACGGGCTCGTTGACCAGCGGCTGGAGCTGGAACCGCGGCACGGCGGACGCCGCGGGGTGATGGCGCAGCGCGAACGGCCCGGACAGCACGACGCGGCACGCCAGCCGCGCCAGGACGTCGGACTCGACGAACAGCTCGCGGGCGCGCTCGATGTCGCGGATCCGGTCGAGCCCGTCGATCACGAGCAGAACGGGGCGATGGTGGAGCTGCACCTCGCCGATCACGCGGTTGACGGTATTGAGCATGGTCTTGACCTGCTCGCTGTCGTCGGGGAGTCGGGTACTCGAGGCGCCCATCGGCAGGTTCCAGTTCGCGCGCACCGCCTCGGCCGCGGCGCCGAGCCCGGCGCTCGCCAGCGCCGCCGTCGGGCCACCCACCATGGCGGCGCCGGCGGTGACGATGGCCCTGGCGAGCTTGCCCAGATCGACCTGCGTGGGCTGCGGGGTGCCGGACTTGTCCGCCAGCTCGGTCCACGCCGCTTCGAGGTCCTTCAACAAGCCCTTCGGGAACGGGAACCCGAGAGTTTCCTCCGCGGCGCGGTAGAGCGCGAGCCCGACCAGGAAGCAGACCTCCCACTGATTGACGTGCTGGAGGCCCTCGATCCGTCCGAGGCGGTCGAAGTGGCGAGCGAGGTCGAGGAACACCACGAACTCGTGGTGGGCGCGGGCCTCGACCACGCGCAGCAGCTCGGTGGTCTTGCCGGTGCCGATCGTGCCGGTCACGAGGATGCGCGCGTCGCTCGCGAACGGTGTGGCCAGGAGCTCGCTGATCTTGCGCGCCGGGCTCAGGGGGCGGTCGGCGCGCCAGTGCGAGGACGTGACGTACTCGTACACGTCAAAGCGCTGGTACAGCGTTTGCCAGGTCTCGCGCCGAGACATGGCCGCACGGTACCATGTCAGCTACCGGCTGCCGAACGGGTCAACGTCAGGGCGCTCGATGGAGCGGCCCAGCTTGCGCGACCTGATCCGCCTGCCCGGCGCCTCGCCGCGGCCACGCGACGAGCGAGTTCACGTCTGGGCGCCTCGAACCTGTGCCCGCGCCGCCACGACGACCAGGTCATCTTGTCCGTCGAGCCATCGCGCCGCCGCAGCGATCACCGCCGTCGCCTTGCAGCTCGAGATCGACGACCTGGCGTTCGATCTCGACGGCCGCGAGGCCGGCGCGCGCCGCGATGCCCTCGCGACCACCGGCCGCCGGCCGGTCGAGCCGCCGGCGCCGATCGCCGGCACCGATCCGACCGGTCTGACCACGGGGGAACAGAAGATCGAGGCGCAGCTCGCGGAGGCCGCCGTCCCGCTCACAGCCGCCACGCTCCGGAAGCCCTGCCACCTCGGGAACGACCCTGACCGCCGCGCTCGCCGACCTCGTCGCTTCCGGTTGCGTCCACAAAGCTACCGGGGCCGCCTGATCGCGCGCTGATTTTTCGCTTCCCATTCCGCGGACTCGATGGATGTCGACGAGAATGGGAACCGGACCGTCATCGGTTGCCATCAGGTACAGAATGCAATACGCTCCGACCCGGATAAGAATGTATGTTTGACGATATCTGCCCGACTGGTTGACAAGAATGAGTGGCAGTATGCACATCCTCTCTTAAGGCCTGTTTACGTCGATTGAACCAATCTCTGTAGAAAGGCAGCGTCATGGCACCCAGAAATATCAGTGCAGAGGCGATTGACTGGTTCGCGGATTTCATCGCTCGAGTATGTCCCGCCATGCTGGAAATCCTTGGTGGCGGACCGGCGGGACCCGGTGGGCCCGGGAAGATCCTGGGCCAGGCGACGGCGGCTCAGAAGAAAAAGATTCTAGGTGGTCTGAAGAAGATTGCGGTACAAGCAGCGAGGATTCAGGAACAAGTCAAATAGCAGAGAACAGCAATCCTTGGAGCTTGCTTGGCCGCACTCCGCCCGGCGCGAGCGGTCGCGGGTCCGCCGAGGTCACGCGAGCGCGACGACGACGATCGGTCCCCACTCGGGAGAGCTGGCGATGATCGCGCCCGCCGCGGCGGCGATCGCGGCGGCCGCGGCGGCGACCACCGTGCTGACGACCGGGATGTGGTCCCACCAGTGATGATGCTTGTGGGGCGGCTTGGCGCCGATGAAGGTGGAGAACGACAGCGTCACGCTCCACGGGTGGTGCCCGGTGCCCGGTGCCCGGTGCCCTTGACCGTCCACGACGTGGTGTAGTCGACGCCGACGTAGCCGTCCTCGATCTTCGCGCCGGTGTGCGACACGCTACGCGAGCGCGATGACGACCGGGCCCCACTCCGGGGAGCTGGCGATGATCGCGCCACCCGCGGCGGCGATCATCGACGGGCGGGATCGCTGGCTCGACGCGATCCGGATCCGGCTGTTCGGGTCGCCTCGGAGAAGCCCCCGGCACGATGTGAGGAGATGAGGCGATCGCGCATGGCGCCGGGGCGCGGGGCATGTGCCCGCCTGCACCGGCGGGACGGGTATGCCGCGTGCACTTCGTCGGCAAACCATGTCATCGATTCCGCACGATCCCGCGCTCGACAGCACGCTGTCGGTGATGCGCGAGGGCTACGAGTTCATCGCGAACCGCTGCCGGCGGTTCCACAGCGATCTGTTCGCCGCCCGGGTGATGGGTCGACCGGCGGTGTGCATCCACGGGCGCGAGGCGGCCGAGCTGTTCTACGATCCGGAAAAGCTCGAGCGGCGCGGTGCGCTGCCTCGCCGCATGGTGACATCGCTGTTCGGCACGCCCGCGGTGGACACGCTCGACGACGACGCGCACCGCCGGCGCAAGGCGGCGTTCCTGTCGCTGATGGGCCCGAGCCGGCTCGACGAGCTGGTCCGCGAGACCGCGCGGCAGTGGCAGATCGCGATCCGCGGCTGGCCCGCGCGCGATCGCGTGGTGGTGCTCGACGAGGCCGAGCGGGTGCTCGCGGCGGCGGCGTGCTGCTGGGCGGGGATGCCGCTCGCGGCGGTCGACGCGGCGGCACGGGCGCGCGACCTCGGCGCGATGGTCGATGCGGCCGGCCGCGTCGGCCCGCGGCTGTGGCGCGGCAAGCTCGCCCGGCGGCGCACCGAGC
>JBGQCL010000155.1:0-23266 GCA_041495365.1 Kofleriaceae bacterium | reverse complement strand
CTCGCCCGGCAAAGCCGGGCGATTCACCCCTCCGCGCGTCGCGTCGCGCGGGTGATCGATCGACAGGGGCCTTCCCGCCCCTCTCGCCCGGCAAAGCCGGGCGATTCACCCCTCCGCGCGTCGCGTCGCGCGGGTTATCTTCGCGGCATGGTGGAACAGCCTCACGCGCTCGGCCCGGTCGACTTCTCGACCCATGTCCTGTCCCTCGCGTCGACGGCGTTGATCGCGCTCGGCAGGATGCCCGGCCCCGATGACGAGGCCCATCCGCTGGACCTCGAGACCGCGCGCCACCTGATCGACGTGCTCGGCATGCTGGAGCACAAGACCCGGGGCAACCTCGACGAGCCGGAGCAGAAGCTGCTCGCGAGCCTGATCTACGACCTCCGCGTCGCGTACGTCGACGCGCAGAAGGCGACCACGGAGTGACCCAGCGTACGGCGCGGGGAGTCATCGCGTTGGCCGCGTCCGTCGCGTGGGCTGCCGCCTGCGCCGGCCTCGCGGGCTGCCGCGAGCGCGCGCCCGACGCGCCGGCCCCCGGCGATCCGCAGCCCGGACGTGCCGCACCGGCCGCCGCCGCGCCCGCCACGCCCGCGCCGCCGACCCGGCCGCGGATCCTGTATCCCGGCGCGCCGGGCTCGTTCGTCGACCTGATCGAAGGCGCGCGCCACGGCGTGGTCGCGATCCGCGCCGGCTCGCCGGTCAAGTCCGGTCCCGCCGCGATGTACCCCGGCGCACCCGAGGCCACCGCCGACGTCGCGCTCGGCACCGGCTTCCTGATCGACGATCACGGCGTGTTCGTGCTGACCAACGACCACATCGCCGCGGCAGCGCTCGAGCTGCGCGTCGTGCTGCCCGATCGGAGCGACGTCCCGGCGCGGCTGCTCGGCCGCGACACCCGGCTCGACCTCGCGCTGCTCGCGGTGGAAGCGCCCGGGCTCGCGCCGCTCGGGCCTCTCGCCCTGGGCAACTCCGACGAGCTCCAGGTCGGCGAGTGGCTGGTCGTGCTCGGCGATCCGTTCGGCGACGAGGTCTCGGCCTCGGTCGGCATCGTGTCGGCGACCGGCCGCGACGCCGCGGGCTCGCTGGTCGCCGGCGGCACGATGGGCATGCGCAGCTTCCTGCAGACCGATGCCCGGATCCACCGCGGCAACTCCGGCGGCCCGGTGATCGACACCGCCGGCCAGGTCGTCGGCGTGGCGGTCGCGACCGGCGATCGGCCGGGCGAGCTGTCATTCGCGATCCCGATCAACCGGGTCAAGGAGGTCGTCGACGCGCTACGCGATGCCGGCCAGGTCGCGCGCAGCTGGCTCGGGGCGCGCGTCCAGCTACTCGACGGCGCGCGCGCGCAGGCCGCGGGGTTGCCCCGGCCCTCCGGCGCCCTGGTCACCGAGGTCCGCGCCGGCTCGCCGGCCGCCGCGGCGGGGCTGCGAGTCGGCGACATCCTCCTCCAGTGGGGCGAGCGCGACGCCGATCCGCGATCGCTGCCGTGGATCGTCGCCCAGGCCCCCGCCGGCCGGCCGGTTCACGTCGCGGTCTGGCGCGACCGCGCCCGCGTCGACGCCACGGTCGTGCCCCAGAAGATGCCCGAGTAGCCAGCGGCTCCGGGCGTCAATCGTCCGCGGCGTCTGCGGCCACCTCCCGGTCGGGCCGCGACTCCGGCGGTGGCGGTGGCGTCCGGGTGAAGATGATCGCCAGCGCGCCGGCGGCGCCCGCCGCGCCGATCAGCTTGCCGAGCGCGCGCACGGGCAGCAGCCGCGGATGCGACCACGCCGCCGGCCGCACCGCGTAGCCGAACACCGCGCCGGTCACCAGGCCGAACGCGTGCGCCCAGTTGTCGGCATGGAGCCAGAACCCGAACACGAACGTGTACGCGCTCCACTGCAGCATCGCGTTGCGCAGCGCGCGCCCGCCGGCGGTGCCCTGGCGCTGGCCGGACCCGGCGGCGGCGCCGATCAACCCCATCACGCCGCCCGACGCGCCGATCCCGACCCCGGACAGTCCCATCAGATCGCTGCCGAGGTTGGCGAGCGCGCCGGTCACGACGAACAGCATCAGCATCGTCAGCCGGCCGTACAGCGCCTCGATCCGCGGCCCGATCGATGCGATCGCGAGCAGGTTGAAGCCGAGGTGCCAGAGCCCCGCATGCAGGAAGATCGCCGTGACCAGCCGCCACGGCTCGTCGGCGGTGCCGGTCGACCAGTGGCCGCCGAACGCGCGCAGCACCTCGAACCCCGGCGATCCGAGCCCGCCGCCCGCGGCGATCCACACCCGGAGGTACACGCCGAGGATCACGAGCGCGAGCAAGGTCGACATCGACAGCAGCGCGGGTGCGGTCAGGCCGAGCCGCTGCAGCACCTGGATCTCGCGACGGGTCAGCGCGGCGCCGCAGGCGGTGCACACCTTCTCGTCCCGGTCCTGGACGTGGCCGCATTCCGGACAGGTCTTGTGCTGGTAGCGGACGTGCGTGACCCACTGCTCGCGCCGGCGCTGTGCCCGCCGCCGGGCCTCCTGCCAGCGGATCAGCTTCCAGCGCACGCGCACCGGGTTCATGCCGAGCGCCTTCGCGACGCCCACCAGCTTCTCGATCCACGCGTCCGGATCCGGCTCCGGCGCTTCCTTCGACTCGGCACCCATCCCCGAGGAGTATCCCGCTTCGACCCGGACCTGCCAACCGGCGCGGCTCGCGCGTCCGGCAAATCGCGGAGATCGCCGGGCCCGTCAGGCGGTCTCAATTCAGGCGATCGCCCGAGTCGTGCCCCAGGAACTTGGCGAACACCGTCTTGCGGCCGACCGCCGCAAAGTCGACCACCACCCGGCAATCCTTCCCGGTGCCGGTGATGGCGACGACCCGGCCCGCGCCGAGATCGGTGTGCGTGACCTCGGCGCCGATCACGAAGCCGCCGGCGCCCTCGATCTGGAACACCGGCTCGTCGTCGTCGTGGCCGGTCCGCTGGTCGAGCTCATCGTGCGACCGCGCCGGACGCGGCCTGCGCGCCCGGCCAGCCCAGTCGCCGTCGACGATGCGCGGCGCGGGCGCGCCGATCCGCGCGCGGCGCGGCTGCGCCAGCGAGTCCGCCGGCAGATCGTCCAGAAAGCGCGACGGATCCTGGATCCGGGTCTCACCCCACACCCGCCGGGTCCGCGCGTGCGACACCACCAGCCGCTCGCGCGCACGGGTGATCGCGACGTAGGCGAGCCGGCGCTCCTCCTCGAGCGCGGCGTCCTCGCTGACGCCCTCGCGCTCGCGCAGCGACGGGAACAACCCATCCTCCATGCCGGTGATGAACACGATCGGCCACTCCAGGCCCTTGGCGATGTGGATCGTCATCAGCACCACCTGCTCGTGCGCACCCTGGTCGGCCGGAGACGACAGCGCGATCCGCTCGAGGAAGTCCTCGATCGTCGGCGACCCGGGCTCGGCGTCGCCCCGGTCGGGATCGCGCTCACCCTCGACCACGGCCTCGACACCGGCCTCTGCACCCGCCCCGGCGCCGTCGCCCGCCGGCGCCAGCCCGGTCAGCGACGATCCCGGCGCCGGCGGGACCTCGTCGTCGAAGTCCGACGCCGTGGTCACCAGCTCGGCGAGGTTGTCCAGCCGGTCGCGCGACTCGGTGTTCTGATCGGCCTCGAGCTTGGCGCGGATCCCGCTGCGCTCGATCACCTGGATGATGGTCTCGGCGACCGAGGCGCCACTCGCGATCACGTCGCCGAGCCCGTCGATCAGCTCGACGAACGACTGCAGCTTCTTGCGCGGCGCCGGCCCGAGCCCCGCGACCTCGCCGCGCGCGGCGAGCCGCGCCGCTGCCAGAAGGCCGGTGCCGTGCGCCCGGGCCGCGGCGCGCAGCCGGTCGACCGTGGTGTCGCCGATCCCGCGCGCCGGGACGTTGACCACGCGCTCGAACGCCGAATCCGCGGCGGGGTTGGCGAGCAGCCGGAGGTACGCGATGACGTCCTTGACCTCCTTGCGCTCGAAGAACGACACCGCGCCGACCACCTTGGCCGGCACCCGCGCCGCGCGCAGGTGCTCCTCGAGCACGCGCGACTGCGCGTTGGTCCGGTACAGGATCGCGATGTCGTTGGGCGACGCCGGCCCGTCGTCGAGCAGCCGCCGGATCGCCTGGGCCACGAAGTACGCCTCGCCGCGCTCGTCGCCGGCCTGGTAGATCTCGATCGGCTCGCCGCCGCCGCGGTCGGTCCACAGCGACTTCTCGTGGCGATCGCGGTTCTTGCGGATGACGCCGTTGGCGGCGTCGAGGATGGTCTGGGTCGAGCGGTAGTTCTGTTCGAGCTTGATCACCCTGGCGTCGGCGAAGTCGCGGTCGAAGTCGAGCAGGTTACGCGGCTCGGCGCCGCGCCACGCATAGATCGACTGGTCGTCGTCGCCGACCACCGTGAGGTTGCGGGTCGCCTCGGCGAACCGCCACACCAGCTGGTACTGGACCTTGTTGGTGTCCTGGAACTCGTCGACCAGGACGTGGCGGAACTTGACGGTCAGGATGCGCGCCACCGACTCGAACTTGAACAGGTCGATGGTCTTGAGCAGGAGGTCGTTGAAGTCGACCGCGTTCTCCTTGGCGAGCTGGGCCTGGTACAGCGGGTAGACCTTCTCGATCACGTCGTCGAACGAGCCGGTCGGCGTCCGCGGGTCGAGCCCGCGGTTCTTGGCGCGGTCGATCCGCGACAGCACCGTACGCGGCGAGATCGCCTCGTCGAGCGCGGTCTCCTTGAGCAGCTTCTCGACCAGCTTGATCTGGTCGTCGTCGTCGAAGATCACGAAGCTCCTGGTCAGCCCGACGTGCTCGCCGAACCGCCGCAGCAGCCGGGCGCAGGTCGCGTGGAACGTGCCGATCCACATCGCGTCGGCCGCATCGCCGAGCAGGTCCCGCACCCGGTGCCGCATCTCGCCCGCCGCCTTGTTGGTGAACGTCACCGCGAGGATCGCCCAGGGCGGCGTGCCGGTCTCCACCAGCCGTGCGATGCGGTGGACCAGGACGCGGGTCTTGCCCGTGCCGGCGCCCGCCAGCACCATCAGCGGACCGTCGCCATGCTCGACGGCGGCGCGCTGCTCCGGGTTGAGGGGCGTGCGATCCACCTCCGGTTGCTTAGCACCTGGTACTGACAGCGGGCAGCCCCGACCGCGCGGCCTGGACGTCCGGCCGACCCCGAACCGGCCGTGGCGGGGCACCGGACCGCGCCGCCGCGATCGCGAGCTGTCCTGCCCGGCGCGCACTCTCGCGTTCACATAGCGGCGGTGGTAAACGCGATCTGCACCGGCTGCAGCGGGGACTGGTGATAGCGGTCGGTCACCGTGGTCGGGACGTCGATCGTGAAGTGGGTGCTCGGAGGGAGCGGCGGCGTCCAGTGGATCAGGATCGCGTTCGGCTGCCCTGCCGACGGGATCCCCACCGTGAACTGGGTGTAGCGGATCCCCGGATCCTCGGTGACCGTGATGTTCGCGAGCGACGCGGCGTCGATCGGCGCGCTGGCAAGGATCCGGACGTCGCCGTCGAGGGGCTGCGCCTGCGGATCGAAGGGCGACGCGACGGCGAACGCCATCGGCTCGACGCGGAAGTGCACCGCGCCGGTGTCGCCCGGGGTGCAGCCGGCGGCGAGGTCACCGCCGGGTGGCGCGCACACCCGGTTGCCGTCCAGGTCGGCCACGTCGGGCGAGAACGCGATGCCGCAGTCCATGCGGGTCGGCAGCGCGACGCCGGGCGCCGGGCCCGGGACCAGGACGACCGCCGGACCGAGCGCGTCGAACCCGCCCTGCGCCGGCGTCTGCTGATCGCCCGACGGCGTCCAGTAGCTGTGGTCGAGGTCGATCGCCACGTCGATCGGGGCGTCGATCGACCCGCACCGGATCGCGACCGCGCCCTGGACGAACCGGGTGATGTCGGCCGCGCCATCCTGGTCTTCGTCGAGGACGCCGACCGACTCGCCCCGGGGCGTCCGGTGGGGGCTGCCGTCGGGGTTGGTCCCGGTCGGGCAGCCGCCGTCGATGGCGCACAGGCAGACCGAGTGCGGATCGCCGCCGGGACAGCGCGCGGGCAGCGCGACCTGGGGCCCCGCGCAGCGCGCGATGTCGTCGGGCGTCGCGCCGGGAGGCACCCGGGCGAACGCGTCGGTGTCGACCGGGAACCGGCACGCGATCTCCTCGAGGCTGCTGCCGCGCAGCAGCTCGTCCACGATGATGCGGAGCCGGTTGCCGGCGGCGGTCGCGGTGGTGACGGGGTGCTCGTCGTCGGGCGTGGCCTCGGGGTGGGTCCCGAAGCCGAACACCACGCGGGTGTGCCCGGTGCTCGTGCCGATCGCGTAGGTCTCCTCCAGCCGCACCTGCTCGACCCTCGGCGGCCCCCCGGGATGCAGGTCGGTCGCGCGGGTCGGCTCCGAGCAGGCGACCGCGAGGCCGGCGGCCACGGCGCAGGCGGCTCGGTGCGGGATCGAGCGCAGCACCGGGTCCATGGTGGGTCACACAACCGACGCGGGATCGCGATCGCGCGCGCCGCGCGCCGCGCTCACTGCGCCTTGTCTTCCTTGAGCTTCAGCGCGACCTTGATGTCGTCGTGGTTGACGTCGGCCGCCAGCGCGCGGACCGAGTCCATCGTCGACACCACATTCCCCCACGGCACGCCGTCGTCGAAGTCGACGAACACCACGCGCTCGGCCCCGCGCTGCGACGCGGCCTCGAGCCTGGGCCGCAGCGTGCGGAGCAGGTCGGCGGCGTTGATCGACGTCTCCTTGTCGTTGTCGGTGAACACGATGTCGCCGCCGGTCTTGACCTTGATGGTGAGGGACACGGCGTTGGGATCCGGCGCCTCGTTGTCCGAGATCTTGCGCGGGATCTCCAGCATCTCCATCTTCATCATGATCGGCATCACGACGAGGAAGATGATGAGGAGCACCAGGAGCACGTCGATCAGCGGCGTGACGTTGATTTCGCTCTGGACGCTTTTCTTGTCCCCGGAGCCGGATGACATCCCCATGGCTACTTCTCGTCCTCCTTCGCGATCGCGAGGTCAACCGACTGCATCGCCAGCGTCGATTTGTTGAGGTACTCCAGCACGGGGTAGATCTTGCCGTACTCGACCTTGTCGTCGGCCTTGAGGTAGATCCGGCCGATGCCGTCGGGGTTCTTCGGCGCCTTCCACGCGCTCTCGACCTGGTCCTGCATCTCCTTGAGCGTGGAGGGCGACAACGGGCCGAGCTTGGTCTTCTCGACCCACAGGTTGCCGTCGATGTCGACCGACACCACCGGCTGCATCTTGTCCTTCTCCTGCGAGTAGTTCTTCGCCTTGGGAAGGATGACGTCGTGACCACGGCCCATGATCAGCGTCATGAGCATGAAGATGATGAGCAGCACGAGCATGACGTCGACCAGCGGCGTCACGTTGATGTCGTTGCGCACGACATCGATGTGCGGCTTCTTGTTCCCCGACAGCCGCCACCGGCGGTGGGCGTGTCCGGCCTGGCCAGACATTGCTACGACCGGCCCTCACGCAGCACGTAGTCGATGAACTCGCTGGACACGTCGTTCATGTCGATCACGTACTGCTCGACGCGAGAGGTGAAGAAGTTGAACGACATCGCGCCGATGATCGCGACCGCGAGGCCGAGCGCGGTCGACACCAGCGCCTCGGAGATCTTCGGGCCGATCTCGTTGATCGTCACGCTGCCGCCCTTGAGCAGCTGGAACGTACCGAGGATGCCGACGACCGTGCCGAGCAGACCGATGAACGGTGTCGCCGACGCCACCGTGCCGAGGTAGGCCAGGCCTCGCCGCAGGTTCGAGGTCTCGCGCTCCTTGACGCGCTCGAGTGCGCGGTTCACCGAGTCGACGAGATCGAAGTCACCGACGTCGTCGGGTCCTTCGGTCTTGAGCGCCTCGCGGCCCTGGATCAGCGCGGTCAGGCCGGACTCCATGACCTTGGCGACCGGGCTCTTCGGCATCGACCGCGCCGCGTTGAGCGCCTCGTTGACCTTGTGCTGCCGCAGATACTCGCCGAGCGCCTGGACGTAGCGGATGCTCTGATCGCTCGCCGCGCGAAACGTCAGGAGCCGTTCAGCGATGACGTAGAACATGAACACGCTCATGCCGATCATCAACACGGTGATGACCTTCACGATGATGGACATGTTGTTCCAGAGTTCTACGAGGTCGAGTCCCATGGCACGTTCCTGCTTGGAGGTTGCTTGGCTGGCGGCTACTGCGGATCAACGGATCAACTAGTGCTGTGAGTAGATGAACGTGACGGCGGTGCATACCGGGGCCGCCTTGCCGTTCACCGTGAACGGTCGGTAGCGCCATTCGCCGCGGATCGTACCCATGATCTTCGCGTCATAGGCCTGAAAGCCGGTGGTCTTGAGCTGGACCACAGAGGAGATGTTGCCGTCCACGGTGATGCACAGCTTGTAGCTGCCGATCACCCGGTCCTTGCCGGACCGGCTGATCTCGGTCTTGGTGACGTCATCGGGGTGGATCAGGTGCTCGCCGGAGATCCGGTTGGCTTCCACCGCGTTCGGCGGGACGTTCTGCGGGGGCGGGGGCGGCGGGGGGGGGGGCGGCGGCGGCGGCGCGGCGACCACGCCGTTGAGATCGCCTCCGGCCACCCCGCCCTCGACCCCGCCCTCGACCCCGTTGGGGTCGCCGGTCTCGACCGGTGGCGCGACCTCCTGCTTCTCGATCTTCACCGGCTGGACGATGTCGCGCACCTTCACCTTCTTCGGGGTGATGACGACGTCCTTGGGCTTGACGCCACCCTTGGGTGGCGGCGGCGGCGGCGGCGGCGGCGTCGCGACGGCGAGGTCGACCGCATTCTTGGGGCGCTCCAGCTGCTCGATGTCCCAGATCGTCTTGATCCACATCGTGACGAACAGGACCACGTGGACCGCGAGCATCGCGGTGAGCAGCGGAACCGCCCACTTCGGCATCTTCCGCTTCTTGGCGGCGTCGAAATTGCGAAACAGCTGTGGCACCACGTGGGTGGCCGGCTTGGCTCTCCCTGACTTCTCGAACGGGGTGGTCTTCTCTACGTCGCGGGGCATGTCGGCTGCTCCTCAATGTGGCGTGGCGAGGCGAGGCGAATCAGCCGCCGGACTTCTCGGCCGGACCACCAGTCGGCGGGGCAGCGGGTGGCGATGCTGGGCCTTCTGTGGATGGTGCCGTCGATGGTGCCGTCGATGGTGCCGTCGATGGTGCCGTCGATGGTGCCGTGGGTGGTGTCGCAGGCGCTGGGGTGGGAGCCGACGCCGGAGGGGTCGCCGGTGCCGCCGGAGGGGTCGCGACCGCCCCCGCCGGAGGTGCTGGCTGTCCTGCGGACGCCGGGGCTGCGGGTCGACCCGGTGTGGCCGCCGGAGCCGCAGCGCCGGGTGCCGCCGCGGGCGCGCCAGCAGGCGATGAGCCGCCCGATGGCGTGGCCGCCGGCGCTCCAGAGCCCGCGCCCGCCGGAGGTGCGCCTGTGCCTGCTGGGTTTGCTGGGGTCTCTGGTGCTCCTGCCGGTTGTCCCTGGGCCGCCTTCGCCTCTTCGGCAAGAACGCGCGCCCGCTTCGAAAGTTCTTGCTGCGTCGCGCGATCGATCGCGGCCGCCCAGGACGCGCCGTGTGCGGTGGAGCGGAAGTTGTAGATCGATGCCTGCAGGCTGACCAGCCCCATGTTCTTGGGCTGGACCTCGGCGGCGTGCTGCAGCGCGCCGATGCCGCGGTCGGCGAGCTCGATCGCCTCGGCGCCGACCAGCGTCCGCGAGTTCAGCTTATGCCAGGCGAGGTTACCGATGTACTGGTAGGTGTGCACCTTGCTGCTCGCGTCGTTGGTCACCTCGGCGACCCGGTTGTACCATTCGATCGACTTGCGCCAGTTGCCGGCCTTGCCCTCGATGCCGGCGAGGGCGCCCATGATCGCAGCGTCGTTGGGCTTGTCCTTGAGCAGGCCCTCCCAGTAGCTGATCGCCTTCGGGTACTGGTCCGAGTCCTCCCAGAGCGCCGTCATCACCGCGCGGATCAGATCCTTGGTCTGCAGGTCGTCGACCTCGCGCTGCGCGCTGGCGATCGCGGAGTTGTTGCCCGACTTCTTGGCCTCGTCGAGCTGCTCCGACGCCTCCCTCAGCTGCTTCTTGATCTCGTCGTCGCTCGGCTGCGCGTTGATCCAGATCTGGAAGTGCTGGGCCGCGAGATCGGCGAGCTCGGGCGAGGTCAGCGAGCAGAACGAGCCCTCGACGCAGCGGAACGACGGGCCGCAGGTGTAGCGCGCGAGGTCCGACTGCTTGTCCTCGATCTGGCCCTTGAGCTCCTTCTTCTTGGCGTCGTCGGTGGCGGGCGCCAGAGCCAGAAGTTGCAGTTGACTCTTGAGGTCGGCGAGGTCCTTCTCGAGCGGCGCGGTCTTGATCGAGCCGCATTCGGCATAGTGCCGATCGCCTTCCTTCACGCACGCGCCGGCCTGTACGATCTTGACCCCGGGGATCGTCTGGCAGACGAAGTCGCCCTGCTGGCCGAGCAGCACCGGACCATCGTACCCGCTCTTGGTCACCTTCGAGTACGCCAGCCCGAGGTTGAAATGGATGCTCGGCGCGTCTTTGACCTCGGTCAGCGCCCGCTGGAACTGCGCCACGGCGTCGACGAACTGGGTCTCGCGGAACAGCCGGAGGCCCTGCTTGTTCCGGTTTCTGCCATCGAGCTGCCCGCAGCCCGCGAGGCTTGCGACGCTCGCGAGCAGGCCCGACGACACGAGCACCACACGGAGGCTCGGGGCGATGATCCGCTCGATGCGTGTGCGCTCGCTGAAACGTCTCATGGAGCGCGCGACTATACATAGCGTGGTGGGGGTCATCAACGGCCTTCGGCTCTCCATCTACCTACTATCCCATCTCATACCGCGACAGCTCGGAGGGGTGACACCCCCTTGCACGTTGCGGGCGATGCGACTCGAATGCGACCGGGCGCCAACGCCCGCGCCGGAACGCGATCACGGCCAGCGCAGCGAGACCGTGATGGGGTAGCGGTCGAGGTCGGGTTCGTCGCCGGCCGGCGCCGCGACGCCGACCGCGTGCTGCACCAGGCACTGCGTGATGTCGGCCTGCGCAGCCTCGGCGAAGTCGTGGAGCTGAAAGCTCGCCGAGGTCACCGTGGCCTGGTGATCCTTGATCGCGATGACGATCTGGCCGTCGACGCGCGACAGGTCGCCGGCGGTGCCGGGAGCGAGGTTCGCTGCACAGTCCTGCAGCGCCGGCCGGAGGACCTGCGACAGATCCGACGTCACCTGGACGTTGATCCGGCGACCTGCCGGTGGGTCGGGTGGCGGATCGACCACGGCGTGCTCCGCCGCGCGGTGGTCGCGCGTGCTCGGCAGTCCCGGCGTGCTGCCAGGCGCTGCGGAGCCGTCCTGCCGGAGCACGGGGACCGCACGATTCCGAGTTTTGCCAGGTCCGGCGTCCGCGATCCTCTGATCGGGAAGATCGCGATGCGCCCCGGCCGGCGCGGGTGCGCTGTCCGTGCGGAGCAGGACGTAGAGCCCGATCACCGCGGCCACGACGATCGCGGCACCGAGCGCGAGAGTGCCGCGCTTCACGGCGCGGGCTCCACCCGAGGCGCGGCCGGCGCCGGCTTGATCACCTCGACATCGCCGCTCCGCACGCGGTGCAACTCGCCGCCGGCGTCGCGCAGCAGCAGCGCGCCGTCGCCATCGAGCCCGGCGAGCTCGCCGCACAGCTCGACGCCGTCGACCCGGGCCCGCGCGGTGACCCCGGGGGCCATGCGGTCGCGCCACGCCGGCGCGATCGCCGCGATGCCGGACGCGACGTAGCGATCGATCCAGCGCTCGACCTGGGCGAGCACCTGGTCGATGAACGCCGCGCGATCGACCGGCGCGCCGGCGGCCTGCTCCATCGAGATCGCGGTCGCCGCGAGCTCGGGCGGCCAGCCCGCCGCCCCGGCCGCGCTCAGGTTGACCCCGATCCCGACGATCACCGCGTCGACCCGGTGGCCCTGGCTGTGGGCCTCGACCAGCACGCCGGCGAGCTTCTTGCCGCCGACCAGCGCGTCGTTGGGCCACTTGAGGGCGGCCGGTGCACCGAGCGCGCGCGCGGCGTCGCACAGCCCGACGCCGATCGCCAGCGTCATCGGCGGAACATCGATCAGCGGCAACGGCGTGCGGATCACCGCCGACAGGTACAGCCCGGCGTCGCGCGGCGAGGCCCAGCTCCGGCCGTCGCGGCCGCGGCCCGCGCGCTGGGCCCGCGCGATCACCACCGTGCCATGGCGCGCCCCGGCCCGCGCCAGCCGCGCGGCCTCGTCGTTGGTCGAGTCGCACTCGTCGAGCTCGATCCGGTGGCTGCCGAGCCACTGCGCGCGCGCCGGCGCGGATCGACCCGGCGCCGTCATGCCCGCACGTCCAGCCCGATGTCGACCGCGGGCGCCGAGTGGGTCAGCGCGCCGACCGAGATCAGGTCGGCGCCGGCGCGTGCGTAGTCGGCGATCGTCGCCAGCGTGATCCCGCCCGAGACCTCGACCAGCACGCCGCGGCCGTGCGCCCGCGCCGCGGCGACCTCGACCTGCGCCGGCGACATGTTGTCGAGCAGCACGACCTCGGCGCCGGCCGCGAGCGCCTCGTCGAGCTCGCCGAGGTTGGTCACCTCGACCTCGATCCGCAGCGAGTGCGGTGCACCCGCCCGCGCGGCCTCGACCGCGGCGCGCACCGAGCCGCACGCGGCGATGTGGTTGTCCTTGATCAGGATCCCGGATCCGAGGTCGAACCGGTGGTTGCGGCACCCACCGGCGGCGACCGCCGCCTTCTCCAGCGCGCGGAACCCCGGCGTGGTCTTGCGGGTGTCGACCACCCGCGCCCGGGTCCCGGCGACCGCATCGGCGTAGCGCCGCGCCAGGGTCGCGACCCCGCTCAGCCGCTGGAGGAAGTTGAGCGCGGTGCGCTCGGCGGCGAGCACGCCGGGAGCGGGGCCGCGCACGGTGGCGAGCACCGCGCCGCGATCGACGCGCGACCCGTCGGGGCAGCCCGGCTCGACCGCGATCGCCGGATCGACCCGCGCGAACACCGCGGCGGCGATCTCGATGCCGAACACCACGATCGGATCGCGCGCCACCATGTCGGCGACGACGCAGGGCACCGGACCAGCGGCGCCGCCGAACACCGCGCGCGAGGTCGCGTCGCCGCGCCCGAGATCCTCTTCGAGCGCCAGCTCGATCAACCGGCGAACGGCGGGGAGCCCCGCGAGCACCCCGAGCACAGGAGTCGTCATGCCGGGCGCAGCATACACAACCGACGACGCGAGTCGAGCCGGCTCGGCGCCGCGCATCGGGTCGCGGTGGGTCACCGCCCCCCACCGGCTCGCGCAGGTCCGCCGGTGGCTTGCCGCACAGCCGCACGACCCCCGTCGCGGCTGTGCTACCCTCGATCCATGGTGGCGGTCCCGACCAAGCAGCTCTTGCGCCAGCTCAGCGATGAGCTTCCAGACGATTGCACGATCGAGGATGTCCAGTACAGGCTGCACGTCGTCGACGCAGTCGCGCGAGGCCAGGCGGACCTTGCTGCAGGACGAGGGATCCCACACGAGGATGTCGTTGCCGACCTCGGGCGGCGATGGGGGAAGAATCGAACGCAGTAGTCTGGGGCGTGATGGAAGCGCGGTTCCCGGACCGGGGTTGCAGCGACGATGGGGCAAGAACCGAAAGCCGTTGTCTGGATGCCCAGCGCGCGGGCAGATCTGGTCGGAGTGCTCGAAGACCTCGCGGAGCGTTACCCGGGTTCGAACGCGACCTCTATGAAGACGTGACGGCGGCGGCCGCATCGCTCGCGACCCCGAGTGAGCGCGGTCGCCTCGTGCCCGAGCTTCGCAACCGGCGAACCCGCGAGATCTTCGTCCGGGAGTATCGCGTGATGCACGAGGTCCACGAGGACCGCGTCGCGGTCGTCGCGTTCATGTTCGGCCGCCGCGACTTCGCCACCTGGTGGCGCGAGCGCAGCCGACGTTGAGCGGATCCGCGGCGCGTTGCCACACCGCCGGCCCACGGCCATGGTGTGTGGGCATGGCGACCCCCGAGGACCTCCCCGCCGCGCGCACGGCCTGCGTCGTGGTCGGCGCGGCCCCCGAGCAAGTCTCGGCGGTCGGGACCAACACCCGGACCACGCTGCGGGCGAACAAGCTCGGTACGCTGGTCACGGGCCGGCCCGGCGACCTGGTGATCGACTACGCCGCCGAGCTGCCCGGGCCTGTCTACGACGTGATGTACAGCGCGCAGACCGGCTGGTTCAGCGTGACGGTGTTCCGCGGCCTCGACCCGCCGGTGCGGTGGGACAACCGGCCCGGCACCGACCCGGGCTACACCCGGATCGGCGACGTGCTCGGCGCGACGTCGCCGACGATGATCCTCGCGGCGCTCGACATCCCGCCGACCGCGCTCGGCTACCACGGCGCGTGACGACCGGGCGCGGCGGCGGGTCACGCCCGGCGGGTCACGCCCAGCGCGGGGTCGCCCAGCCGCGGCGGCGCGCGTGGCGGCGCAGCCGCGCGTCGGGGTTGACCGCGATCGCGGTGCCGACCCGCTCCAGCATCGGCAGATCATTGTAGCTGTCGCTGTAGAAGTAGCTCGCGGCGAGGTCGACGCCGTGGCGGCGGGCCCAGCGCTCGGCGAGCGCGACCTTGTGGTGGCCGAAGCAGAACGCCGCCGGCCGGCCGGTGAACACGCCGCGCTCGACCTCGAGCATCGACGACAGCACGTGCTCGATGCCGAGCGCGTGGGCGACCGGGCGCGCGGCGTACTGGGTCGATCCGGTGGCGAGCACGATGACGTGGCTGGCCCGGCGGTGGTGCTCGATCGCGACCCGCGCGGCAGGCGCGACCTCGGGCGCGACGTGGTCGCGATACCAGATCTCGCACTTGGCGATCATCTCGGCCTCGGAGTCGCCGCGCAGATCCTCGATCAGGCGGGTGAACACCGCGTCCATGTCGAGCACCGCGAGCTTGTACAGCGCCTGCCAGTACAGCGCCTTGGCGACCATCCGCGGCGGCAGCTCGCCGCGCCGGTACAGGAAGCGCACCCAGCTCATGCCGCTGTCGACCCGCAGCAGCGTGTTGTCCATGTCGAAGAACGCGGCCACCCGGCCGTTCGATCGATCGCCCGATCGATCGCCCGATCGATCGCCCGATCGATCGCCCGATCGATCGCCGTCGGTCATCGCGACACCGCCAGCTCCAGCGCCCGCGCCAGGATGTTGGAGTAGCCGTGGGTGATCGTCGACGCGAGGATCGAGCCGGTCGCCGAGCGCATCCAGCCGAACACGAGGCCGGGGAAGAACGTGGCCAGCGCGCGCGGGTCGCCCTCCTTGGGCAAGTGGATCAGCGCGAACGCCGCGGCCGACAGCACGAGCGCCAGGCCGACGCCCCCGCCGAGGATCCGCCGGCGCGGCGGGAACCGGCGCTCCAGCCGTCCGAGCAGGAAGCCGCGGAAGAACAGCTCCTCGGGCAGCCCGACCACCAGCCACTGCACCGCGCACCACTCGACGCTGATCGCGCCCGGCACCGGCGGGGTCGCCTCCGCCAGCACCAGGTGCGGCAGGTGCAAGCCGGCGAGCCCGGCGTAGCGGCTGCACATCTGGTGCGGCGCGAGGTGCGCGAGCAGCGCGGAATGGCACGCGATCTCGTAGAACGCAAGGAACGCGAGCGCGAACACCGGCACGATCACCGCCACCGCGATCGCCGCGATCGCCAGACCGCGGCCGAGCGGCTCGGTGCGGAAGCCGTGGTCCGCGAGATCCTCGTTGCGCCGGCCGGCGACGAACAGCGGGACGTAGAGGAACACCACCGAGACCAGTGCCGAGCCGAGGTGGCCGATCCACGGCAGCGTCACGTGGATCCGGACCAGCCCGGTGACCAGCGCGCCCACCACCACGAACGCCACCACGGCGTCGCGCCACGCGCGCCGGCCGCCCGGATCCGGCGCGGCCGCAGGCTGGTTCGACTCCGGCGTCACCGTCGCCTAACCGTACCCGATCCGCGGCAGTTTCCGCGAGCGGCCGCGCACATCCGCGCCGGCCCGGGCGCGCGGCACCGCGCCGCCCGGAGACGTCCGGACCACGGCCCGCGGATCGCTTGCGCCTGCTCGGCGAGCGCGCGATACACCAGGCCATGGAGCTCCGCAAGATCCGCGACATCCTCGGCGACCAGGCCGCGCTGCTCGAGCACCGGTCCCAGACCATCCCCGCGAGCATGCTCACCCTGCCGTCGCCGAGCTATCTCGACGACGTGTTCGCGCACAGCGATCGCACGCCCCGGGTGCTCGGCGCGATGGCGTCGATGAGGTCGCACGGCCGGCTCGCCAACACCGGCTACGTGTCGATCCTGCCGGTCGACCAGGGCATCGAGCACTCGGCCGGCGCGTCGTTCGCACCCAACCCGCAGATGTTCGATCCGGAGAACATCGTGCGGCTCGCGATCGAGGGCGGCTGCAGCGCGGTCGCGTCGACCTACGGCGTGCTCGGCAGCGTCGCCCGCAAGTACGCCCACAAGATCCCGTTCATCGTGAAGGTCAACCACAACGAGCTGATGTCGTACCCCAACACGTACGACCAGACGCTGTTCGGCGACGTTCGCCAGTGCTTCGACATGGGCGCGCGGGGCGTCGGCGCCACCGTGTACTGGGGGGCCCCGGAGTCGCGCCGCCAGCTCCACGAGATCGCGCTCGCGTTCGCCGAGGCCCACCGGCTGGGCATGTTCACGGTGCTGTGGTGCTACGTGCGCAACAACGCGTTCAAGACCGCGCTCGGCGATCACAGCCTGTCGGCCGACCTCACCGGCCAGGCCAACCACCTCGGCGTCACGATCCAGGCCGACATCATCAAGCAGAAGCTCCCCGAGGGCAACGGCGGGTACAACGACCCGGCGCTCAAGGGCTTCGGCAAGACCCACAAGAAGGTCTACTCCGAGCTCACCACCGACAACCCGATCGACCTCACGCGCTACCAGGTCGCCAACTGCTACATGGGGCGGATCGGCCTGATCAACAGCGGGGGGGCCGCGGGTGAGAACGATCTGCGCGACGCGGTGATGACCGCGGTGATCAACAAGCGCGCCGGTGGCATGGGCCTGATCGCCGGGCGCAAGGCGTTCCAGAAGCCGTTCAAGGAAGGCGTCGAGCTGCTCCACGCGATTCAAGATGTGTACCTGGCGAAGGAGATCACCGTCGCCTGAGCCGGCGAGTCTTCGAGCGGGCGATCTCTGAGCTGCGCGGCACGGCCTGATACAGTGGAGTGGATGCCCAGGCTCGGGGAGCTACTCGTCGCGGCCGGGCTGCTCACGCCCGCACAGGTCGAGCAGGCGCTGCGCGCCCAGGTGCTGTGGGGCGGCCGGCTCGGCACCAACCTCGTGGAGCTCCACTACCTGGAGCTCGATCCGCTGTCCAGGGTGCTCGGCCGCCAGCACCACCTGCCCGCCGCGCTCGCCCGCCACTTCGAGAAGGCCGCCCCCGAGCTCCAGCTGCGGCTGCCGCCGGAGATCGCCGAGCGGTTCTCGTGCCTCCCGCTGCTCCGGATGGGCCCCGACCAGCACGTCGTGATCGCCGCGGTCGCCCCGCTCACGCCGCGCCAGCTCGCGATCATCGCCGGCGAGCTCGCGGTCGACGTCGCGCGGCTGGTCCCTGCCGTCGCCGCCGAGCTTCGGATCCGCTACCAGCTCGAGCGCGTCTACCGGATCCGGCGCGCCGCGCGGTTCCTCCGGGCGCGCGGCGCGAGCATCCCGCCGTTCCCGGCGTTCCGGATCCTCCCGGCCCAGCCCGATCCCGAGCTCGACCTCTCGGCGCCGAGCCTGCCGGTGTCGACCCGCGAGATCGAGGCCTTCCGGCCGGACCCCGGTGCGCCGGCCCGCGCGCCGGCCCTGGATCCCACGGGGGACACCGCGCCCCGTCTCCCTGCTGCGCTCGCTCCCACGGGGAGCGCTGCCCCCCACCCCGCCGGCGAAGCCGTCCGGATCCCCATCCCCCGCACACCGACCGATCCCGACGTGGCGGCGGCGCTCGCCGCGCTCGCGCCGATGCCCGACGACGAGGACGAGAGCCAGGACGAGAGCCAGGACGAGAGCCAGGACGAGAGCCAGGACGACCACGAGGCCGAGGGCGACCACGATCACGAGGCCGAGGGCGAGGATGACGACCTGATCCCGGTCGAGGTCGAAGCCCCGACCGCGGCGGGCGACCTCGCGGACCCGGTGCTGGAGGACGATCTCGAGATCACCACCGAGCCGGTCGAGGACGAGGCACACGCGCGCGAGCGCCGGGGCTACGTCCGCACGATCGCCGACCCTGCGTCCGACACCGATCGCCAGGCGATGCTCGGGCGGATCGCGATCCGCAAGGTCGCGGTCGGCTCCGCGCCGCGGGTGATGGCCGGCGCCACGCTCGGCGAGGCGACCCGCGCGATCCGGCGCAGCACCGGCCGCGACCGGGTCGTCGACCTGGTGATCGACACGCTCGAACGCTTCGCTCCGGCGTGCGAGGCCGCGATCCTGCTGGTGATCCGCGGCGCGACCGCGATCGGATGGAAGGGCTTCCAGCGCGCAGGCGGCGGCCTGCCCGAGATCGCCGTGCCGATGGACGCGATCGGCCTGGTGCCGCGCGCGGTCGAGCTCAACGTCTCGCTGCGGCGCGCATCCACCGAGCTCGATGCGATCGACCGGCTGCTGCTCACCTCGCTCGGCCCCAGCGACGGCGATCTCGTGATCGTCCCGATCGCGATCGCCGACCAGGTGATGTGCGTGATCGCGATGGCGACCCCCGACCACGCGCCGATCCCGTGCGCCGAGCCGATCGCCGCCGCCGCCGGCGCGGCGTTCGCCCGGCTGATGCGCGACTCCAGCCGGTGAGCCGACGCACCCACCGCGGGCCTTGACGCTTCGCCCCGGCTTTGGCAGGTTCCGCGCGATGGCAGCGACCGACAAGACCGAGCACCCCGGTACGCCGCGCCACAAGCACCGCCATGACCTCGGCCACGAGGATCACGGGCCGAAGCTCGCGGCGCGCACCACCCACGCGATCCAGGCCCTGCTCGGCCTGTGGATCGCCCTGACGCTCGCGCTGGTCGTCCATGCGCTCGTCGGCACCGCCCGCCCGCACGATCCCGGCGCGACCGACCGGGGCTCCGAGGTCGTGTCGCCGGCCGGTCCGGGCCGTCCCGTCGATTCCGGCCGGCGGTGACGCTGCGTCCGTGACGCGCAGCGCTGTTGCGCACCCCTTGCATCCGGCGCGCATCTGCGGTTTTCGGCGCGTCCGGGCGCGTGAGCGCTACCGCTCGGTCCGCGAATGGGTCATGGTTGCCAGATGTGCGCCCGGGGCCGGTCGCGCCGGATCAGGGATGTTCCGGACGTCAGGATCGAATGAACCGAGAAGCGAGCATCGGGCGATGATTCCGGACGACGTGATCGCGCAGATCCGCGACGCCGCCGACATCGTCGCGGTGATCGGCGAGCACGTCCAGCTCCGGCGGGCCGGCACCAGCTTCAAGGGGCTGTGTCCGTTCCACGGCGAGCGGACCCCGTCGTTCAACGTCGTCCCGGCCAAGCAGTTCTTCCATTGCTTCGGCTGCCAGAAGCACGGCGACGTGTTCTCGTTCGTGATGGAGCTCGAGGGCAAGAGCTTCGTCGAGGTCGCCGAGCAGCTCGCCGGCCGGTTCGGGATCACGATCCCGCGCATCGAGGAGCCGCCCGAGCAGCAGCGCGCGCGCGTCGAGCGGCTGCGGATGCTCGAGATCAACAAGCTCGCGGCGGCGTTCTACCGCGAGCTCCTGCTCGATCCCCGGCGCGGCGAGCCCGGGCGCGGCTACCTCGCGCGGCGCGGTGTGACCGCCGAGACCGCCGAGCGGTTCCAGCTCGGCTACGCGCCGGCCGAGTGGGGTGCGCTGGCCGACCACCTGAAGGCCCGCCGCGCCGACCTCGAGCTGGCCGTCAAGCTCGGGCTGATCGCCCACCGGCCACGGACGAGCGGATTCTATGACCGTAACCGCGACCGGCTGGTCTGCCCGGTGATCGTCCCCGGCGGCGACGTCGTCGGGTTCTCGTCGCGCCTGGTCGGCGACCCAGCACCCGGACCCGACGGCAGCGAGCCGCCCAAGTACATCAACAGCCCGGAGAGCGCGGTCTACAAGAAGGGCAAGCTGCTGTTCGGCCTCGCCCAGGCCCGAGAGGCGATGCAGGCTCGCAAGCGAGTCGTGCTGGTCGAGGGCAACTTCGACGTGATCACGCTGCACCAGGCCGGATTCACCGAGGTGGTCGCGCCGCTCGGCACCGCGCTGACCCCCGAGCAGATCCAGGTGCTCAAGCGGCTCGCCGAGCGGGTCGTGCTGCTCTACGACGGCGACCGCGCCGGCTACAAGGCGACGATGCACGCCCTGCAGCTGTGCGTCGAGACCGAGCTCGAGGTCCTGGTGACGGGTCGCCCCGGCAATGCGCGCGGCGGCAACAAGGGTAGCTCAGCCAGCGGAGGCGGGGAGGCGGGACTGGTAGGGGGCATCGATCCGGATAGCCTGGTTGCGTCCGGCGGCGCGACGCTGCTCCGCGAGGCGATCGACCGCGCCCAGGGCGGCATCGAGTTCCTCATCTACGAGGTGTGGTGCAAGGCGGCCGCCAACAACGAGGCCGCCCGCGCCCGCGCCCTCAGCGAGGCCGCGCGGCTGATCCCAAAAATTGCCAACCCGATCCAACGTGATCTAATCGTCGGCACGCTGGCAGCCGCGATGAACGTGGACGAGAAGGTCGTGCGGGCGGCCCTGGCCCGGATCGGGGGCCCGCCGTCCGCGCCCGGTCAGCGCACCTCGGGGTCCCCCGGGGCATCGTCCGCGGCGCGCCCTCCGGGTCCGGGCACCGGCGCCGCTCGATCCCCCGCGCCGCATCCCAACGCCCCGTCACCACAGCGAGAAGCCGGGACATCTGCGACCGGCGAACCCGTCGCACCGCCGCCCACGGAGGAGCTGGAGCTGATCGCGCTCCTGGCCGATCAGCCGGCTCTGATCGCAACCGCTGAGGCAGACAAGGCTTTTTGGCTCTTGACGGACGCACGCCTTCGCGACATGTATTCCCGCGCCCGGGAGGGACAGTCCTTTCTGGAGCTTGCTCCTGTGCAATTGCCCCCGCCTCTGGCCAAGCACGTGATGTCCGGGAAATACGCCAACGCCAAGGACCCTGCTTCCTCGCTGGCCGCGATGACGCGCAACCTGGAAGCTCGCAAGGCGGGGGTGGGCCTGGTGAACCTGAAGAACAGCCTCGTCGACGCGCGGCGTCGCGGGGACCACGACCTCGCGCGCATGCTGGCGCTGCGGGCGGTGGCAGAACGCAACGGCGACCGCGAGCTGGCAGACCGGCTCGCGGAGGAAGTCCACGCTGGATCGCGGACCGAGAACCGCGGTCCGTCCGACCCCGAGACGTCGAACCGAAAGCAGGTCGAGTAGATTATGGCGCGTACCCAGGTCGCAAGAACCAAGAAGCCGGATCCGAAGGCGAAGAAGGCCCCCGCGGCCCCTGCGAAAGAAGCGCCGAAGAAGGTCGAGGCCAAGAAGGAAGCCCGGGTCAAGCTGGAAGCGCATGCCAGGGACGCCCGGACGGAGGGGCCGGAAGCAAGAGGCGGGAAGGACGGAAAAGACGGGAAGGACGGAAAAGACGGGAAGGACGCCAGGGAGGGCAAGGACGCCAAGGTGAAGGCCGGCGCCGTGGAGTCCAAGAATGCGGCCGCCGGCGCCATGCCCGGCAAGCCGCTGACCCGGCCGGCGACCAAGCCACCGCGGCCGCCGCGCGACGAGGATGACGACGGGTTCGACGACGACGACGACGACGACTTCACCCCGGTCGCCAAGCCGGCCAAGCCCGGCAAGCCCGCCAAGGCCGCCAAGACCGACCGCCCTGCGGAGCTCGACCTCGACGACGCCGCCGACGACGCCGTGATGCCGACCTTCGAGGACGACGACGACGAGGATTTCGGCGCCGCGCCCAAGCCGCGCAGCCTGGTCAGCGAGGCCGACGCCGCGGCGATCGAGGCCGAGACCCGCAAGAAGTCGATGCGGCCCGCGGCCGCGCGCGGCGGCGACGGCAACACCGCGCGCGACAAGCTGATCGAGCTCGGCAAGCAGAAGGGCTTCGTGACCTACGACGAGGTCAACGACCACATGCCCGAGGACGTGGTGTCGACCGACCAGATCGACGGCTGGCTCGCCGCGCTCGGCGAGCACGGCATCGAGGTCGTCGATGGCGCTGGCTCGCGCCGCCCCGAGCTGGTCGACCAGCCGCCCAAGGGGCTCGACATCGAGAAGGAGAAGGAGGAGGGCGAGGTCGACGAGGACGAGGAGTATGCGTACTCGCGGACCAGCGATCCGGTCCGGATGTACCTGCGCAAGATGGGCTCGGTGTCGCTGCTCACCCGCGAGGGCGAGGTCGAGATCGCCAAGCGGATCGAGGACGGCGAGCGCAAGATGCTGCAGGCCGTGCTCAACAGCTCGGTCGCCGTCGAGGAGCTGCTCGAGATCGGCGAGCGGTTGCGCCGCGGCAAGGTCCGGGTCAAGGACGTCGTCAAGGACATCGACGAGGACGAGGCCGAGTTCAACGAGCAGTTCTACGTCGACCGGGTGTGCAAGATCATCGACAAGGTCCGCAAGCTCCAGCGCGACACCGAGAAGCTCGAGGAGAAGCTGGTCGAGGCCGACACCGAGGGCAAGAAGAAGAAGGTCAAGGACCTGATCAAGGCCAACCGCGCCCAGATGTTCGAGGAGCTGTCCGACCTCCGGCTCAACAAGCCGACGGTCGATCGCATCGTCGCCCAGCTCAAGAACATCATCATCAAGCTCGACAAGGCCGAGCTCGAGGTCCGCGAGTGCGAGGCGCGGGCCGGGCTGACGGCCAGCGAGATCCGCAAGACGCTGCGCGAGATGCGCGCGTCGCCGGCGCGCGCCCGCGCGGTCGGCAAGAAGACCATGCTGACGATCGCCGACTTCGAGGAGATGGAGGAGCAGATCAAGACGGCGATGCGCAAGGTCGCCGTGATCGAGGAGGAGGCGCGCGGCTCGGCCCCCGAGCTGCGCTCGACGTTCCGCGATCTCCACGAGGGCGAGCGGATGGCCGACCGCGCCAAGTCCGAGCTGGTCGAGGCCAACCTCCGGCTCGTGGTGTCGATCGCCAAGAAGTACACCAACCGCGGGCTCCAGTTCCTGGACCTGATCCAGGAGGGCAACATCGGCCTGATGAAGGCGGTCGACAAGTTCGAGTACAAGCGCGGCTACAAGTTCTCGACCTACGCG
>JBGQCL010000154.1:0-23349 GCA_041495365.1 Kofleriaceae bacterium | reverse complement strand
GCGCCACCGCCACCGCAGCTCATGCCAGAGCCCGCACCGCGAGCAGCAGCCGCTCGCGCAGCCGGAACGTGCGCGCCGTCCGTCGCCGGTCGCCATCAGGAAGTCGAGGGCGGCGAACCTCACGACCCGCGACCGCCGCCGGCCGCTCAGGTGGATCACGATCGGCACCACGAGCGCGGTGATGCCGACCAGCATGAGCGGCGCCAGGAAGCCATCTCCGCCGACAACAATGCGCCACGCCGCCGCCCATGGCCACGCACGTACCCTGATGCGGATGAGCGGGCAGCTTCGCAGCGCCTGGTGATCTGGTGCTGCGCGCTCGTGCGACGATCCGGCTCAGGTTGCTGCACGCTCAGCAGGCGGACGCTTGCTATCATCGCGGCGCCCATCGACATGCCTTGACGTGTCCGCAGGGCTCCCCGAGGTCCGGGACCGGAACCATATGCACTGCCCGAGCTGCCAGGGAGACGTCCTTCGCGCATGGGAAGGCCACATCACGCGAAGCGGGATCCAGATCGTCGCCTGTGGCCGTCGGTGCTCGGCTTGCGGCGAGACCCTGTACGACCACGAAGAAATTGGGCACCAGGAGCGAGAGCTTTCCGCTGCGCTGATCAGACGCGGGCTTCGGAGCGGCGCGGAGTTCGCGTTCGTCCGCAAGGTGGCGGGGTTCCAGGTCGCCGAGATCGCCAGCCTGCTCGGCGTGCGCTCCGAGGTCCTCTGCCGCTGGGAACGCGGCGAGGTGGACGTTCCGCGCACCGCGGCGCTGGAGCTTGCTCGATATGCATCGCAAGTCGACGCGGCAAAGCCTGGAAACGCCGGTCCCCGTGAGTGAGAACGGCCGGACGGCGTTTATGCTCGATCGAGCGCCGGTATATTGGCTCCGGCGGAACGCGGGCGCCCGCACGACACGGAATACAGCGGCAATGTCGGAGCACGATCGCAGGAACGAGTCGTACCCAACAGGAGCGTCGATCCGAGGTCGGGATCCGATCGCCGTAGCACCCGGCAAGCAGACGCTGGTGCAACGTCTTGGGGAACCTGCACCAGCTCCGCAGACTGGAGAAACATCTCCTAGCGCGAGCCCGGGCGCGACGCCGGATGTTCACGCCGCCGCAGCGCACGGTGTCGGAGGGCCCGCGCAGCCGCTGCCATTCGCTGGCACGATTCAGCGCCTGTTCGGCCGCCATGACGTCGGCGATGTCCAGGCCCATACCGATGCCGCGGCGGCAGCGGGCGCGCGGGGCATGGAGGCCAAGGCGTTCGCTACCGGAAGCCACGTGGCGTTCGCTGCCGCGCCAGACTTGCATACAGCGGCGCATGAGGCCGCCCATGTCGTGCAGCAGCGCGGTGGCCTGCAGCTGAAGGGAGGGGTTGGGGAGCCGGGTGATTTGCACGAACGCCATGCAGATCAGGTTGCCGATCGCGTAGTCGCCGGAGAGCCGGCCGAAGATCTCCTCGATTACTACGCTCCTGGCGCAGCGTCAGCAGGACTGGCGGCGAACGCTGCGACCGGTGACGTCCATCCCAAGGACCGCGATCAGCCAAGGGATACGAGCGGGAGCCATCGCGATGCCGTCGCTGATCCCAGGCCGGTCGCGCCATCTGCCGGTCCAGCATCGACCAGCGCGGGTCTGAGAGCCGCTGTGCAACGTGCACCCGCAGCAACAGCTAGTATCGGGACATCGAAAGCAGGAGCAGCAGGGCCACCGAGCGGGATGTGGGAGTACACATTTGGGGAGGCGTCGACTCCGGTCGGCAAGCTCGGCCGGGTGCAGGCACAGAACGGCGTGTACCTGCGCAGTCAACCCCTGCCAAGTGCCGAGAGCCACGGCGCGCCGGTACCGTTCAATGGGATGATCTACGTCGAACGGCGGACCACGCAGGGTCACGCAAACGAGCGCTGGTGCTATGTCGTTGGCACGGACGCTGGCGCTGCCGGTTTCTGCGAAGAGCGCTACCTGGCGATCGATCCACCAGAGCCCACCGCGACCTTGCGCCACACGGCACCCGGTGAGCACCTCGCGGCAATCGCGGCAGAGGCATTCGGTGCACCCACAGACGAGACCAACTCGCGCTTGCAGGTCGAGGTGCTCTATCTCGCGAACCGCGATCGCACAGGCGTGAAACTCGACCACGTCGATCTCGGTTTCAAGGACAGGGTATCTCGTGGCGATGACGAAGAGCAGACGCTGAAGGTCTACAAGGGCGCGAAGGTGCTGGAGGGCACCTCGCTGTGGATCCCAAGCAAGACATTCCTGGAGCAGCTCAAGGCGACCGGCGCGGTGACCGGCGGCTCGACCTACGCCACTGAAGCCTGGGGCAAGGCCAAGGATCTGGTCAGCGGCGCGGTCGGCGGTGCGAAGTACGTCGGCGGGTTCATGGTCGGGATCCTCGAAGGCGCATACAACGCCGTCATCGATCTGTTCAAGGGCGCCGTCGAGATGGTCGAGGCCGTGCTCAAGGTCGTGTGGAATCTCGTCACCGGCAATCTCGGTGCCGTCAAAGACATGTTGATGGGCTGGGTCGACAGGATGAAGCTCGTCTGGGATCACCGCGGAGACCTCGCCGACGAGTTCCTCCGCAAGTGGAACGCCGAGAGCATGTGGGACCGTGGGCAGTTCCAGGGCGACGTCGTCGGGTGGATCGTGATGACGGTACTGCTGATCCTCGTCACGATGGGTGAGGAGGCACCGGCGGCCGTCGCCGGGATCGTCACCCGCTGGCCGCAGGTCGTGAAGCTGATCAAGACCGTCGACACGCTTGGCGACGTCACCACATATCTCGGCGCGCCTGCGAAGGCGGCGAAGGTTTCCGGGAAAGCTGCCAGCTACGTGGCTGGAAAGCTTGGAGGGGCGTCACGTGGTGCAGAGCGCGTCGCCGAGGACACAAGTCGTGCCGGCAGGAAGGCCGCGGACGCCGCAGCGCATGCCCCGGGCCACATGGCCGAAGACCTGCACCCGATTGAGTTGGCCCCGGGTCCGCAGCGTGGCCCTGGGGCGGCGCACATCCATGATGAGTCCTTTTCTGCGAACCGTACATTCGAGCGATCTGAAAAGCACTCTGGAAAGGATCGGAAAGTTGGTGGGAAGAAAGTCGCCAAGGAACCGACCGATGGTCAGGCCGCTCTGGATTTCTCATTTCAAGTTTCCGGCAATTCTCCTCGGCGCATTGGTATCGATGTGAAGCACAATGAATTTGTGGTTTTCGACCGGACCGGTAACAAGGTCGCGAACAAGGAAGTCGCTGGCGGTATCTTCCATGGACATGTTCGGTCATGGGAAGAGCTGGAGGCGCCGATGAAGAAGCTCCTTGAGGAGCGTGGCCTTGTCAAGAACGGAAAGATCAGTGTGGACTCCGCTCGATGGGTGACTCCATGAACAACGTCTATGAACAGCCCGTGTATGGTGGCGCTCAAGCGCTTCTCGAGGCAATTGAGGCGAATGATCCGGATGTGCTCGGGCCAATGATCATCGCCGCTGCGCTGTACGAAGACGACTTCGACGTCGCGTATGATGCCTGCCTGAAGTTGAGTTCACATCCTGATGAAGTCGTGCGGGGTAATGCGATCCTTGGGTTTGGCCATCTCGCTCGCCTGTTCGGCCGTCTGGGAGATGAGGCTCCGTCGATCGTGAAGCGCGGTCTCGTCGACGATTCCAATTATGTTCGTGGGCAGGCATATGCGGCCGCCGGTGACCTGCAGCTTTTTTTGGGCATAGAGCTTCGTGCGCCGCCCTCGGAGTAATGTCGGTCGCCACAGTAATTTGTGGGCGCTCTGGAATCATTCGGACGTATCGAGGTGTCGGACTGTCCCATTCCGATCGCCGAACATCACGTAGCTGCAGAGCTCGGGCATTTTCTCATTCGGAAGGTTGATCCAGAGCCAAGGTGTAGTATCGCGTGTTCGTCGACGCAGGTTGACGATCCCGGCTTCGAGCGTAGCATCATGAGCGATCCGGCTGTTCGTGGCGGAGGTGACAAGTACCTTCACCGCGGCACGCAGTGCAGTCAGTTTGGAAGCATCATCGAGTATCATCTCGAACGTTCGAGATGGAGATCTGGACTTTCCCCACTCCGATTCTAGTACGAGGAGGACCGACCATGCCCGATCATCTTTCAGTGTCATCGCAGGAGCCCAGTAGGGATGGTGATTGCCGAGCGGATACGTCGTGTGCACGAGATCGACAAGCCACTCCCCCTGCGAGTTCCGGACCCCGGCACCGGTCGAACGGGCCGGTCTCGAGTCGACTCGCACATCTGCAGGGGCAGTATGAGAGAACCAGTTAAGCACATGTTCCGTCCATACCTCCGACCCGGTCTTGTGCCATGCTATCTTGCAGCTCTCGAGGAATTCGTCCCCACAGCAGATGAGCTCGGGCTCGGTATAACTGGCGAACTTGAAATCAAATCTGCTGTCCTGTTCCTGACCCATGTCTCAGTGTCACATGCCTGCCACTCGCTGGCGATGTAGCATCATAATGCATCCGATCGATGCCGGGGCAATCGGACGTAGCGCCGGTCAGCCCGCGCGGCGGGCCGGGCCGAGGCGCGAGCGGGTGACCAGCAAGGCGAGCAGGGTCTGCTCGAGCGGCTGGCTGGTGTCGACCAGGTGGTAGTCGACGCCGGCGGCGGTCAGCGCGCCGCGGACCCTGGTGAGGAAGGCCTCCATGCGATCGAGGTAGTCGCGGCGGATCGCGGCCGGGTTGACCAGTAGCTTGTGGGCGTTCTCGAGCGCGTCGAACTGGGTGAGGCCGTCGTAGGGGAAGCTGCGCTCGTGGGGATCGAGCAGGTGGAGCACCGAGACGTCGTGGCGCTGGGCGCGGAGCTGGGCGAGCGCGCGCACGGTCTCGTCGTCGGGATCGAACAGGTCGGAGACCAGGACGACCAGGGCGCGGCGGCGGCGGGTGAGCTCGGCGATCCGGGCGAGCGCGGCGGCCGGGGACTCGTCGCCGGCTGCGCCGCGCGCGAGGATCGACTCGAGCACGGACATCAGGTCGTGGAAGTGGTTGGTGCGGCCGCGCGGCGGGACCAGGGTCTCGAGCGAGCGATCGCCGCACGCGATCAGGCCGACCTTGTCCTGCTGCTGGATCACGAGGTAGGCGAGGGCGGCGAGCAGGAGGCCGCCGTACTCGAGCTTGGCGATGCCACCGCCGGAGAACGCCATCGAGGCCGAGGCATCGAGCACGAGGTAGACGGTGAGCTGCGACTCTTGCTCGAACTGCTTGACGTAGTAGCGGTCGAGCTTGGCATAGGCCTTCCAGTCGACGTGGCGCAGCTCGTCGCCGGGCGAGTACTCCTTGTGCTCGGCGAACTCGACCGACGAGCCGTGCACGGCGGCGCGGTGCAGGCCGGACAGCGCGCCCTCGACGATGACCCGGGCCTGGATCGGCAGGCTGCCGAGCCGCGCGAGCTGCGCGGGGTTCATCTGGTCCTGGAGCTTCACGGGGTCACGGTGGCGAGCAGGCGGTCGACCAGGTCTCCTTGCCGCAGGCCTTCGGCCTCGGCGCGGTAGTTGAGGATCAGGCGGTGCTGGAGGATCGGCCGGGCGAGCGCGGCGACGTCCTCGATCGAGACCGCGAACCGGCCGCCGAGGATCGCGCGGGCCTTGGCGGCGAGGATCAGGAACTGCGAGGCGCGCGGGCCGGCGCCCCACGACACCGCCTCGCGGATGAACGGCGGCGCGTTGGGCGAGCTCGGCCGGGTCGCGCGGGCGAGCGCGACGGCGTACTTGACGGCGTGATCGGCGGCCGGAACGCGGCGGACCAGGTCCTGGAGCTGGACGATGCGCTGCGGCGACAGCACGCGGGTCAGCTCGGGGCGGTGGTCGCTGGTCTGCTGGCGGACGATCTCCTCCTCCTCGGCCTCGCTCGGGTAGTCGACGTCGACCTGGAACATGAAGCGGTCGAGCTGGGCCTCGGGCAGCGGATAGGTGCCCTCCTGCTCGACCGGGTTCTGGGTCGCGAACACCAGGAACGGCAGCGGCAGCTCGTGGGTGGTGCCGCCCGCGGTGACCCGGTACTCCTGCATCGACTGGAGCAGCGCGGCCTGGGTCTTGGGCGGGGTGCGGTTGATCTCGTCGGCGAGCACCAGGTTGGCGAACACCGGGCCCTTGATGAACCGGAAGATCCGGCGGCCGGTGGTGTGATCCTCCTCGAGCACCTCGGTGCCGGTGATGTCGGCCGGCATGAGATCGGGGGTGAACTGGATGCGCTGGAACGACAGGTTGAGGGTCTCGGCGAGGGTCGAGATCAGGAGCGTCTTGGCCAGGCCGGGGACGCCGACGAACAGGGTGTGGCCGCGCGCGAACAGCGCGACCAGGAGCTGCTCGATCACCCGGCGCTGGCCGATGATCCGCTTGTTGATCTCGGCCATGATCTCGTCGTGGGCCTGGGCGAGCTCGGCGACGGCGTCGAGATCGCTCTTGATGACGGCGGTCGACTCCTCGGCGAGCGGCAGCATTTCCGGATCGGCGTCCGGACCGTCGCCCGGATCGCCGCGCAGGACGGTGAAGTCGGCGAGCTTCTCGCCGGTGACCGGGGTGGGGCGGCTCTTGTTCATCAGTTTCTTAGCTGGTCACAGGCGGAGCGCTCGCGCGCCGTGCGGGGGTCGTGGGTCTGAGCATACGCTTGGGCCAGGCCGCAGCGCGTGGTTGGATCGAACGGGCTCACGCCGAGGGCTTGTTCGTACGCGGTGATCGCCTCGCGCCACTGGTGGCGGGCGGAGCGTGCCATGCCCAGGGTCACCGCCGCCACCGCATCGTGGTCGTCCGCGGTGACCAGCGGGGTCGCGAGCTCGATCGCGCGGTCGAACCGCCCGAGCTCGACCAGCGTGCGCGCCAGCTTGCCGGCGACGAACGGCTCCGGGCCGCCGGTCAGGGCCTTCTCGTACTCGACGACCGCGGCTTCGTTCTGGCCCCGCGCGCGCAGCATGCCACCGAGCCGGGCGTGCTTGCGGGCGCGGGCGCCGACCTGCTCGAGACCGACATTCTCGGAGTCGACCCCACCCTTGGCGAACCGGATCAGCTTGCCGGCGCGCGCCTTGCTGTCGCCGCCCTTGAGGTGGGCGCGCCACTCCCTCTCGACCGCCGGCCACGACATGCCGAGAGCCTCTGCCACTGCGCGCCGCGCGCTCTTGCCGTCGCGCTGGCTGACCAGCGCATCGCGGATCCCACGGTAGCCGATCCTGGTCTGCATCCAGCCGACCAGGGTGTACACCTCGGCATAGGTGAGCGCCGCGGCCTCCTGGCTCGGCAGCTTGGCCATCGAGGGGTGCATCTCGTCGAACGTGATCAGCCGGCCCTTGCGCAGCGCGGCGGACAGCAGGGCCTGCTCGGTGGTCGACAGCTGGAGCTCCGGACCCTTGCGCCACCGGGTCTGCTCGAGCCGCGCCAGGCCCTCCTGCAGCCACACCGGCACGGCGTCGTGCGCGAGCCGCGACACCACGAGGTGGGTGTACTCGTGCGCGAGGGTGTCCATCCACGGGTAGCCGAAGATCGTGGCGCGCGGCGACACGACCATGAGCTTGTTGTACTTCGACAGCGCGATCGTGCCGGTGGTCTCGATGTCGGCCTCGGTCAGCGGCGACAGCTTCGCGAGGTCGGACGGCGCGCCGAGCAGCTCGACCCGGATCGGATCGGCGGGCTTGAGTCCGAGATCGTCGCCGATCGCCTGCCACGCCGCGTCGAGCACCTCGCCCGCCAGGCCGGCGATCGTGGCGTCCGCGCCGGCGGCGTAGCGGATCACGAAGTGGCCCTGCGGCGAGCGGGTCTCGGCGAAGCTGCCGGTGACCGCGAGGGTCGACTCGGCGAGCTTGCGGGTCTGGCCGACCAGGCCGTCGACCGCGTCGTCGGGGACCTTGTCGAGCTGCTTGATCGCGCCGGGGTAGTCGCCGGACTGGAACGCGAGCTCGGCCTCCAGCCACTTGACCTCGGCGCTATCCGCCCCGCGGTGCTGGAGGTCGGCGAGCACGGCGCGCGCGTCGTCGAGCCGCGCGGTCTGGAGGAACCGGGCGGCCTTGATCACGTCGCCGGTGACGGTCCGGTCGCGGCGCGCCTCGGCGGCGGGCGCGGTGAAGACGAACCCGGCGGCGATCGAAGCGGCGAGTACCAGGCGAGCGCGAAGCTTCCAGGTGCAGGGCCGCGCGACGCGACGCGCGGGGGGGTGAATGTCGCGGCTCTGCCGCGACCGAGGGGGCGGGAAGGCCCCCTCCGGAACGACGAACAGGGCCGCCGCCAGCCAGCACCGCATCACTTGATCAGCTCCTCGTAGTAGCGCTTGATCTGCTCGTCGTAGCCCTCGGGCGCCAGCGCGCCCTTCTTCTTCATCGCCTCCAGCAGGTCCTCGCGGAACCGCTCGGGCGCGCGGTACTCGTCGGCACCGGGGATCCGGATCGGCTCGTCACCCACCGCGCCCTCCTGGGCCTGGCGCGCGGCGCTGCGCGCGCGGTCGCGCGCCTTGGCGAGCGCGTCGGCGGCGGCGCGGGTCGCGGCGCGCGCGCCCGACGGATCCTTGGCCCGCAGGCGCTCCTCGGCGGTGCCCATCTGGTCGATCGCACCGCCGAGCTTCTTGCCGAGCTCGGAGCCGGCGTCGTCGGGCAGCTCCCCGCCGAGCTGCCTGGCGCGCTCGGCGAGCCGCCTGGCGCGGTCCCGGGTCATCGCCTCGCGGCGGCGCAGCCGGTCGAGCGCGCGGTGGTCGTCGGCGCTCATGATCTGGTCGGGCCGGGGCGACAGCGCGGCGAGCTCGTCGATCAGCTCCTTGGCGACCGGCCGGGCGCGCTGTACGCCGTCGAGCGCGTCCTGGGTCGCGTCGGCCCACTTCGACTTCGGGTCGTCGTTGATCGCGGCCTCGAGCTCGCCGGCGATCGTGTCGAGGCTCTGCTTGGCCTGGTGCGCCATGCCGAGCGCCTCGGCGAGGTCGCCATCGCCGACCATGCGCTCGACATCGCCCAGCCGGCGCTCGACGATGTCGAGCTCCTCCTTGGCGAACGGAGTCAGCCCGGCCTCGTTGATGTCGCGCAGCCGGCGGCGCAGCTTCTCGATCAGCGTGCCCGCCTTCTTGGCCGCCTCGCGACGGTGGTCGCGGGCGACCTCGTCGGCCTTCTCGGCGTAGGACTCGAAGATCCGGTTGGACTCGCTGGCGATGTCGTCCTGGTCCTTGGCGACGTCGGACAGCTCGTTCATCACCTCGTCGAGCTTCTTCTGCTCGTCGCTGAACTTGTCGCCGCGCATGCCGGCGAGCGAGCCCTCGAGCGACGACGACGCGCGCTGCTGCTGCTGGCGGCACTGCTCGAGCTTCTGCTGGGCCCGGGCCGCATCGCCCGCCCGCACCAGCTTGCGAACCTCCTCGATGCAGCTCGTGCCGGCCTGGGCCTGGACCGCGCTCTTGTGGACGTACTGGTCGAGCACGTCCTCGGCCAGGCCGCGGCGGTGGCGGTCGAGCTCGGCGTACGCGCGGTCGAGCGCGCGCATCTCGCGCTCGATCTCGTCGAGCAGGCGCGGGTCCTTGCTGCGCTGGTACTGGGCGAGCAGGTCGGCGAGCCGCTTGTGGTGCGCGGCGATCTCGTCGGACACGTCGAGCAGGCCCTCGAGCCGCTCGCGGTCGAGCCAGTCGGCGAGCACGATCGTGTCGTCCTCGAGCTCGCCGACCATCCGCGGGTCGAGCGCGGCGAACGCGGCCCTGGCCGGCGGCTTGCCCTTGGGCATCAGCCGCTGCTCGGCGATCGCCAGCTTGTCGAGCCGCTCGCGGATCTGCGACAGCGCCTTGCGCAGCGCATCGGACGCGTGCGGATCCTTCTCGAACGCCGCGCCGATCGTGCCGAGCTCGACCACCGCCTCGCGCAGCTGGCGCGCCAGCTCGTCGCGCGCCGCCGGCTCGTCGCCGAGCGTCAGCCGGCCGCCGAGGTTCTTCAGGATCTTCTCGGCCAGCGCCTGCTGGCGGCCGAGCGTCTCCTCGTGGCGCTCGCGCGGGCTCACCACCTTGAGGTGCAGCTCGCGCGATCGTCCGATGTTGGGGCCGCCGACCGTGTCGTTGTCCTTGGCCTCGATCCAGTACCGGACCTCGCCGCCGCTCGGCACCTGGAGCTCGGAGATGTCCCACATCAGCTTGCCCTGGGCCCGGCCGCGCGGCACCGGCGCGCCGCCGGCCCCGGCCCCGGCCAGCGCGGCGCCGGCCCGACTCGAGTCCAGCGCGATCGGCTTCTTGCCCTTGTCCCGGCCGGACTCCCACACCAGCTCGGCCGACGTGATCCCGAAGTCGTCCTCGATCACGTAGGCGAGCTCGACCCGGCGCAGCGTGGTGACATCGAGCGGGTCGGCCGGCGCCATGAGCTGGACCGCCGGCGCCTGATCGGGCTCGGCCTCGATCGCGCGCGGCGCGGTCTCGATCGCGCGCTCCCCCGACGACGAGCTGATCGCGAACCGGTAGCGCGCCGAGCGGTCGATCGTCAGCGCCGCGGTCAGCTGATCGCCGTCGAGCTTCGCCGAGATCGTGCGCGGCTCGCCGCGATCGATCGGCTCGACGATCAGCTCGGCGCTGGTCGCGGGCACCAGCACCCGGGCGCGCAGCGCCACCGTGGTGCCGGGCAAGCCGCGGACGTCGCCCGACGACGACGGCAGGGTCAGCCGCGGCCGCCGCGAGTACGCCGGGAACGTCAGCGTCGCCTCGAGATCACCGACCAGCGGGACCGCCGACAGCCGGGCCCCGTCGTACGGCGCCGGGTGGGCCAGCACCAGCGAGCGCCAGCCGTCGGCGACCATGCGCGGCTCGATCACCAGGAACGCGAGGTTCACCCCGACCGCGGCCACCGCCCAGCGCCGGGCGCGCCGCAGCTCGCCCGGCTCGAGCAGGCTGCCCGGGTCGATGTCGCCCAGCCGCGCCGAGGTCACCTCGACCAGGGCGTCGACCAGTGCGCGCGACGGCGCACCGGGGCGCGATGGGGCGTTCACCAGCTCGACCGCCGACAGCAGATCGCTCGCGATGTCGCGGCGCCGGACGCCGACCCAGCGGGCCAGCGCCGCGTCGCCGCCCCACCGCCGGCGCGGGGCGACCAGCCCGAGCACGACCGCGGTGACCGCGAGCAGCACGGCGACCAGCCCGCCGAGCGCCAGGACCGCGAGCGCGGTCGCACGGCTGGCCGCGATCACCGCGCCGAGCAGCGGCAGCACCAGGGCGATGCCGGCGGCCGCGGCCATCGCGTACAGCCCCACCCGCCGGGCCTCGTGCCGGTACACGAGCGTGCGGACACGCTGCAAGAACGTCGGGATCGGAGTGCGAGGGACAGCCACGATGTCGCCTTGTCGCGCGGCGGCTTTCAGCATACCGCACCGACGAGCCGGTGCCGCGGCCCGGACGCGTTTGCCGCGCAGGTCGTGTGAGGTCCGTGATATGACGTGCCAGCGTGAATAAGCCTGGTCAGCGAGCGTCCATCTCGACGCATGGACGTGACCCGGTCGATGACCGCGAGCTGGTCGCCGCCGCGCAGCGCGGCGATCGCGACGCGTTCAAGACGCTGTTCGAGCGCTATCACCGCCGGGCCTACGCGCTGGCGCTTGGCGTGGTCCGTCATCCCGACGACGCCCTGGATGTGGTCCAGGACGCTTTCATCAAGGCTCACAAGCACCTGGACAAGTTCGAAGGCAACGCGAGCTTCTACACCTGGCTCTACCGGATCGTCATGAACCTGGCCATCGATCACCTTCGGAAGCACCGCAAGGTCAAGCCGGTGGAGCTCGACGAGGCCCGCCTGGAGGCCGAGGGCGACCAGGCGCTACTGCCCCGGATTCTTGGCGGAAATCCCGGCCAGGCGCTGATCGACAAGCAGATCCGCAGCCGGATCGACCTCGCGCTCCATCAGCTGTCCGAGAATCATCGCGCCGTGCTGGTGATGCGCGAGCTCGAAGGACTGTCGTATGAAGACATGGCGCAGGCGATGAGCTGCTCCAAGGGGACCATCATGTCGCGGTTGTTCCACGCCCGCCGCAACATGCAGAAGCGGCTGCTCGACCTGCTCGATCATCCCCCGGCCGAGCTGATCGAAGATCTGCAGGGCGGCGCGGCGCCTCCCGCGACTCCCGACGATGCGCCGGCCAGCAGCCCGCCCGCTCAGCCGCTCGCCCGCACGGCACGGAGCCCCACGCCATGACCCGGGAGATGACCCGCGCGTCGACCAGCCCGTCCGACCTCGAGGTCATGGAGCACGCCGACGGCGAGCTCGACGATCCGGAGCTGATCGCCCGGCTCGAGATCGACCCCGACGCCCGCGCGCGCCTCGAGGCGGTCCAGGAGATCGGCGAGCTGGTGCGCGGCCACCTGGAGCTGTCCGCGGACGCCGTGGACGACGTCCGGTTCGCCGCGATGTGGCGCCGGATCGACGGCCAGCTCGTGGCCCCGGCGACCGGCCTGTGGGCGCGGATCTCCGGCTGGTTCGACCGCCACCGCGGACACGTCATCACCGGCGTGGTCAGCGCGGGAGCGGTCGCCGCGCTCGCCCTGGTCCTGCGCCCCGGCAACTCCGAGCTCGGCGCCTCCGGCGCCCACGCGATCGAGGTCCGGCCGGTGGCGCAGCGCGCGGCGCCCGAGATCGACTCGCTCGACACTCCCGGCGGCTCCAGCACCGTCCTCAGCCTGAACGACGACGACGGCAACGCCGCGGTGATCTGGGTGACCCCGGACGACGACACGGAGGCTCTATGATCGGACCCGCTGGCCGCCGCCTCCTGATCGCGCTCGCCGCCGGCGCGTTCGTCGCGCCCGGTGCCGCCCGCGCCGACGTCACCGCGGAGTGCGACTTCCTCGAGATCTCGGCCCGGGCCGGCGACAAGCCGGCGGTCGACAGCGAGCTGAAGCCACTCGAGAAGAAGCTGAAGAAGCCGCCGTTCGGGAGCTGGAACCAGTTCAAGCTGCTCGGCCACACCCAGAAGGCGCTCGCCAAGAAGAAGCAAGAGCCGATCCCGCTCCGATCTGGCTCGGCGACCGCGACGCTGGTCGAGATCGTCGACAAGTCCAAGGTCCGGCTGACCGTGATGATGACCGACGCCAGGGGCAAGGAGGTCGTCAACAACACCGCGACCGTCGAGGCCGGCGACTACCTCATCTACGGCCACCCGCTGCCCGGCAACGAAGGCCACCTGCTCTCGGTCACCTGCAAGTAACCGACCGCACTGAAGTGATATGTTGCTACGTGAAGTGATATGTTGCTACGTGAAGTGACATGCTGCTTCGTGAAGTGACATTGTATTCCCGACATGCGCTGTGCGAGGGTCGCGATTGGAGGTGATGCGTGAAATACACATTCAAGATCCTCGCAGTGGTATGTGGACTGGCACTGGCAATGACCGCGGCATACGCCCACAGCAAACCCCCGGCGGCGCGGCCCGCGGCGACGTCGGAGCGGACGCCGCCGCTCGTGGTTCCCGCGGCGCTGTCACCAGCTTTCATACCGCTCTGCTGGGTGGTCGGAGGGCTGTGCGAGACCCGGGCTGCTTGCGCCGCCATGAACGGCACCGTGGCCCAGCTCCCGCGGCCGGGGTGCGCGGGGACCGAAAACATTTGCTGCCTTCTCCCTGACTTCTGAGCCAGACCTGGCAACGCCGGCCACCTGCTCTCGGTCAGCTGCAAGGAACCGAGGGCGTCCCGGTGGCGCGCCATCTAATTGATGGGTCGGCGACGCCACCTCGCGGGCTACGACATGCAGGGCCAGCGTCAGGAGCTACTGGCCTGTATGTGCTGGTGCGTTGACGAGCAACGACGGGGAGTTGCAGCCCGTACGGCTGTCTGGTCTCCGGAGCGGTTCTACAGCGGGTTGCGCCAGCGCAGGCCGGGGAAGCGAGCGAAGTCGTTGTCGTTGGAGTGGAGCTCGCACTGGTGCTCGATCGCCAGTGCGGCGAGGTGGGCGCCGGTGGTGAGATTGCCGGCGGTGCCGACGGCGGACAGCAGGCGGTCGAGCAGATCGACGTGCTGTGGCCCGGGCTCCAGGCGCTCGACGTGCGTGCGGGCGAACCATGCACGGACGTGGGCCAGCGCGGTCGCTGGTGACATCGGGTTGGTCAGCGCCGCGCGATGGGTCCCCAGTCGGACAAAGCCGAGCACCACGACCCATGGAATGGCGACCGGTTCCGTTCCGTTGAGGAGGTCCTCCCACCAAGCGTGCGCGGTGGCATGATGGAGGGCATCGCGATTGTGGGCGTACAGGACGAGGTTGAGGTCCGGGAGAATCACCGCTGGCCCTTCGCGATGAAGTCCTCGACCTCGAGCTGATCGAACAGCTGGTTGAGCTTGCCCGGATCGATGCCGGGACGAAAACCACTTGGGTGCGGCTCGAGCGTGTACCTGGGCTGCGGATCCTGGCGAGCGGGCGAGGTCAGGCCGAGGCGGATCACCTCGTTCAATGCTTGCTTGAATGACAGCTTGCGGCGATGGGCCAGGGCCTTGAGTTTCTTGGCCAAATCCGGCTCCAGGGTGACCGTGGTCCTCATGGGAGCATCATGATGTCTGGGGGTATGTCGTCAAGCTGCCTCGCGGGCCGGCTCCGGACCCGGCGGCGCATGGCCATCGCTCGACCGGCACCGAGCGGTTGCGGTCGGATGGTGCGCGCCGCTGCCGCAGCTCTGTGACCAGCGTCGCGTTTTCAGGTTGCAGGACGATGCCGAGCGATCCCGCGTAGTTGCCGCGGTTGACCCATGTTTACCCGCAACTCCCGTCGGTCGAATCATCTGGGCGGGCGCGTTGTTGTATACGAGCCGTATGCGGATCCCGGGGCTGTCCCGACGCTGGCTGATCCCCGGCGCCATCAGCCTCGGCGTCGTGCTGGGGGCGACGCTCGGGCTGGCGGTGGTGTACCCGCGGGTCGGGGCCTGGATGATCCGGTCGAAGGCCGGCGCCAGGCTGGCGCAGCGGCTCGGCCGCACCGTCCGGTTCGGGGCGATCGACGTGGCGATCGGGCACGCGGCGATACGCGACGTCGAGGTCCGCGGGCCGCTCGATGGCGACACGCCGCTGGTGCACATCGATCAGATCGATGTCGACTTCGACGGCTGGCGAGCGCTGTTCGGTACGATCGAGCTCGGCGCGGCGCGGGTCGATGGCGTGCTGGTGACGATCCACCGCGATGCCGGCGGACAGGACAACGTGCGCGACGTGCTCGACCGGCTGCGCGCCAAGGGGGAGGCAGGCAGCGGCGGGGCTGGCCCGCGGCCGACCTCGATCACCGTGACCCACGGCAAGCTGCTGGCCAACGACGAGCTGACCGGTGCGACCGGGCTGGTCGCGGACGCCGATGCGCGGTGGACGCCGGACCGGCTGGTCGCGCACGCCCGCGGCGTCACCGCGACCACGCTCAGCGCGCCGCGGGCGTCGGCGGCGACGATCGACGTCGAGCGGGTCGCCGGCGCGACGCCGATCGTGACGGTCGACGGCGGCGAGATCGCGCTGTGGCCCAAGCTCGCGCTGTCGGGCATCGCGGGCCGGGTGGTCGCGAACCCGAAGCGCGCCGGCGAGTACGTGATCGACCTGGCGGGCGGGTACGGCGGGGTGCCGGGCCGGCTGTGGACCGCCCGGGGCGCGCTCGATCCCGAGGCGCTGACCGCGTCGTTCGACCTCGAGGCGGCGAAGTTCCAGCTCGACCGGCTCGCGCCGATCCTCGAGCACTCGGCGGTGGTCGACTACGCCGCGACCTCGGTCGACACCCGGCTGCACCTCGACGTCGACCGGATCGGCGCGAAGTTCGCGGGCAGCTTCCACCTGACCGGGCTCAACGTCGGCCATCCGCTGATCGCCGAGCATGAGGTCCGCGATCTCGATCTGTCGGGTCAGGTCGCCGGCAGCTTCGAGCGCGCGAACCGCAAGCTCGAGCTGACCCAGGGCGACTTCGTCGTGCGCAACATGCCGTTCTCGATCACGGGGGTGGTGACCGCACCGCACCGGGCCGCGGTCGCCGTCGCCGGCGCCACGGCGCCCTCCACCCCCGGCCCCGCCGGCGGAGCTGCCGGGGTCCCCACCGTCCGTCCCGCCTCGGTCGATCCCACGGGGAGCTCCGCCCCCCACCCCGCCGGCGGAGCTGCCGGGGGCGCCACCGTCCGCCCTGCCTCGCTCGACGCCGACAAGCCGGGCCGCGAGCCGCCGCGGATCGGGCCGCACGGGATCGAGGTGCTCAAGCTCCGCCTGGTGATCCCGCCGATCGACTGCCAGCGCGTGCTCAACGCGATCCCGACCGAGATGGCGCCGTACCTGGCCGGCTACAAGGTCAAGGGCGTGTTCGACACCGACGTCCACGTCGACATCGACTGGAGTGATCTCGACGCGACCCAGCTCGACGGCCACATCGGGATCAAGCGCTGCAAGGTGGTGGACGAGCCGGCGGACTCGCCCAGGCGGTTGCAGGAGGAGTTCGAGCAGACCGTCGAGGTCGAGAAGGACACCTGGGAGTCGTTCGTGGTCGGGCCGAGCAACGACGAGTTCGTGCCGCTCGACCAGATCTCGCCCTACCTCATCAAGTCGATCATGTCGACCGAGGACTCGGCGTTCTACCAGCACCACGGGTTCATCACGAGCGAGTTCCGCACCGCGCTGGTCAACAACCTCAAGGCCGGCCGGTTCGTGCAGGGCGCGTCGTCGATCACGATGCAGATGGTCAAGAACGTGCTGCTGTATCGCGAGAAGACGCTGGCGCGAAAGCTCCAGGAGCTGTTCCTGACCTGGCACGTCGAGAACACGCTGGCCAAGGACCGGATCCTCGAGATCTACCTCAACGTGATCGAGTACGGCCCCGGGCTGTACGGCATCGGGCCGGCCGCGTACCACTTCTTCGGCAAGAAGCCCAGGGACCTGACCCCGACCGAGGCCGCGTTCTTCTCGACGATCCTGCCGTCGCCCAAGGAGCGCTACAAGCAGTATTGCGCGGGCACGCTGACCCGGTGGACGGAGGGCAAGATCGACCGGATCCTGCAGATCATGCTCAAGCGCGATCGCCTGACCCAGACCGAGTACGACACCGCGATCGCCACGCCGCTGCTGTTCTCCAAGGACGGGATGGAGAGCGAGGAGGACTGCATCAAGCGGGTGAAGAAGGCGATCAAGAACGCCCGGCCGACCAACCCGCTCGCCGCGCAGGCCAGCAAGGACGGCGATCCCAGGAAGGACAAGCGCAAGCCGGGTTCCCGCGACCACCACGACCGCTCGGGGCATCACGAGCACCGCAGCCGCCGCCACGCCGACGACCGCCCGCCGATCTGACGCGGGCCAGCCACGATCACCGCCGGCGATCGCCCGGCGACGCGAGGTGCGACGGGCTGCGGGCCAGCGGCGCGGCGGCGGATCGCGGCCGCGTGTCGCGTTCGGGGTGGCTGCTCGGGCCGGCCAGCTGTGGTAGGCACGGATCATGCGCTCTCCGGTCCGGCTCGTTCGCTGCGCCCTGCTCGCCCTCGCGATCGGGATTGCGTGCGCCGTGATGGCGCCGGCGGCCGCCGGCGCCGAGCCGCCGACCACCCACGAGATCCTGTCGAACCGGCCGAGCGGGTTCTGGACCTCGAACCGGCCGGCGGTCGGTGGCGCGTATCGCTGGCGGCTGCTCGGGATCGGGGTCGTGATCGCCGCGATCACCGGATACGGCATGCTGCGGCTGGTGCGGCGCGCCAGCGCCGAGCGCGCCAGCCGCCAGCGGTAGGTGATGGACGAGGCGGACCCCGAGGTCGCCGAGACGGCCGAGCTGACCGAGGCTTCGCCGCGCGATGCGATCGGCCGGATCATCGCGCGCCACGGCGCGGACGCGGTGTGCGCCGCGCTGGCGCCGCTGCTGACCGCCGAGCGGATCGCGCGGATCGACCAGGTGCTCGCCCAGCGGCTCGGCTCGGTGGTGACCGTGGTCGAGGACACCTACGATCCGCGCAACGCGGCGGCGACGATCCGGACGACCGAGGCGATCGGCCTGGGCGAGCTCCACGTGATCGAGGCCGCGCAGCGGTTCTCGATCGCCGGCGGCGTGACCCGCGGTGCGCACCGCTGGATCGAGCTGTACCGCTGGCCGTCGGCCGAGGCGGCGGTGGCGGCGCTGCGCGGGCGCGGCTTCCGGGTGTTCGCGACCCTGCCGGGCGCGCCGCACACGGTCGACGACGTCGACGTCACGACCCCACTCGCGGTCGCGTTCGGCAACGAGCACGCCGGGCTGTCCCCGGCCGCGGTCGCCGCGTGCGACGGCGCGCTCGGCGTGCCGATGTTCGGCTTCACCGAGAGCTTCAACCTCAGCGTCACCGTCGCGCTGGCGATGACCCGGCTCGCGGCGCGCCGGCGGGCTGCGATCGGCAGCCCGGGCGACCTCGACGAGCACCGCCGCCGCGAGCTGCGCGCCCGCTGGTTCGCGCTCAAGATCCGCGGGGCGCTCGGCATCCTGGAGCGCGCGCTCTCGTAGTATGTCGAATTTGATTGTTTATAGCTAAAAAACGACGTAAATAATCGAAAGTGATTGATTACAAGAGCTCCTTCCAGGAGACCTTGAAGGCGCTCGGCGAGCGAGCCCGCCAGCTTCGCCTGCTCCGCAAGCTGCGCCAGGACGAGCTCGCTGCGCGGGCCGGCGTCGGCGTCGCGACCGTGCATCGCTTCGAGAAGACCGGGACCGCATCGTTCGAGAACGTGCTCCGGATCGCCACGGCGCTGCAGGCCGAGGCCGGCTTCGACAAGCTGTTCGAGCTGCCCGCGTACAGCTCGCTCGACGAAGCGCTGGAGCGTCCGGCGATCGCGAAGCGGCGGCGCGCACCGAGGCGAACGTGAGGCTGGACAGCGTCGAGCAGCTCGCCGTGTTCTACGAGCCGAGCCCGGAGCGGCGGCGCAAGGTCGGCCGGCTCGCCCGCAAGCAGCGGCAGATCCTGTTCGAGTACGAGCCCGAGTTCCTCGGCTCCAAGCTCGAGCTCTCGCCGTTCCACCTGCCGCTGCGTCCGGGGGTGGTCGTGGGGCCGCCGGAGCTCGCTGGCTTGATGGGCGTGTTCGACGACAGCTTGCCCGATGGCTGGGGGCGGCTGCTGATCGATCGGCGGGCGGCAGAGCTCGGGATCTCGAGCGCGTCGCTCACGCCGCTCGATCGGCTGACCCTGGTCGGGGCTCGATCGATGGGCGCGCTGGTCTACGAACCCGAGGTGGCGCTCGACGATGCTTCGGTGGTCAAGCTGTCGCAGCTCGCCAGGGAAGTCGACCTGGTGCTGCGCGATGCCTCCGGCCCGGATCTGGAGCGGCTGATCGCGGTGGGTGGCTCGCCGCAGGGCGCGCGGCCCAAGGTGCTGGTCCAGCTCGCGCCGAACGGCGACATCCATTTCGGCGCGAAGACCATCCAGCCCGGGTTCACGGCCTGGATCGTGAAGTTCCGGGCGCGCGAGGACGAACCCGGCAGCGCTGCGCTGGAGCATGCGTACTTCGGGATGGCGAAGGCGGCCGGGATCGACGTCCCGCGGACCCGGCTGCTCGGCAAGACCCAGCGAAGCCCGGGCTACTTCGCGATCGAGCGCTTCGATCGCAACGGGCCGATGCGGATCCATGCGCACACGCTGGGCGGGCTGCTGCAGCTGCCCCACGGCTATCCGGCGCTCGACTACGGGGATCTGCTCAAGGTGACCCGCCAGCTCACCCGCAGCGAGGCGGCGGTGGCCGAGATGTTCCGCCGGGCCTGCTTCAACGTGTTCGCGCACAACCGCGACGACCATTGCCGCAACTTCTCGTTCCTGATGGACGAGCAGGGGCGCTGGGCGCCGAGCCCGGCGTACGCTCTGACCTTCGCGCCGGGTCCCGGCGGCGAGCACACGATGCTGGTCGCCGGCGAGGCCCGCGCGCCGGGCGCCGCGCACCTCGCAGCGCTCGCGACCGGGGCCGAGCTCAAGCACAGCACGAGGATCATCGACGAGGTCCGGTCGGCGACGAGCCGGTTCAAGCGGTTCGCCGAACAGGCGGGCGTGCCGGTCCGGCTCGCGAAGCGAGCCGCAGACGCGCTCGCGCGTGTGCCGCGCTGACTGCGCCGTGGCGAGTCCGAGCCGCGCTCGGAGTCGGGTAACCCGAGGGCGGCGTGGACTTATCGGGCGTGTCGTTGCAGACACGCCGGGATGTGGCATCGAAGACGCAACCGAGGGACAATGCCGGGACCGCTCCGGTTATCGGCGGTATCACCCTTGCAGGCGTATCATCCATGGGCTCGACGATGAGGACAGGCGGCCCCGCCGGGTCGCGCGGACGCGGCCGATCCGGCGGATCCCAGCCGCCGTTCCGGCTGGAGGCGCAGCGCGGCGGCGTGCCGTGGTCGTCGGTGATCAAGTGGCTCGCGATCCTCGGCGTCGCGGGCGCGGCGCTGGTGGCGGCGACCGCGGCGTTCGTGTTCTGGATGTACGGGCGAGACCCGAACCTGCCCGACTACCAGACGCTGGCCGACTATCACCCCAAGCAGGTCACGGTGATCACCGACGGCAACGATCGCCGGATCGGCGAGATCTACAGCGAGCGGCGCTCCGTGGTGCCGTACGACAAGGTCCCGCCGATCGTGGTCGACGCGTTCGTCGCGGCCGAGGACAACAGCTTCTGGACCCATCGCGGCGTCGACTACTGGGGGATGTTCCGGGCGCTGATCACCAACCTGCGCGCCGGTCACACGCGGCAGGGCGCGTCGACGATCACCCAGCAGGTGGTCAAGACCTTCCTGCTCACACCCGAGCGCACGTTACGGCGCAAGATCCAGGAGATCATCCTGGCGCGGCGTCTCGAATCCTCGCTGACCAAGCAGGAGATCATGACGCTGTACATGAACCAGATCTACTTCGGCCACGGCCGCTACGGAGTCGAGGAGGCCGCGCGGTTCTACTTCGGCAAGCACGTCGGCGAGCTCAATGTCGGCGAGGCGGCGATGATCGCCGGCCTGCCGCAGTCGCCGGAGAACATCTCGCCGCGCAAGAACCCCAGGCGGGCCAAGGAGCGCCAGACCTACGTGCTGAACCAGCTCGCCGCGATGCAGAAGATCACGGTCGCGGAGGCCCAGAAGTGGATCGATGCGCCGATCCGGGTGGTCGACCGGCCGTTCCCGGAGCTGGGCAGCGCGCCGGAGTGGGTCGACATCGCCAGGCGCGAGCTGGTCAAGCGGCTCGTCGGCAACGCCGACGAGTCGGCGCTGGACCGGGCCGGGACGACGGTGCGCACCACGCTGGATCCGTCGCTCCAGGTGGTGGCCCAGAAGGCGCTGCAGAACGGTCTGCGCGCGGTCGACAAGCGCCATGGCATCGGCCGGCCGGTGCGCAGTGTCAAGCCCGACAAGATCGAGGCCGAGATCGCGAAGCTGGCCAAGCGGCTGCCGCGCGGCGGCCCGGTGGCCAAGGAGATCTACGACGCGGTCGTGACCCACGTGTCCGACGAGGACCGCGAGCTGGTGGTCGACCTCGGCGACTACCCGGCGTCGATCCTGCTCGGCGGCGAGGACGACGCGCGGTTCAACCCGCCGGGCGGCGATGGCAAGACCCGGTCGCCGAGCGAGCGGTTCAAGCCGGGTGACGTGGTGTCGGTGATGCTGGCGGCGGCGCCCGCGGCCAGGCCGGCCGGCAAGGCGGCGGATGACGATGACGAGCCGCGCGACGCGACGCGCGGAGGGGTGACAGCCGCCGCGCCCAAGCACGCCAAGCACCGCGCGGTGTTCGCGCCGGGCCCCGAGGGCGCGGTGGTGATCATCGACCTCAAGTCGCGCAAGGTCCGCGCGCTGGTCGGCGGCTACGCGTCGAAGGTCGCCGGGTTCGACCGCGCGACGATGGCGCACCGCCAGCCCGGCAGCTCGTTCAAGCCGTACCTGTACTCCGCGGCGATCGACAGCGGCAAGTACACGGCGGCGAGCGTGATCAACGACGTGCCGCAGTCGTTCGACAAGATCGACCCCAACTACCGGCCCAAGAACTACGAGACCGGCCGCTACGATGGCCCGGTCCGGCTGCGCTACGCGCTGTCGCGCTCGATCAACACGGTGTCGCTCGAGCTCGCCTACAACCTCCAGCCCGAGACCGTGGTCGCGTTCGCCAGGAAGATGGGGATCGCGAGCGAGCTGAAGCCGGATCTGTCGATCGCACTCGGCTCGCACGAGGTGACCCCGCTCGAGCACACCAACGCGGTCGCCACGCTGGCCACCGGCGGGATCGCGGCGCCGGCGCAGTTCATCGACGCGATCGGCGGCAAGCGGCTGCCGTCACCGGCGGGCGAGCAGGTGCTGCGGCCCGAGGTCGCCTACGTGGTGACCGACATGATGCGCTCGGTGGTCACCGAGGGCACCGCGATCGGCGCGGCGGTGCTCAAGATCCCGATCGCCGGCAAGACCGGCACGTCGAACGATGCCAGGGACACCTGGTTCGTCGGGCTGACCCCGGACTACGCGATCGGCGTGTGGATCGGCTACGACGACCCCCGCCCGATGCCGCGCGAGACCGGCGGCAGCAATGCGGTGCCGGTCTACGTCGAGATCATGAAGCAGCTCAACCCGCCGGCCAAGGCGTTCCCGCGGCCGGCCCACGTGGTCGAGGCCACGATCGACAAGAGGACCGGGCTGCTCGCGCCCGAGGGTGCCCCGAAGGCGACCACGCTGACCGAGGTGTTCGTCGAGGGCACGCAGCCGACCGAGGTCGCGCCGATGCCGGGCGACGTCACCGAGGACAACAAGACCAAGGGCGAGTACGAAGACTGATGGGGCGCGGCGTGCCGGCCGTCGCACTGGGGGTCGCGCTCGGGCTCGCGGCGGTGCCCGCGGCGCGCGCCGAAGACAGCGCCGATCCGGGCTACCTCGCGCGGCTCGCCACCGCGGTGCGGGCGCGGCTCGACGCCGCCGCGGCGGCCCACGTCGCCCGGCCGGTGCCGCCGGTGCCGGTGGCGATCCGCTGGAAGCCGCAGAAGCTGGGCTCGCTCGACCTCGGTGCGCCGGTGGTCGCCGTCGCGGCCGCCGATCTCGACGGCGACGGCAAGGCCGAGCTCTACCTCGTGACGTCGCGCGACGTCACCGCGGTCGCGTTCGCAGGCCGGGTGCACAAGCTCGGCCACGTCGCGTTCAGCGGCGAGCCGGCGGTGTCGGCGTCGCGCGATGTCGTCGGCACCGCGGTGATCGACGGCAGCGCGGTGATCGCGGCGGTGTCGGGCTGGGCCAAGGACCTGCGGGTCGAGTGGAACGGCCGGACGCTGACCGCGCGGCACGGTCCGGGCGGCTTCCTGGTGTGCGGCGACCGCATGGCGCTGGTGGCGGGCCGCAACCACTTCCGCGACGCGAGCTCCGAGATCTACGGCGCGCGCTGCCGGCGCGACCTCACCGACGCGAGCGGCGCGCCGCTCCACGTCCGCGCCGAGCTGTCGATCACCGGGAGCCTGGACGTTGCAG
>JBGQCL010000153.1:0-23411 GCA_041495365.1 Kofleriaceae bacterium | reverse complement strand
GATCTTTGTGCTCAAGCGGCGGCAGCCACCCTCCGACCGCTGCCGGCACGTCTCGCCAACTGGCCCAGGGCGCCTCCCAGCCGCGTGTCAGGCCGGGGAAGCGCTTCTTTTGGGTCTAGCACGGTAGGCGCCGTCCGGCGCGCCCGGGCCGAGCTGGTGACGCCGGTGCCGGGCCGGTCCGGTTCGCGCGCGGCACCTGCAGCTCCTGGGCGACGTCCAGCCGGCGCGGTCGAGTGCGAGATCGCCGGCGACGTCCAGCCCGGTATCGAGGTCGTGGGCGCCGACCACCGCCACCGCCCGCAGCGCTCGCTGAGCAGCGCCTGGGCGACGTCCAGCACGAGTGCCCCGGCCGAGCGCCGCCACCGTCACGGCTCGTGCGCGGGCCGGGGCGGTAGCCTCCTCTGGAGGTCACGCTGCGGCCTGGCTTCGGGAAGCTCGCCGTTCGCGCATCCTCGCCGGAAGTCGGCGCCACCGCGATCGTGACCAGCGCGACAAGACAACCGCCCCGGCACCGGGCCGAGCTGAGACGGCCAGCCGGCGCTCGGTTAACCTACATTGCGGGATGTCCTTCTACCTCATCCCTCCGGCAAGGCTGCCAACCCCAGTCGCACACGGGTCAGCTCGCCGAGACTCACTACGCTTGTGGCAAGAGGCGGTGATCGCTCACCCGGCCGGGGTTACGATGTCGAGCATCATGAGGCAGGCATGGGATGAATTCGTTGATGGGTGGTCTCAGGTAGCGACAGCAGACGAAGCCAGAGATGGCATCGAACGCCTCAACGAGGATCGCCCGAAGAGCAAAGGTGCGGCGGTAGAGGTCGCTACACGCCTCTTCAAGAGGGCGACCAGCCGCGACGAAGCCGAGGAGATCGCCACCGAACTCCTCTCAGAAATCCGGGCGGACGGCATTAAGCAGTGGGCCAGGGAGCTGACCAAGAAGTCCCTGAACAAGGAGGACGGGATCGACGCGATCATCGACGAGTACTTCTCGGACGACGACGACTCTAGCCAGCGCTCTGTCCGCACTGACTCACGTCGGGAGGACGACGACAGCCGTCGACCAGTCAACGACGACGCGTCAAAGGCTGTGCTCCATTGCGGGAAGCGCCGGACGACCTCGAAGGAGTACTACAGCGTCGGCGCAGACAGTTCGTGGCGTTCGCAAGATCTGAAGGTCAGCGGGCAGTGCCTCAAGTGCCGCAAGGGCGCCGCGTTCGAGAACGCGACAGGTCAGAATCTTGCGGCGACAGCCAACCAGCTTCTGGATCTGATCGAACCGAGGAAGTGGTTTGGTGTCGCGACCAAGGCAGACTTCAACTTCTACCGTTGCTCTTTCTGCAAGTACTTGCAGAAAGTGTGTGCTGAGTGCGACGAGATCTGCGAGACGACCGCTTCCCAGTGTAAGGGATGCGGTCACGCGTTCCGCTGAACTCGACTACCGCCAGCGTCGAGTTCATGGGCGACGTCGCCCGCGAGCCACCGAGCGGCGTGCTCCGAGCTGGCCACCGCCGCCACCGCGATCGCCGCTGAGCTCGGCGAGCAGCTCCTGGGCGACGTCCAGCACGGGCGCCGCGGTCGAGCGCCGGGACCGCGAGCACGGCGCGCGCGAGCTCCACGGCCGCGCCAGCGCCGCGGTCGCCGCCGCCCACCGCGACCAGCCCGGGCCGAGGTCGCCGGCGAGGTCGCCGCCGCGCTCGGTGAGCTCCACCGAGCCGGACCGGACCGGGCCGCGCCGGGCCGCCCGCGCTCATCGTGGCCGCCGCCGCCGCGATCGCCACCGTGACCGGGGCCAGCCGGTCCGCGCAGAGTCTCCGCACCGTGGTTGAGCGCCGCCAGCGCGGCCCGCCGCGATCTGCGACCCGCCGCGGTTCGCGCTCGGCGAGCCCAGGTCCACCTCGAGCACGTGCGCGCCGTCCAGGGCGCCCGGAAGTAGCCGTATCTGTGGATATTTGTATGTGTTTTTGGCCAGTCGTCAGCCCGCGAAGGTATAAGTTTCGGATGGTCAGAGTCCTTGTACCTCATCCGGACGGAAGCTGCTCTTGCAGCGAGGTGCTCTCAGATGACGAGGCTCGCCGAGCTTTCCTCGACGGCATGATCCTACCGACGTGGTGGCTCCTTGTTGATGACGCGCACGAGGTTCGAGCTGGCGAGCACTTCAAGCCCGGCCTGCCTATCTGGCTGAAGGTCGGACTAGTCGTCAGTGCATTTGCAGTGGGAAAAATGGCGTATGACCACTTCTCGCAGACGGCCGAGCAGCGCAGCATCAAGCGGTCCGTGCGGCATCATACGATGAAAGGGAGGCGCGTGGTCGCCGACCACATCGGCTGCGAGCGTGTACCGCCGCTGCTCGGTCGACGCCGCCCGGACGTCGTCGCCGAGGACAATGGGATCGTGTACGTGGAGGAGCACGAGACGCGTGCATCCGTGAACCGCCGGCATTCGATCGAGCAGGATCGCGATTTGCGTCGCTGGGCTGCTCGCTACTCGAATGTTCGTTACCGGCAGGTCGTCGTAGACTGAGGTTGCTACCGCCGCCCCTCGGCGCGCAGCCCGAGTTCCCGCAGCTCCTGGCGATGTCCAGGGCCGCCGCCAGCGCCGCCGCCGAGGTCGCCGAGCTGGTGACCGGCGCGTTCGAGGTCGCTGCCGCGGCTGCCACGTCGCGGGCGAGCCACCGAGTCGCCGCCCTCCGGGCCGAGCCGCCGCCCGCGCTCCTCGGGGTCGACAGCCTCCTCGGGGCCGACAGCCTACCGCCGCCCTCGGCGAGCTGGTGCGGTTCGAGCTCCTCGGCCGCATCGAGCCCCGGCCTGGCGCCGCCACCTCCGGCGCGCAGCCCCCGCAGCTCCTGGGCGACATCGCGGGCGAGCCCTCAGGCGCGCGCTCCGGGCCGGCCGGTGACGCCAGCGCATCGCTCCTCGGGGCCGACAGCCGACCGCCGACGCCTTCGACGCGCAGCCCGAGCTCCTGCAGCTCCTGGGCGACGGCGACACCAGCGCCGCCGCCGCGGCGCGCCGGGCCGAGGCCTGCTACTCGTCCAGCAGCTCCTCGATCCGGCGCAGCACGCGGCGCAGGGCCTTCGGATCGGCGCCGGAGCGGCGCAGCCCCAGCGCAGCATCGAGCGCGGCGGCTACCGGGTCTGCTGCAGCGGTAGCGGGTGGCTCGCTACCACTCGCTACCGACTCGCTACCGACTGCGGTAACTAACCGAAACTGTGGAAATGTGGTCGTGGAGGCGGCGGGAGTCGAACCCGCGTCCGAAGATGGATCAGGACGAGCGTCTACGCGCGTAGGCACGCCGTTTCGGGTCTCGCGCTCGCAGGCGGCGGCCGACCTGCGAGCGCAACAAGCCAGCGATGTCTCGACCTCCGTGTGCTGGCGGGTCAGGAGGTCCAGCCTGATTGTGTCGGTGCACTGCGGCTACAGGCGGAAGCTGCAGGCACCGTCGTTACCTGGTTTTATCAGGCAGCGAGAGCAACGGCGTTATCGTTCGCAGTTGCAGTGTTGCCCCTTTTTACGTGGCCTGGGGCGCCACGACGCGCAACTCGAACGTCACCATCCCCGTCGAAACCGGTACGCCCCCTTGTCAAAGAACAAACTGAACTATGGGGCGCGATAGGTGCCAGGTCAACCGACCGCGGGAAGTTCGCAGGATCAGCTGGCGAGGGCGAGCTGGACGGGGCGCTCGAGGTCGAGGCCCTGGCCCTGTGGATCGATGGTGCCGGGTGGCAGGCGGGCATCGAGGGCGCGGCGGGCGGCGTCGAGGTCGGCGGGGCCGGCGTCGAGCACGGCGCCGGCGGCTTCGATCACGCCGAGCGAGGCGGTGATGGCGGCGTCGAGCAGGGACTCGAAGCTGCCCCAGGGGCCGTGGAGGTAGCGCGGCCGGGCCGCGAGCTTGGCGGCCGGAGGAGCGATGCGCTTGCCGAGCGGGGTGCCGAGCAGGCGGGCGTGCGCGGCGTAGCCGCGGGTGAAGCCGGCGAGCTCGCGCTCGGTGGGCGCGGTGCCGAGCGCGGCGGACCAGGCCTCCCGCACGAGGCGGCTGACGCGCGCGTCGAGGTGGCGCGTGAGCTGGATGGTCAGGTAACTGGTGATCGCGGGGGTCCCCATGGTGTCGCGGCCGAGGTAGTGCTCGTGGAAGCAGACGGAGTGGAACTTCTCGACCTCGCGGTGGGATGCGTCGTGGCCGGCGGCGGCGGGGTAGGCGCGCGCGAGGGCGTTGACCAGCGGATGCAGCGCACGATCGATCGCGCAGTGCGATGCCAGGCCGAGGGCGATCGCCGCGAGATCGTCGTCGCGCTCGCGGCGGGCGATGGTGAGCAGGCTGGCGAGCAGGGCGACGGCGCCGCCGTCGTGGATGGCGGCGCCCCAGGGCGACGGCCGGGCGGGCTGCCGGGTGACGTAACGGAGGACCTCGACGGCGTAGCGATGGAAGTAGGGCAGGTCCGGGAGCAGGGCGCCGAACCGGGCGGCGTCGTCGCGGCGGACGAGGCGGCGGCGGACGGCGGCGGCGAGGGACGGGGAGGCCGTGGCCTCGCGTAGCGCGGTGAGGTGGATCCCCTCGGCGGGCATGGCCAGACCTTAGCCCGACGGGTCAGCCCGCGGCGACGGATGTTCAGAACCTGACGCCGCGGGCGATGAACCGGCGACAGGTGCGGCGGTGGGCGGACGATGTTTCGGCGACTTGCGACGGGGCACGGTGGCTGCAACGGCGCGAGGCATGATGCGCCCTGGGATTTGCGCCATGGGGCTCGCGCTCGCGCTCGTCGGCGCGGCGTGCGGGCCGACGTACTCGATGACCGACGACATCGACCTGACGTGGGACTTCGGCCTGACGCCGCGCCGGTTCGAAGACGACCTGCACTCGCCCTACGTGCGGGGGGCGGCGGTGACGGTGTTCGCGCACTCCAGCGACGACAAGGAGGACCTGCAGGGCTGGTCGATCGAGTCGTCGGATCCGGCGGTGTTCCGGATCGACGGGGCGGTGGCGTCGGGCGGCCGCGACCTGGCGATGCATGGTGAGACGGTGGGCGAGGGGACGGCGGCGCTGACGCTGCGCGACCCGCGCGGGCACGCGGTGGGGCACGGCGTGGCGGAGGTGAGGTTGCCGGATGCGATCGAGCTCGACGCGCACGGCTCGCTGATCCTGGGGCGCGACGACGAGGCGCGGGTCGCGGAGGCGCAGGTGCTGGCGGGCGGTGCGGCGACGTACCTGGTGCGGTACTTCCAGGCCGGGCGCGAGCTGCACGGCAACGGGGTGCTGTCGGCGGACGTGCCGGTGGGGATGACGGCGGAGCCGAGGACGACGTTCCTGTTCGAGGACCGCGAGTGGCTGACGCTGCACGCGACCGCGGCCGGGACCGGAACCGTGCAGCTGCTGGCGGACGGGGTCGCGGCGGCGACGCTGCCGGTGATGGTGGTGCCGGAGTCGGCGATCGCGCAGGTGGTGGTGCTGACCGAGCCGGAGAGCGGCCACAAGGATGGAGACTGGCTGGCGGCGCTGGCGCAGGCGTACGACATCGACGGGCTGCGGATCTTCGGGGTCGACTACCAGTGGAACGTCAACGGAGCGGCGCAGCAGGGCGACGGGGACCTGTATCGCTACCAGTTCAAGGCCGGGCAGCACACGATGGTGCAGGCGCAGCGCGGGACGCACGCCGACTCGGCGCAGATCCAGTCGCAGGGCGGGTTCGTCGGCTCGACCAACCACGTCGGCTGCGCGGCGGGCGGCGGCGGGTCGTTGATCGTCGGGCTGGTCGGCCTCGGGCTGGTGGCCGGGCGGCGGCGGCGGGTCACACGACGACGATGACCTTGCCGCCCGCGGCGCGCTCGGCGAACTGGTGGGCGGCGCGGACCTGGGCGAGCGGGAACCGGCGGGCGATCGGGATGACCAGGCGGCGCTCGGCGACGGCGCGGCCGAGCTCGGCGAGGCGGACCGGATCGGGGTGGCTGAACACCGCGCGGACGACCAGGCCGCGCTCCTCGGCGCCGGGCGGCTTGCCGAGCACGCTGCCGATCGTGCCGCCGTGGCGGACGTGGGACAGCAGCTTCTGCATGGTGACGCCGCCGACGGTGTCCGCGATCGCGTCGAACTGGGGCAGGGCGTCGAGCTCGCGGTCGTCGTCGAGCGCGACCACGTGATCGACATCGACGCCGAGCTCGGCGGCGTCCTGCTTCTGGGTCCGGCGAACGCCGGCCCAGACCTGGGACCCGCGCGCGCGGGCGGCGAACACCGCGACGCGGCCGACGCTGCCGACCGCGCCGGTGACCAGCAGGGTCTGGCCGGCGGACGGATCGATGGCGTCGATCAGCTGGGAGCCGGTGAGGCCGACGAGCGGGATCGCGGCGGCGTCGATCAGGTCGATCGCGGGCGGGACGATCGCCCAGGACTCGGCCTTGGCGACGACGCGCTCGGCGTAGGCGCCCTGGACGTAGCCCATGACGCGGGCGCCGATCGGGAAGCCGCGGGCGCCGGGGCCGACCTCGATGACCTCGCCGGACGCGTCGCGGCCGAGGATCACGGTGAGCTCGAGCGGCATGACGCCGCGGAGCTCGCCCCGGCGGATCTTCCAGTCGACCGGGTTGAGGCTGGCGCCGGACACGCGGACGCTGAGCTCGCCGGGGCCGACCCGGGGAGCGGGCAGCTCGCGGAGCTCGAGCGTGTCGACGTCGCCATATCCGGTGAGAACGACGGCCTTCATGACGACAGGATGGCAGCGATCGCGCGCAAGGCTCGTCGGGACGGCGGTGTCACGAGCGCACGGCGGCGTGCGGGGGTGCGCGGCTACGTCGAGCGGGCGGCATCGCCGCGCCACCGGGGTTCGGCGCCGGCGCGCCAGCGAAACTTGTGGGCGAGCGCGTGGTCGATGCCGAGCACCGCGTCGGCGATGATCGGGCCGATCACGGGAGCGAACTTGAAGCCGTGGCCGGAGCCGCCGGTCGCGACGGTGAGGGTCGGGCGGCGGGGGTGGCGGGCGATCCAGAAGTCGGCGTCGCGGGTGTCGCAGTAGACGCACAGCCGGCGGGACGCGATCGGGGCGCCGGCGAGCCCGGGCAGCGAGCTGCGCAGGAAGTCGCGCAACGCGGACTCCTGACCCGCCGTGACCTGACGGGGCGCGTCGGGAGCGAGCGCGACGCCGGCGCCGTGATTGGCAATCTTGACGATGCCGTCGTGCTGGAGCGGGAAACCGTAATAGCCGGTACGCGCGATGTCGGCGCCGAACACCGGGAACTGGAGGCCGGCGAACAGCTCGCGATCGGCGGGGCGCAGGTGGAACACGGGCTGGCCGACGGCGCGGAGCTCGCCGGCGAGCTCGGGGACCAGCAGCGGGGTCCACGCGCCGGCGCACACGACGATCGCGTCGGCGGGGAACAGGGCCGAGCCCGACAGCGCGCCCTCGTCGACGATGCGGTGGATCGGGCAGTCGCCGAGCACGGTGACGCCGGCGGCGATCGCGTCGACCAGGAGGTGGGCGACCACGGCGCCGGCTTCGGCCCAGCCGCCCTCGTGGTGGAAGTAGCCGTCGACGTGGACCCCGGGCCGGTAGGCCGGGAACCGCGTGGCGATCGCGGCGGCGTCGAGCCGCTCGACGCGATGGCCGCGGCGGGCGAGCAGGGTGAAGCTGTCGTGCTCGAACTCTCCGGGCCGCATCGCGGCGCGGGTGAGGAACGCGACGCCGGTCTCGTGGAACCGGGGGACCGGCCAGGCGGCGTTCCACCGGCGCCAGCCGTCGAGCGCGCGCTCGCCGAGCGCGGTGTAGTCCTCGTCGGCGCCGTAGTCGCAGCGGACGATCTTGCTGATGTCGGTGGACTCGGCGAGCGGGTGGGGCAGCGGGCCGGGGTCGACGAGCGTGACCGCGCATCCCCGGGCGCGGAGCTCCCGGGCGGCGGTGACGCCGAAGATGCCGCCGCCGATCACGAGGACGCGCACCGGCGCACTGTATCGCGGGCGGTGCGCGGCCAGGCAACGGCGGCGGGCCGCCGGCTGCGAGAGGCGAGCGAGAGGACGGCGCTGCCGGGCTGGGCGGCACCCCTACCGCGCGCGGCGCGCGATCGCGACCCGGTCGGTCTGCACGATCTGCGCGGCGAGCTCGCGCGGCAGGAGCTGGTGGCCGGCGTCGGCGGTGGACACGTCGCTGGTCAGCGCGAAGCCGCGCGCGGCGAGGTAACCGGGCAGCTCGTCGGGATCCCAGCCGAACCGGAACGGCTCGCCGAGGCTGCGCACCACCGCCCGCACCGCGCGCAGCGCCACCGAGCGCTGCAGCCGCTGCCGCGTCATGTAGGTCAGCGCGAGCACCGAGCCGGCCGCGCTCCAGATCGCGATCGCGCGCAGCGAGGCGTCGATCGCCGCCTCGGTCAGGTACATCGTCACGCCCTCCCAGATCGTGAGGGTCGGCGCGGCCGGGTCGTGGCCGGCGTCGGCGAGCGCGTCCGGCAGGTCGTCCAGCGGGCGGGTCTCGAAGTCCCACGCGAGGTAGTGCGCGGGCGAGCGAGCGGCGAGCCGGTCGAGCACCGCGCGCTTGTGGCCCTGGGTCGCCGGGTGGTCGACCTCGAGCACGCGCGCACCGGCGAGCTCGGGCAGGCGCAGCGCGCGGCAGTCGTAGCCCGCGCCGAGCACGACCACCTGCCGGCCGCCATCGGCGACGAACGCGCGCACCGCGTCGTCGATCAGCCGGGTGCGGACCTGCATGTACGCGATCCACAGCGACAGCCCGGGGACCCGGGCGAGCAAAGCGAGCCAGGGGGTGGGGACCCTGCCGGCTCTGCCGGCGGGGCGGGGGGCGAAGCCCCCCGTGGGATCGACCCGCTGCCGCTGGTGCTGTGGGGGCGGCCGGTGCGCGACACGCTGGGAGCGCTGGTCGAGCGGACCGGCGGCGACCTGGAGGGCTGGTTCGCGGAGGCCGGCGGCGCGACGGCGCGCGATCGCCTGCTCGAGGATGTCCGGGTGCGGCGAGCGCCGGCGCTGCCGGACGCCGAGGACAGCTCGCCCGAGGTGCCCGACGCGGGTGTCACGGTGCTGGCCTGCCCCAACGCGCGCCGCGAGATCGAGGTGATCGCAGCCGAGGCGCGGCGGCGGCTCGACGCCGACTCCGCGCTGCGCGCGCACGAGATCGCGGTATGGGTCGCGGGCGACGCCGAGCGCTACCTGGCGCAGGCGCCGTCGGCGTTCGAGGCGGTCGGCGTCCCGTGCCATCTGATCGACGCGCCGATCGACGACCGCGGCCGGATCGGCGAGGCGGTGCTCGCCCTGCTCGACCTGCCGACCTCGGCGATGACCCGGCGCGACCTGCTCCGGGTGATGACCCACCCGGCCGTGCTCGCCGGCTATCCCCACGTCGATCCCGATGACTGGGTGCGATGGACCGAGCGGCTGGGCATCGTCCACGGCCGCGACGCCGCGGCGCACGCCGGCACCTACCTCGAGGACTACCCCGGACTGTTCCACTGGGACCAGGGCGTGCGGCGGCTCGCGCTCGGCGGGTTCATGGTCGGCGAGCGCGCCGGGCGCGGCGCGGCGCGGATCGCGAGCCTGGAGGTCGCGCCCGAGGAGCTCCGCCCCGAGCAGCAGGCCAGCGCGGCGACCTACGCGCTGATCGTGCGCTCGCTGTGCGCCGACGCCGAGTGGCTGGCGGCCCTCGAGGCGCCGCTCGCGCGCTGGGCCGACGTGCTCGCGAGCCTGGTCGACGCCTACCTGGCGCCGCGCGACGACGACGCGGCCCGCGACCTCGAGCGGGTGCGCGTGCTGCTCGCCGGGATCGCGCGGGTCGATCTCGATGGCCGGCCGGTCGGGTTTCGCGAGGCGCGCGCGCACGCGGCCCGCCGGCTCACCACGGCCCGGGCCAACCGCGGTGAGCCACTGGCCGCCGGCGTGATGATCGCCCCGCTCGCGGCGATGCGAGGCGTGCCGTTCCGGGTCGCGTTCGTCGCCGGGCTCGACGAGGGTGCGTTCCCGGCCGGCGAGCGGACCAGCCCGCTCGACCTGCGGCGCGAGGCCCGGACCGGCGACGTCGCCCCGCGCGACCGCGACCGCGCCGCGTTCCTCGACGTGCTGCTCGGCACCCGCGACGCGCTGTACCTGTCGTACGTCGCGACCGAGGAGAAGAGCGGCCAGCCGCTGGCGCCGTCGTCGATCGTGCTCGAGCTCGCCGACGCGCTGGCGCCCTACGTCCGCGCCGGCTCGAGCCGCGAGGCGCTCGCCGCGATCACGGTGCGCCACCCCCTGCATCGATCCATAGGGGACGTTCCCGTCCCCTATGGATCGGCAGAGCCGGTCCATTCACCCCACCGCGCGCCGCGCCGCGCGGCCCTGCACCTGCAGACCCTCAGCCCACCTCATGCCCCCTCTTCCGCCCCACCTCATGCTCCTTCCCTCAGCCCACCCCAGGCTCCTTCGCCCGAGACCTTGCCCGCGATCGCGCGCGAGCGCTGGGCCGTCGCGGTGCGCGATGCGATGCGCGACCACCTGCGCGCCGCCGGTCACCCGATCCCCGATGCGGAGGGGCTGGTTGCCCTGCTCGCCCACCCGGCGCAGGCGGACCTGCGCGCCGCGCTGGGGATGGTCGACCCGGTGGCGCCGCCCGCCCCGCCGCCGGCCGGCGCGCCCCGCCCGCTCACGGTCGCCAACCTGCGCGGCTTCCTGGAGTACCCGATCCAGTCCTGGGCGCAGGCCGTGCTCGGGCTCGACGAGCTGCCCGACGACGAGGTCGTCGAGCACAGCGACGAACCGTTCCACCTCGGCCGCGCCGAGCGCGCGGTGCTGCTGCGCGAGGTGTTCGCGGCCCAGCTGCGCGACCCCGGCGAGCCGGTCGAGCGCCGCTACGACGCCGAGCGCAAGCAGCGCCAGCTGCGCGGCCAGTTCCCGGTCGGTGTGTTCGCCGACGCCGCGCGCCGGCTCGACCTCGAGGTCCTCGAGCGCTGGCGCACCGGGCTGGGGCCGATCGCCGCCGACGGCGCGACCCGGATCGGGTTCGGCCGCGCGTCGTCGCCGGGCGCCGAGCTCCGGCCCGCGCTGTCGATCGAGCTGTCCGGTGGCCGGACGGTCCGCCTGATCGGACAGACCGAGCTGTTGATCCGCGGCCGGCGCCACACCTCGGTGATCACGCTGCTGCGCAAGCTCGAGAAGCGCTCGCACTACCACCTGCGCGGTGCGTTCGATCACCTGCTGCTCGCGGCCGCCGGGATCGCCGGCGACGGCGGACACGTGCACCGCCTGATCGACGACCGCGGCGAGGTCTGCGAGGTCGAGCACGCGGCGTGGAGCCCGGACGACGCCCGCGCCTACCTCGCCGGGCTGATCGGCGAGCTGCTCGACGCGCCGCACGGCTACCTCCTGCCGTTCGAGGCCCTGGTCAAGGCGCTGCAGGGTGGCCGGCCGGGGGCGCGGTTCGGCGACCCGACGAGCGGCCTCGGCTACGGCCCGATCGACCGCGGCGACGGCCTCGCCCCACCCGCCGACGCGGCGCAGATCGCGCGGCGCCGGCTGCTGCCGCTGGTCGAGCGCATGCGCGGCGACCACGGCTTCGAGGTCGGACCGTGACCGCGGCGCCCGGCGCGATCGGCAGCGCCGCCGCGGCCGCACCCCGGGTCGCCCGGCCGGCCGCGCTGCCGCCGCCCGACGCCCGGCTGGTGGTCGTCGAGGCCTCGGCGGGGACCGGCAAGACGTTCTTCCTCGAGCACCGCGTGGTCGACCTGATCCTCGCCGGCGCCGAGCTCGGCCAGATCCTGCTGGTGACGTTCACCGACAAGGCGGTCGCCGAGCTCCGGCTGCGGATCCGCGACCTGCTCGACCGGCTGTCGCGCGCCGCCGTGTCTACCGCCGGCGCGGCCGAGCCGGCGTGGGCGATCGACGGCGAGGCCCGCCGCCGGCTGCGCGCCGCGGTCGCCGCGTTCGATCACGCGCCGATCTACACGATCCACGGGTTCTGCCACCGGATCCTGATCGAGGACGCGTTCAGCGCGCGCCGGCTGTTCGACCAGCGCCAGATCGCCGACGAGGTCGCGTTCGACGCCGCGTTCGGTGCGCTGCTGCGCGAGCGGTTCGCCTACCGCTCGCCGGATCGCGAGCTGCTCGCCGCGTTCCTCGAGACCCGGTCGGCCTCGGGCGCGCCGCGCACGATCGACGCGCTACGCGCGATGCTGCTCGGCTGCGTGCGGGCCCGCGCGCCGGTGCGGCGCACGATCGACCCCGAGGCGGTGCGCGCCGCGTTCGCCCAGCTGTCCGCCGCGTTCGGCGGCGACGCCGGCCGCGCCGCCCTGCTCGCCTGCGACCGGCGCAGCTGGACCGCCGACTGGCTCGATACCGTGGCCGCGGCGCTCGCGCTGTGCGACGGCGACGCAGCGGCGCCGCAGCAGCTCGCCGCGATCGACCTCGCGCGCGACGCGTGCGAGCGGTTCGCCGCCCGCGCCGGCAAGCTGCCGCCCGACGTCGTCGCCGCGCTGCGCGCCGTCGCGACTGCGATCTCGCTCGACGAGGCGATCGCCGCCCAGATGCTGCCCGCGATCCTCGCGCGGGTCAGTGACGACAAGGCGAAGGCCGGCCAGTTCGACTACGACGACATGCTCGAGCTGGTGTGGGCGGCGCTGACCGGCCCGCGCCGCCACGAGCTCGCCGCGCGGCTGCGCGAGCGCACGCCGTGGGCGATGATCGACGAGTTCCAGGACACCGATCCGGTGCAGTGGAACATCTTCCGCACCGTGTGGCTGCACCCCGACGCCCGCGGCCTGACCATCGTCGGCGATCCCAAGCAGGCGATCTACGGGTTCCGCGGCGCGGACGTCGACACCTACCTCGCGGCGCGCGACGAGATGCTGCGCGCCGACGCGACCCGGGTCGTGCTCGACGTCAACCGGCGATCGACCGAGCCGCTGGTCGCCGCGGTCAACCAGATCCTGATCGGCACGCTCGGTCTGCCGCTGCTGTCCGGGCGGATCACCTACGACGAGCCGGTGCGCGCCGGTGGCGATGTCGTGTGCGACGACGCCCGCCCGCCGGTCACGGTGTTCCAGCTCACCGCCGGCGGCAAGGCCAGCGCCGACGCCCAGCGCACCGCGCTGTGCGGTGCGATCGCCGACGCGATCGAGGCGCTGCGCGCAGCCCCGCCGGCGTGGCGCGCGCGCGGCGCGATGCGGCCGTTCGCGCTCGACCAGGTGATGGTGCTGACCCGCTCGAACCGCGAGAGCGCCGAGCTCGCCGCGGCGCTGCGCGCGCGGGGCTTGCCGTGCGCGCTGGTCGAGCCCGAGCGCCTGCTGCAGACCCGCGAGGCGGTTGAGCTCGCGTGCGTGCTGGCCGCGGTCGCCGCCCCGCGCGATCGCTCGGCGCGGATGCGCGCGCTGCGCACCCGGATGTTCGACGTGCCGTGGCCCGATCTGATGCAGGTCGTCGACGCGCCCGATCACCACCCGGTGATCGCGCGGCTGTTCGACTGGGCGCAGCTCGCGGCCCGCCGCCACTACGAGGCGCTGTTCCGGCGGATCGTCGAGGACAGCCGGTTCGCCGAGCGCGCGCTGGTGCTCGGCAGCGGCGAGCGCGCGCTGACCAACACCTGGCACGTGATCGAGCTCCTGCTCGCCGAGGTCGCGCGGTCGCGCAGCGATCTCCACGAGCTGGTCGGCCAGCTCCGCCGGTGGATCGCCGACGACACCGGCCACCCCGACGAGCGTGACGTCCAGCGCGCCGAGACCGACGCCGACGCGGTGCGCGTGCTGACGATCCACAAGGCCAAGGGCCTGGAGGCACCGTACGTGTTCCTGTTCGGCGGCACCTCGGGCGGCCCGCGCAGCGTGGTCCACACCCTGCGCGACGCCACCGGCCGCGCGCTGGTCGTCGGCAAGGTCGACCCGATGACCCAGCAACTGCTCGACGCCGAGGCCGACGCCGAGAACCAGCGGCTGGCATACGTCGGGCTGACCCGCGCCCAGGTCCGGCTCTACCTGCCGGTGTACGGCGAGGGCGCGCTCAACAAGGCGGCGATGTACGGGCCGATCCAGCGCTGCGTCGCACCGCACCTGGCGCCGCGGCCGGCGGCCCGCGCGCTGTTCGACATCGTCCCCGTGCCGGTCGGCGCCCCGGAGCCACCGCCGCCGCCGTGCGACGCGCTGGCCGACTTCGCCGCGCCACCACCGCCACCGCCCGGCGAGCTCGCGCCGCTGCCCGCGATCCGCGGCGGCCTGACCATGCTGTCGTACACCCGGCTCGCGCACGAACCCGACGCCGCGGTGATCGCCGCGGCCCCGGGCGATGCGCTCGCGCTCGATCCCGCGGAGTTCGACGCCGATGACGACGAGGTCGATCTCGACGCCGGCCAGGCGGCCGCTGCGATCGGCGCGACCGACCTGCCGCCGGGCGCGGACTCCGGCCTGTTGCTGCACGACCTCCTCGAGGTCGCCGACCTCGCCTGGGTGCGGCGCGCGCCCGATGCCGCGGCATGGCTCGACGATCCCGAGGTCGCGGCGCTGGTCGCCGGCAAGGCCCGCGAGCGCGGCATCGCCGAGCACCACCTGCCACACGCCACGACGATCGCGCACCGCGCGCTGACCGCGCCGCTCACGCTGATCGACGGCAGCGCGCTACCGCCCCTGGTCGACGCGATCGCGCTGGCCCGCGAGGTCGAGTTCGGCTTTCCCATTCCGGCGATTCCGGCGCTTCGAGCCATTCCGGCGCACGACCCGCCTCGCGGGCTGGTCAAGGGCTTCATCGACGCGCTGGTCGCGTGGGACGACGACCTGTGGGTGCTCGACTACAAGAGCGACCTGCTCGTCGGCGACGACCTCGCCGCGCGGGCCCAGGACCGCGTCCGCGCGCGCTACGCCGTGCAGGCCCGGCTGTACGCGCTCGCCGCCGATCGACTGCGCGGCCGGCGCCGGCTCGCCGGCCTCCTGTTCGCGTTCCTCCGCCACGACCTCGTGGTCCCGGTGCCGGTGACCGACGACACGCTCGCGGCGTGGCGCGACTGGCTCGCCCGGGTTGGAGCGAGCGGAGCGGCTGCGACCGGCGGCGCGGAGGCCCGGCCGTGACCGCGCCGCTCCAGCCCCGCGGCACGCTGCGCGCGCGGTTCGAGCCCGCGCCCGCCACCGACATGTTCCGCCGGCTCGGCGTCGGCGCGCGCAGCTGCGATCTCGGCGACGAGGGGCTCTACCTCGCCGAGGAGCTGGTCGCCGCCGATCAGTGGTTCGGCGGCCGCGATCCGCTGACCCTCGGCGTGCTGGTGCTCGCGCTGATGATCGCGCAGCGCCAGGGCTCGACCTGCCTGCCGCTCGACCCGTCGCCGCGCGGCCACCTGCGCGCGCTGGTCACCGAGATCGCCCGGCTCGCCGGCATGGACGGCGAGGCCACGGCGCTGGTCCGCGCGATCGGCCGGCTCACCGGCCGGCCGCAGTTCGACTCGGTGGTCGGCACCCGGGACCAGCGGTTGCCGCTGGTGGTCGACGCCGGCTGCCTGTACACCGAGCGATCGCGCTGGCTCGAAGATCGGGTCGCGCGCCGGCTCGCCGGGCGGCTCGCCGCACCGGCCAGCGACGCCGCCGCGGTGCTCGCCGACCTCGCCCGGCGGCCGGCCGGCGCCGCGCTGTCCGACGAGCAGACCGCCGCGGTCGGCCTCGCTCTCACCGGCCAGCTCTCGGTCGTCACCGGCGGCCCGGGCACCGGCAAGACGCTGGTCGCCGCGGCGATCGTGCGCGGCCTCGCGCGGCTCGGCATCACCCAGATCGCGCTCGCGGCCCAGACCGGCAAGGCGGCGAACCGGCTGACCCAGGTGATCGGCGAGCAGCTCGCCCAGATCCGCGATCCCGGCGACGCCGACCGCGCGCTCGCCGCCGCGCCGCCCGCCGCGCAGACCCTGCACCGCCTGCTCGGCTACCGCGGCGAGCGGTTCGCCCACCACGCCCAGAGCCCGCTGCCGTTCGGCGCGGTGATCGTCGACGAGGCGTCGATGATCGACCTCGAGCTGATCGACGCCCTGCTCGACGCCCTGCCGGCCGGCGCGCCCCTGGTGCTGATCGGCGACGCCCACCAGCTGCCGGCGATCGATGCCGGCCAGATCCTCGCCGACCTCGCGACCCCCGATGGCCCCGCGGCGGCGCGCGTCGCCGTGCTCCACGCCAGCTACCGGATGAACACCGCGGATCCCGACGGCCGCGCGGTGTACGCCGCCGCCGCCGCGATCCACGACGGCAACCCGCAGCGGCTGACCGAGCGCGCCCGGCCGCTCGCCGTGCCGCGCACGCCGGGTACGCTCGGGTTCGCCGGCGTCGAGTGGGTCGACACCACCGCGGCCCGCGACCCGCAGGCCACCGTGCTCGCGGTCACCGAGGGCCTGTGGCACCACTTCGAGGGCCCGCGCGCGCTGCGCGCCGCCGAGCGCGTGTTCCGGTTCGTCGACGGCCGGATCGATCCGGCGCAGGCCGCCGAGCTCGAGCGGCTGTGGCACCTGCTGGCGCGCGCCCGCGTGCTCACCGTCACCCGCGCGCTGGCGACCGGCTCGCTCGCGCTCAACGCTCACCTCCACGAGCGCGCGCTCGACCGGATGACGGTGTCCGGCCGCCCCGAGCTGGTCCCCGGCGAGCCGGTGATGATCACCGCCAACGACTACCAGCGCGGCCTGTTCAACGGCGACCAGGGGGTCATCGTGCGCGCCGACGAGGGCCTGGGCCGCCACCACTACCGCGCGGTGTTCCGGATCGCCGGCGAGCTGCGGCCGTTCGCGATCGAGGCGCTGCGCGACCACCTGGAGCTGGCGTGGGCGCTGACCGTGCACAAGAGCCAGGGCAGCGAGCTCGACGCCGTCGCGCTGATCCTCCCGCACGACGACCTCCCGCTGGTCACCCGCGAGCTGATCTACACCGGCATCACCCGGGCCCGCACCGGCGTCGCGATCGTCGGCGCACGCCAGCTGCTGATCGCCGGCGGCAAGCGCCGCGCGCTGCGCTACTCCGGCCTGGCCAACCGACTGCGCGCGGAGACCCGGCCGTGACCGATCGGCCGCCGCCCGGCAAGGGCAATCCGACCTGCCCGCATCACGAACGCGACGTCGGCGTCTGCGTCCGCTGCGGCCACTGCGCGCACGAGCTGGTGCTCAACGGCGCGTGCTACTTCTGCGGCTCCACCGAGCTCGATCCGGTCGCGATGTCGCCCCGACCGCCCCGGGTCATCCCGCCCGATCATCTGATCCGGAAGAAGCCGACCTGATCCGGGGGCTTCGCCGGTTCGGCCAGGTAATTGTAACTACAAGAGAAGTCGGCCGTCCACAGGATTCACGTGAACCGGTCCAGCAATATTAAATTGTAATGCTACAACATCATCCACGTGTAGTGCTGCAACATCATCCACGTGTAGTGCTGCAACATCATCCACGTGTGATGCTGCAACATCTTCCACGTGCAACCGCACAGCATCCAGAACGTGTCATGGCCACCCCGAACGAAAAACTCGCTGTCTCGCTGGAAGAGCTGCGCCAGCTCCAGCTCGATGGCTCCCGCGTGTTCGCGTCGACCCAGCTGTCCCGCACGTCCCGGGAGCGGCTCGTGAAGCACGGGTTCTTGCAGGAGGCGATGAAGGGCTGGCTGATCTCGGCGAGCCCGGCCGCGCAGCCGGGTGACGCCACGCCGTGGTTCGCCTCGTTCTGGGAGTTCTGCCGGCGATACTGCGATCACCATTTCGGTGAGGCATGGCACGTGTCTCCGGAGCAATCGCTGCTGCTCCACGCGGAGGACACGGCCATCCCCAGGCAGGTCATCATCTACAGCCCGGCGGCGAACAACAACCGGATCGATCTGCGGTTCGACACCTCGCTGTTCGCCCTCAAGCAGAAGGCGATGCCGCCGGCAGGCGACCTGGAGACCCGTCACGGGGTGCGCGTGTTCCGCAGCGATGCCGCGCTGATCCGCGTACCCGAGAGCTTCTTCGCGGATCACCCGATCGAGATCGAGGTGGTGCTCGGACAGATCCGCGACCCATCCGAGCTGCTGGCTCGCCTGCTGGACGGCGGTCGCACGGTCGTCGCTGGCCGGCTCGCCGGTGCGTTCCGCCACCTCGGCCAGGCCGCGGTCGCCGACGAGGTCATTTCCGCCATGAAGGCCGCGGACCACGCGGTTCGCGAGACCGATCCGTTCGATGCCGAGCGCGCGATCGCGCCCGTGCCGCGATCGGCGCCACCGATCGTCGCCCGGCTCCATGCGCTGTGGGCGTCGGCACGCGACGCGGTCCTCGCCGAGCTTCCACCTCCCCCAGGGCGGCCCCGCGATCGCAACACCTACCTGCGCCGCATCGACGAGAGCTACCAGCTCGATGCCTATCACTCGCTGTCGATCGAGGGCTACCAGGTGACGCCCGAGCTGGTCCACCGCGTGTCCACCGGCAGCTGGGACCCCGAGCTCCACCCATCGGATCGCGACAGCGCCAGCGCGCTCGCTGCGCGCGGCTACTGGCTCGCGTTCCGCCGCGCCCGGGACACCGTCCGCGGCATGCTCGGCTCCGCCGGCTCCACCGCCAAGGTCGAGCTGCTGCGGACCGCCCACCGCGACTGGTACCGCGAGATGTTCAGCCCGCACGTCGCCGCCGGCCTGATGACCGCCGGCTCGCTCGCGGGCTACCGGACGCATCCGGTGTACCTGCGCGGCTCGCGGCATGTCCCGCCGCGGTCGGAGGTGCTCCGGGAGGCGATGCCGGCGCTGTTCGATCTCATCGAGGGCGAGCCTGCTCCCGCGGTCCGCGCCGTGCTCGGCCACTGGCTGTTCGGGTACGTGCATCCGTTCCCCGATGGCAACGGCCGGATCGCCCGCTTGCTGATGAACGCGTTGCTGGCCGGCGGTGGCTACCCGTGGACGGTGATCCGCGTCGAGCACCGCGACGAGTACCTCGCGGCGCTGGAGGCGGCGAGCGTGGCCGGCGACGTCGCGCCGTTCGCGAGGTTCATCGCGAAGCAGCTGCGCGCCGCCCCGGCGACCGCACCGCGGCCTCGCACGCCGCGACGCCGGGCGGCGGCACGGCGCCCGCGACGCCGACCCTGAGCCTGCAGACAGCCGCGTTTCCCGCGCGGGATTGCGCTCGGACCGTACGCACGTCGCGCAGCGCTCGTCCTCGCCGCATGCGAGTTGACCGGAGCGCCGGGCGCGAGCGCACCGACGGCCGATGTGCGGCCGCGACCCGGTCGCTGCGCGCGCGTGCGGCGGCGCGCATTTTCGCCGCCTCACGCGCGGCCGACGTTGCGGCACTCCCGCCGGGAGGTAGCCCCGATCATGCCCACCATCACTCGTGAAACCGTCCTGATCGATCGCAGGCAGCCGATGCTGCGCTGGAGCGCCGTGTTCGCGGGCGGCGCGTGCAGCGTGGGCATCTGGCTGGTGCTCGAACTGCTCGGCGTCGGCGCCGGGCTGTACGCGCACCACGCGGCGGACAGCGCCGGAGCGATGCACGCCGCGAGCATCGCGACCCGCGTGTGGTCACTGATCGCGCAGGTGATCGCGCTGTTCATCGGCGGCCTGGTCGCCGGCAGGTTCGCGCAGGCCTACGAGCGCCGGCTCGCCGGTCTGCACGGCCTCGTGATGTGGGCGCTGACCTCGGTGGTCGGGATATGGGCCACGGTCTGGGTCATCGCGATGATCACCGCGGGCGTCCAGCGCGCCGGGTACAGCACGGGGGCGGTGGAGATCTCGGCCGCCGACACCGGCAAGGCGCTGCTCATCCTGGGCTGCTCGATGCTGATCAGCCTGATCACCGCGGTGGCCGGCGCGATGGCCGGGGTGCGCAAGCCGGATCCCCCGAGCGCCGACGGCGGCCGCTTCCGTACGACGGAGCCCGGATACGCACCTCCGAGCGAGCCGGTCACGACCACGCCGCCGTACCCGGCGCCGCTGACCGGACCCGCGACGCCGGTCATGCCGGACGGCTCCATCTCGCGCTGATCGGTCGCGCTGATCGGTCGCGCTGATCGGTCGCGCTGATCGGCCGCGATGATCGGCGCCACCCCGGCCAACCCGCGGTGCGGCCGGTCCCGAGCCGCTACTCCATCTCGATCGATCGGAACGCGCCCTGCTCGTCGAGCATCGTGCCCCAGACCTTGTTCGATGCCTGGTGGCGCGACATGCTGAATGTCAGCGTGCCGCCGGTGCCCGGATCGAAGTCCTGGATCCGCTCCAGGGCATCGACCAGCTTCTCGGTGTCGAGCTCGCGGCCGGCGCGGCGCACGCCCTCGGCGAACAGCTGGCCCACGATGTAACCCTCGAGCGACACGAAGTCCGGCGTCTGATCCGGGTGGTACTTCTGGAGCGCCTCGCGGTAGCGGATGATCCCGGTGGCGCCCGACTCGAAGTGCGGCACGACCTGGGTGACGATCACGCCGGCCCCGTAGCCCGGCCCGAGCTCCTTGAGCTCCTCGGCGAGCGCGTTGCTGCCGACGAACGAGACGTTGAGCAGCAGCGCGTCGAGCTTGTGATCGCGGATCTTCTGGATGAACCGCGCGCACGCCTTGTAGGTCCCGACCATGATGATCGCCTTCACCGGGTGCCTGGGCCGATCGACGGTCCCGACCCGGACGGTGGCATTGTGGTAGTCGATCACCTTGCTGACCGCGTCGTCGACCGCCAGCGTGTTGCGGTCGTAGCCGACCCGGAGCACCTCGTCGTTGCGGCCCTTCTTGCGCAACATCTTGGTGGCGCCCTCGTAGCCGGCGTCGCCGTAGCTGTCGTTCTGCGCGAACACGACGACCCCGCGATCGGGGATCTTCTTGACGTCGACCAGGTAGTTGACCATCTTCGCGGTCTCGTCCGCGTAGCTCGCGCGGTAGTTGAAGACATAGCGATCGGGCGGATCGCGGCGCAGCAGGCCGGTCCCGGTGAACGCGCCGAATACCATGACCTTCTTGCCCAGCACGTAGGGCAGCGCCTCCTTGATCGTCGGCGTCCCGACGTTGCCGATCAGCGCGAACACGCCGCGCTCGTCGATCAGCTGCTGCGCGTTGGTCAGCGCGCGCCCGGCGTCGTAGCCGTCGTCGAGCGCGAGCAGCTTGAGCGTGCGTCCCGACACGCCTCTGGCATCGTTGATCGCCGCGAACGCGGTCTCGACGCCGAGCTTCATCCGGTTGCCGAGCTCGCGCGACGGCCCCGAGAACGCCGCGCTCATGCCCAGCGTGATCGAGTCGTCGGTCACGCCGCGCACCGCCGCTGCCGGCCGGGGCGGAGGTGGCCGCGCTGGTTCGGCGGCTGCGGTGGTCACGGCGGCCGCCGCGGCCTCGTGGCCCCGCGACGCCTGGGCGACGTCGCGGCGCGAGGTCATGATCACGGCGATCAGCGCCGCCACGGCGAGCCCGGCGCCGCCCGCCAGCAGCAGCGGACGACGGCGCCGCGCACCCTCCGGTGGTGCGAGCTCCACCATCCGCTGCGCGGTCGGCACGACCTGGACGCCGGACCGGACTCCGCCGGACTCGGACGCGAACGCGGAGATCGACACGCTGGTCCGGCCCGCCGCCGCGTCGCGCAGCGCGGGCAGCTGCGCGCCACCCGGCCGGCTGCCGCGCAGCTGATCCTCGATGATCTGGCGGATCTGGGCGCGCTCCTCGCGGAACAGCTCCGAGATCGCGGCGCCGATCCCGCGCTCGCGGGTCGGGGTGACGTGCTGCGCGAGGTAGCCCTCGAGCTCGACGCGCAGCACCTCGGCGATCGGGTAGCGATCCTCGGGGCGGGGCGCCATCGCCCGGGCGCAGATCCGCTGCAGCGCGGGCGGCACCTCGCGCAGCAGCGGCGGCAGCTCACCGCTCGCCACCCGGCGCAGGATCTCGGGCTCGGCCTTGCCGTGCCAGATCGGACCGCCGCTGAGGGTCTCCCACAGCATCACCCCGACCGAGAAGATGTCGGCGCGGCGGTCGAGCGCGCCGCCCGCGATCTGCTCGGGCGCCATGTAGCGCACCTTGCCCTTCAGCACGCCGACCTTGGTGTGGTTCAGCGAGTCGAGGACCTTGGCGATCCCGAAGTCGACCAGCTTGACCTGGCCGTCGTAGGTGATGAACACGTTGCTCGGCGTCACGTCGCGATGGACGATCGCCAGCGGCGTGCCGTCGTAGTCGACCAGCCCGTGGGCATGGTGCAGGCCGGCGAGCACGTCCGACAGCATCGCGAGCTGCAGGTTGACCGGGAACAGCTTGCCGGTATTGCGGGCGCGCCGCGCGCGCTCGAAGGTCTGGCCCTCGAGGTACTCCATCGCGATGTAGTACCGACCACGGTCCTCTCCGACGTCATTGGTCTGGACGACGTTGGGGTGGTTGAGCTGCGCGGTCAACCGAGCCTCCTCGAGGAACATCCGGCGGAACGACTCGTCTTCCGCCAGGTCGCGGCGCAACACCTTGACCGCGACCAGCTTCTGAAAACCTCCCAGTCCGCCCTGGACAAGGGCGAGGTAGACCTCGGACATCCCACCATGTCCGATCTCGGCGAGGAATCGGAATTTCCCTGGCTGCTCGGTGGAGCCGCCCATCTTACGTGGTAGCGAGATGACACCCTCTCGATCTGTTCTGCCTACATCGCTTCTGAATCACTAACTCGATATCCTAATCCAGATCATACTCACGTCAAGCCGGCCGCGGGGTAGTTCCGGATCCACAGGGGTAGCGCGCCGGTGGTAGCGCCGCGCCGGACATCGCCGGACAGCGCGCGCGACGAGATCGCGCACGCCGTGCGCCGCGCGCAGGTCTCGCCGGCCCACGCGCGACCGCCGGCGCCATGGACCGGCGCCGCAATCGCGATCATGAAAAGTTTGCGGCCCACAGCGCGGCGAGCCGCGGATCGCCGTCCAGCGCGGCCGCGATCGCCGACAGCTTGCCGCAGTGCTCGGCGAACCACGCCCGCCGCGGCCGCCACCGCGTCATCACCGCGACGTAGACGTCCAGCATCGAGAACCGCGGTCCGAGGAACCACGGCCCGCGCGCCGCGGCCTCGACCTGCTGCCACAGGCGCTGGCGATGTGCGTGGGTCGCGTCGCGCAGCGCCGGTCCGGCGTCGCCGACCCACTTCGCCGGCTCGTCGCCGTAGGTGAACGTCGGGTACACCGCGGCGACCAGGAACATCAGCCAGCGCAGCGCCTCGCGGCGCAGCGGATCGCGCGGCGCGGGGAACAACCCCGCTGCCGGCACCAGCTCGTCGACGTGCAGCGCGATCGCCGCGGTCTCGGTCAGCACGCTGCCGTCGGGCAAGATCACCGCCGGCACCTGGCCGAGCGGGTTGACCGCCAGCAGGCGATCGCGCGCCGGCCCGGGCTGGGTGTAGTCGACCTCCTCGCGGTCGTACGCGATGCCGGCGAGCACCAGCGCGGCCTCGGCGATCACCGAGCCGCAGCCCCGGCAGCCGATCACGCACCACGTCGGTCGCGACCCGGGCCTCGCCGCCCATCAGGTACACGCAGTCCTCGTCGAACGGGTTGGTCAACAGGTGCGGCGCCTG
>JBGQCL010000152.1:0-23423 GCA_041495365.1 Kofleriaceae bacterium | reverse complement strand
GCCTTGCGACATCCAGCAACGCTGCCGATATCACGCCCCTTCAGCAAGCCTCGTCGCTCGTCACGCTGCGGTTTTCGCGCAACCGATCGAAATCCTTGGGTGCGTCACGCCGAGCCATGGATCTCAACGCGGCTGCACCCTTATGATTACAACTGCAGCATCCCGATCGACGGCATTCCGGGGCCGGACAATGCACCGCACGACTGGTGTGCGTGCACGCAGTACGCGCCGCAGCCGTGCCTGAGCTCGACCGTGATCGCGGGCGGGCTCGGCCACACCTGCGGCGTGATCGCGGGAGCCCTGCAGTGCTGGGGCTCCAACGCCAGCGGCCAACTCGGTAACAACTCGACGACGACGACGTTTCAGCGCGTCACGGTCAGCGGGCTATCGGGTGCGTTCCAGACCGTGACGGGCGGCAGCGCGCACACCTGCGCCATCGTCGGCGGGACCGCCTGGTGCTGGGGCAGCAACAGCCACGGTCAGCTCGGCGACAACAAGACCCTCGCCGTGGAGCCCGAGGCGCATGTCCCCGTCCAGGTCGCCAACCTGCGCAGCGGCGTGCAGACGATCTCCGCCGGTGAGCTCCACACCTGCGCGATCCTCGACGGCGGCGCGTACTGCTGGGGCGCCAACAACACCGCCCAGCTCGGCAACAGCGACCCCGCCGACAACCGCAAGCCGGTCGCGGTCCCGGGTCTGGGCAGCGGCGTGCAGGCGATCGCCTCCGGCGGAGGTCACACGTGCGCGCTGGTCAACGGCGCGGTGTGGTGCTGGGGCGACAACAGCCACGGCCAGGTCGGCGACGCCAACATCAACGCGGCGCACGCGCCGACCCAGGTGATCGCCAGCGGCGCCACGGCGATCGGCACGGGCTTCGCGCACAGCTGCGCCATCGTCAGCGGCGGTGTCCAGTGCTGGGGGATCAACACCAACGGACAGCTCGGGGACAGCACGAACACCGAGCGCCACGCGCCGACCGGCGTCCCGGGTGTGGACATGGGCGTGACCGCGCTGGCGGTCGGCCGGTTCCATACCTGCGCGCTGATCTCGGGCGGCACGGTCAAGTGCTGGGGCAACAACAGCAACGCAGAGCTGGCGCAGAACCCGATCACGGTGCCGTCGAGCACCACGCCGGTCATCATCGGTGGGATCCCCGCGGCGCAGGCCGTGTTCGCGGGTCAGCAGCACACCTGTGCGCTGGCCGGCAACCAGGCGCGGTGCTGGGGGAACAACGGCTCGGGCCAGCTCGGCAGCGATCCCGACCTGGGTTCGACGGTCAACCCGCCCAAGGCGCTGCCGCAGATCGTCTGCACGGGGAGCTCGGACCTGACGTGCAACGTGGTGGCGGGCGGCTGCATGGATGGCCACGATGAACAGACCTTCGGCGGCGGCATGGTGGGCTGCGGCGGCGCCGTGTCGTACCCCAACCGCGCCACGCTGTGCGCGCCGGGCTACCAGGCGGCGACGGCGAGCGACTGGGTGGCCAACCGTGGCTCGGGCGTGCCGAGCTACAACTACTGGACCAACGACCTGCTGCGCTACAACGGCAACGGTCCGTCGGCGTGCTTCGTGTCGACCAGCGTGGGCACCGACTGCGGCAGCACGACGCCGATGCGGGTGTGCACCGCGAGCGGCACCGACGCCCAGGGCAACGTGTGCAACTGGCAGCACTGCGGGATCAACGCCACCACGCCCGATCAGTACTTCGGCGGCTGCTTCGGCAACACCACCGCCGGCGCGCTGTGCATCCCGATCCCACCGCCGCAGTGATGCCGGCCGGCGGGTGAGCCCGGCGCGCGGCGGGCCGCGATCGTTCGTCCGCCCGGGGTCTGCCAGTGATTGCTCCTGCGGGGCGCGCGGATCACCGCGCGCCCCGCGTCCGTTTCGGTGTACCTCGACGTTCCGGGCCGTATCGTCTGGTTTCGAATCCCGTCGACTGTTGTGGACTGCGTTCATTCCGGTACTGCGACGTTCCGCATGTACTGCAGATCGTCCGAAATTTTATTGGCACTCGATAATCGACCGCTTGACATCATCGATTGTGTCGGACAGTATGGCCATCGAACATCAAGGCAGTAGTGAACCAGGGGTTGGAAATGGCAGTCGGCATAAACTCGCCGGGCTCCGCGCCGACACCTCGATACTCGCCAATTGCCAACGAGGGAATATGACCATCGAGCAAACAGAGTTCCAGCCCGGTGTGACGGGCGAGCTGATCACGAACCTCCACCGCCGTCTCGAGCTGGCGGGCATCGCGGTGTCCGCGGACGAGCGGGTGGATGATCACTTCGGGCCGGGCACCGAGGAGGCGGTCCGCCGGTTTCAGGCCGTGCATGGCCTGCCGGGGCACGGGGTCGTCGATCCCGTCACGGCGCGCGGACTCGGCCTCGGCGGGTTCCCGACGTCCGTCACCGGCGTGGTGTGCCACCCGGACGGCCGCGCGCTGGCGAACGTCGCGGTCCAACTCGTCCAGCCCGGCGCCGGCGGTGACGAGCAGGTCGGCGAGACCCGCTCGGGCAGCGACGGCAAATTCTCGCTGCCCTGGCCGCGAGGCAGGACCGGCGGTCTGGTCGTTCGCGCCGAGGGTGGCGTCGAGAAGGCGCTGTCGTGGAAGGCCGCGGTGTCGGCCGGTACGCTGTGGGTCCGGCTCAGCGTCGGCGGTGCGTACCGCGGCGCCCCGCGGTTCGCGCTGATCGACGGCGAGGCCGCCGCGGCGAGCGCGGCGAGCGGCCGCGATGCACCGGCGCACGCGCTGGCGCGCGCGCTCGCGCCGCGGTCCATGCTGGAGCCCGCGGTGGTGTTCGCCCTGCTCACCACCGAGGTCGGGCACGCCGTCGCCGCCGCGGCGGCGAGCGACGATCGTCGGCTCGACGCGCTGGTCGACCGCCTGCTGTCCCGGCGCCGCGACGACCTGCGGGCCAGCCTCGCGGCGGCCGTCGCGGACAACGTCGTCGGCGCGCTCGATGTCGACGCGGCGGCCGACCGGCTGCATGCGCTGCGGATCGAGCACATCGCCGCGCGGCCGCTGCGCGGCCGGATCTTCGGGGCGCTCGCCGCCCAGCACGCCTGCTGCGCGAGCTCACCCGACATCCCGCGCGACGCCGGCGCGGCCACCGCGGCCGGCGCGATGCACGCCGCAGCGCCGCTGCAGGTCGACGACACCGCGCTGCGCGATCTGATCGCGACCTCGGTGACCGATCCTGCGGCGCAGCGCCGCGTGCTCGAGGCGTTCGCGGCGCACGAGGCCGACGCCGATCTGCAGCGCATCGTCGACGCCGCCGACCTGCCGGCGGCTCAGCGCGCGGACCTGCTGTTCACGCTCGAGACCGCGGCGCTGGTCGGCAACCACCTGCCGCTCGTCGCCCGGGTCCAGAAGCTGCGCGCCGCCAAGGCGGTCGCGACCACGGCCGACCTGGCGCGGCTCGACGAAGCCGACTGGACCAAGCTCCTGCACGAGGCCGATCCGGGAGCCGCGCGGATCGCGCTGCCCGCGGCGGCCGGGCTCGCCGCCGCGGCCTCCGGCGATCGCATCGCGTACCTCGCGCGCGCCGTGGCGCGGCGGTTCGCGATCAGCCACCCGACCACGGCGCTGTCCGGCCGGCTGGCCAAGGACGCCGGAGGGGTCCGGCTCGCCGGCGGCAAGGCCGTGCAGCGCTTCCTCGATCGCGCTCCCGGGTTCTGTATCCGCCACACCCACATCGATCGGTTCGTCAACGAGGCCGCGGCGGATGTCCTGCCGTCCGGCGACGAGCGCACCCAGCTGGTGGCGGACCTCAAGACGCTGCAGCGCGCCTACAAGCTGACGCCGCGCGCCGATCACGTGAAGGCGATGCTGGCGGCCGGGCACAACAGCGCGTATTCGGTGTACTCTGCCGGGCCGCAGCAGTTCGCCGCGCAGATGACGGCGGGCGGGGCGACTCCCGACGAGGCCACCGCGATGTTCGCGCAGGCCGAGCAGGTCCACGCCACCGCGCTCACCCTGATGGCCAACCTCAACAGCGCGTTCACCGGTGCGACGCCGCTCGCCGTGGCCCAGCCCATCACGACGGCCGCGGTGCAGGCCGCGGTCGCGAGCTTCCCCAACCTTCTGTCGCTGTTCGGCCCGATCGACTACTGCGCGTGCGCCGACTGCCGCGCGATCCACGGGCCGGCGGCGTACCTGGTCGATCTGCTGCAGTTCCTGAACAGCCGGAAGACCGCGGCGGGCGCGACCTCGTCGCTGCGCGACATCCTGATCGGCCACGCCACCGACATCCTCGGCCGCCGCCCCGACCTCGCGCAGATCGAGCTGTCGTGTGCCAACACCAACGGCATCGTCCCGTACATCGACCTGGTCTGCGAGATCCTCGAGGACGCGGTCGCCGCGCCGGCGTCGGGTGTGGTGCGCGCGCGCCAGACCTCGGGATCGGATGCCGAGCGACGCGCCAACCCGGCGTTTGTCAACGACTCCGCATACAGCACGCTGCGCGCGGCGTCGTTCCCGATCTCCGCTCCGTTCGATCTCTACGCCGCCGAGATCCGCGCGTTCTTCCGCCAGATCGGCGTGGCCTGGCACGAGATGATGACGGCGCTGCAGATGCCCGCCTCGGGCAGCACTCCGCCGGCGCCGACCAGCGCGCAGATCGCCGGGGAACGGTTCGGGTTCAGCGCGAGCGCGCTGAGCATCGTGACCACGGCGTCTCCGGCGTCGCCATGGACGCTGTGGAACCTCGCGTCGAGCAACAACACCGTCCCGGACCCGCGCAACCCCAACATCACCAAGACTGGAAGCTGGCTGCAGGTCCTGAGCTACGTGCCGATCCTGCTCAATCGCGCCATGCTCCAGCACCGCGAGCTGATCCAGCTGCTGCAGACCCGGTTCTGCAACCCGAATGGCGTGCTCGCGATCGTGGAGACTGCGTCGGGGACGGGGTTCGCGACCTGCGACCTCGGCCAGCAGAGCATCAAGCTGGCGTCCGGCGCGAGCGGCGACGCGTGGACCGCAGACCTGCTCACCCGGTTCAACCGCTTCATCCGGCTGTGGCGCCAGCTGGGCTGCACGATCTGGGACCTCGACAAGCTGATCTGCACGCCGGCGATCGGCAACACCGCGATCGACGACAACGCGATCGCGCAGCTCGGCCTGATCGACGTGATCGCGGCGCGCCTGCCCGGACCGCGCGACGAGCTGCTCGCGCTGTGGGGCGACATCGACCACTTCGACTACCTGAACGTGCTCGGCGATCCGGAAGTGGTCGTACCCTCGGTCTACAAGCGCCGGTTCCGCAATACCACGGTCACCCAGGCGTCGACCGCGTTTCCCGACGACCCGAACGCGCTGACCGGCACGCTCGACGACGCCGCGGCGGTCGCCGGCATCGCCGCCGCGCTCGACATCTCGGCGGCGGACATCGCGCAGATCCGGGCCGCGGCCCCGCTGTCGGCCGCGGGCACGGCGCTCAACCTCGGCAACCTCAGCGCGATCGCCCGCTACGCGATCCTCGCCGACCGGCTTGCCATGTCGATCGCCGACCTGGTGACCGCGATCGGGGTCACCGGCGTAACCCGTTCCCGAGCCCGCTCAGCCCGGCGGCCACGCTGCAGTTCCTCACCGCGCTCGATCAGGTGAACAGCTCGGGCTTCACCCTGAACGAGCTCAACTACCTGCTGCGCCACGGCTCGGTGGTCGACAGCAGGATCGGCCTGGCCGACGCCACGATCATCGCCTGGCTCGAGGACCTGCGCCGCAGCCTGGTCCGGCTCGCCTCGGCGGGACCCGCCGCCGCCGCGGACCTCGTGGTCCAGCGCCTCGGCGCCGCGCTGGCGCTCGATCCGACGCTGATCCAGCAGGTGCTGCAGGCGACGCTGCCCGGCGGCTCGTCGACCATCGCGTCGCTGTTCACCGCGGCGGCGCTCACCGCGCAGGCGGCCGATGGCACGTTCACCACGGCGACGACGCGCGCGAACTTCGGCGCGATCTTCGACGCCTACACCGCGCTCGACAAGCTGCGGCTCGTGCTGGCGCGGTGGAAGGTCAGCACGGCCGACGCGCTGTGGCTGGTGCAGCACGCCGCCGCCGCCGGATGGGTGCAGCTCCACACGCTGCCGGCGAACGCGACCGCAGCGCAGAGCTCGACGGTGACGCTCGCCCAGCTCGACATCCTGCGCAACAACATCGTCGTCCAGCAGACGCTGGCCAGCCCGGCCGGCGTCCGGCTGTTCGACTTCGTCCTGACGCCCGGTACCACGGTGGCCGACGCGGCCGCCAAGCTCGCGCCCCTGGGCAACTGGCAGGCGTCGGACATCGCGGGGCTCGCCGCACAGTTCCGGTTGACCACCGCGGCGTCGCTGGCCGCCGGCGCCACGGTGGCGCGGATCCGGGATGCCATGGCGTGGCCGCGCAAGCTCGGCGCCGACGTGCCGACCACGCTGAGCTACGTGACCACGGCGGTCGACAGCACCCTGTCGCGCAAGGCGCGCCAGCTCGCCAAGTCGAAGTTCAGCAATGATCAGTGGCTCGACGTCGCCGCCCGGATCCAGGACGGCCTGCGCGAGCAGAAGCGCGCCGCGCTGGTCGGCTGGCTGCTGGTGCACCCGGACAGCTCGCGCGGCCAGAGCTGGGTCACCGTCGAGGACCTCTACGGCTTCTACCTGATCGATCCCGAGATGTCGGCGGTGACCGACACCACGCGGGTCAAGCAGGCAACCGCTTCGGTCCAGCTGTTCGTCCAGCGCTGCCTGATGCAGCTCGAGGCCAACATCACGGCCGATCCGGCGGACATCGGCTGGAAGCAGTGGGACTGGATGAAGCGGTTCCGGCTGTGGGAGGCCAATCGCAAGATCTTCCTGTATCCGGAGAACTGGTTCGATCCGACCCAGCGCCACGACACCTCGCCGTACTTCGAGGATCTGATCAACGATCTGCAGCAGACCGACCTGACCAACGACATCGCCGAGGACGCGCTGCGCGCCTACCTGCACAAGCTCGCCGACGTCGCGCACCTCGAGGTCAGCGGGATCTGGGAGCAGCAGGTCCAGGGCACCAACTCGATCCTGCACGTCGTCGCGCGCACCCGGAAGACGCCCTATGTCTACTCGTACCGGCGGCGCGAGTCGACCCTGTCGTGGTCGCCGTGGGAGCCGGTCGACGCGGGCGTCGACACCAACCCGGTGATGCCGGTGATCTGGAACAACCGGCTGTTCCTGCTGTGGACGGAGTTCACGCAGAAGTCGCTGCCGACCTCGAACACGGACCGCACGGTGCCGCCGGCCAACGCCAACCCGCCTGCGGTCGCCGGTGCGCCGATCAACTACTGGGAGATCGCGCTGGCCTGGATCGAGCGGCGCAACGACCTCTGGATGCCCAAGCGGCTGAGCCAGCGCAAGCAGCTGCTCCTCGACTGGCGCCGCGCCGAGATCGTATCGCGCCTCACGCTCCCGGTGAACACGAGGTCGCTGAGCGTCGAGCTCTACGAGCCGACCCGGACCGGCGCGACGACCGCGGTCCAGGCCCAGTGGGTGCTCACCAGCGCCCAGGACGAGCCGATGCTGACCAACGCGGGCGACTTCACGAACCTGGTCAGCCTCGACGACCGGCGCTACTTCAGCCCGAGCCCCGGCACGACCCGGGGTGGGAAACCACCCAAGCTCGCCGGCAACGACATGAGCTTCAACCTCAACGCGAACGGCGGCGACAACCCGGGGGCGACCGGGATCCTCGCCCTGTGGAAGCCCGATGCCAACGGCAACGAGGTTCTCCGCAACGCGCTCACCATCACCCAGGCTCGCGTGATCAGCGCGCGGTTCCTCGACCAGGATCAGTTCACGTCGCCGTTCTTCATCTCGGACTCGCAGCGCAGCTTCTTCGCCACGGACAACACGTGGACGCTGCAGCCGTTCTACCACCCGTTCGTCGAGACCTTCGTGCAACAGCTCAACATCGCGGGGATCCCGGGACTGTACAGTCGCCAGCTCCAGATCGACCCCGACACCGTGCGCGGCACGGGCACGTTCAGCTTCACCACGACCTACTCGCCGACCAGCTTCGTCACGGCGCCGTTCCCGGCCGAGACCATCGACTACACCCAGTCCGGGCCGTACTCGGTCTACAACTGGGAGCTGTTCCTCCACGCGCCGTTGCTGATCGCCAAGAAGCTCGCTGCCAACCAGCGGTTCGCCGAGGCGCTGACCTGGTTCCACTACATCTTCAACCCGACCACGGTCGACAACGGCAGCGCGCCGCAGCGCTACTGGAATCCGCGCGTGTTCCGCGATCTGCTGGCGGCGGACTACACCGCGCAGCAGATCGAGCAGCTGCTCCAGCAGGTCAACGCCGGTATCGGCGTCAGTCCCCCACCGAGCGTCATCCAGCGCGTCACCGACTGGCGCAACAACCCGTTCGACCCCAACCTGGTCGCCGCCGCGCGCCCGGTCGCCTACCAGAAGGCCGTGGTGATGGCGTACATCTCCACGCTGATCGCGTGGGGCGATCAGCTGTTCCGCGGCAACACGATCGAGTCGATCAACGAGGCGACGCAGCTCTACCTGCTGGCGAGCCAGCTGCTCGGCCCGCGGCCGCAGAGCCTGCGCGCGATCCAGCCCCGGCAGAACAAGGCCTACACCGACCTGTCGGCGCAGCTCGACGCGTTCTCCAGCTCGGTCGTCGACATCGAGAACGTGGTGTCGGTTCCGCCGCCCGGAGTCGCCGCGGGGACCGGACTGCCGCCGCTCCACACCTTCTACTTCTGCATTCCGCCCAACGACCAGATGCTGAGCTTCTGGGACACCGTCGCAGACCGGCTGTTCAAGGTCCGTCATGGGCTCGACATCAACGGCGTGGCCCGGCCGCTCTCGCTGTTCGACTCGCCGATCGACCCGGGTGTGCTGGTGCGCGCGGCCGCGGCGGGCGTCGACATCTCGGCGGCGGTCGCCGACACCGCGGTCAACCTCATGTGCTACCGGTTCTCGACGCTGTGGCAGGTTGCCCACGACCTGTGCCAGGACGTCCGCGGGCTGGGCAGCGCGATCCTCGCCGCGCTCGAGCGCCGCGACGGCGAGGAGATGGCGCGGCTGCGCGCGACCCAGGAGGTCGGAGTGCTCGACGCGATGACCGCGGTCAAGACCAGGCAGCGCGACGAGGCGATCGCCAACCGCGACGCGCTGCAGTTCAGCCACCAGCTGGCGGAGGCGCGGCGCGACTACTACAAGAGCCGCGAGTTCAAGAACGACGCCGAGGCCCAGGGCCTGGCGCTCGCCCAGGGCGCGATCGATCTCGAGTACACCGCCGTCCATCTCGACATCCTCGCCGCGGTCGCCGCGCTGCTCCCGGCGCTCAGCGTCGGCGCCAGCGGCTGGGGCGGCTCTCCGGTGGTCACCGTGCAGTTCGGCGGTGAGGACCTGTCGCGCAACTGCACGGCGGCGGCCGGCGTGCTGCGCGGCTACGCCAACATCCGCAGCCAGAAGGCGGGCATGTCGAACACGCTGGCCAGCTACCAGCGCCGCGCCGACGAGTGGGACTTCCAGCGCCAGCTCGCCGAGACCGAGCTCAAGCAGATCGACAAGCAGCTGGCCGCCGCCGAGCTGCGCATCGCGATCGCCGAGCACGAGCTCGACGTTCACCTGCGCCAGGTCGCCGATGCCCAGGCCAACGCCGAGCTGCTGAAGACCAAGTTCACCAACCAGGAGCTCTACGACTGGTTGGTGTCGCAGCTGTCGGCGACGTACTTCCACGCCTACCAGCTCGCCTACGACCTCGCGAAGCGCGCCAGCAAGGCGTACGCGTTCGAGCTCGGGCGCCCCGATCCGGGGTTCATCCAGTTCGGTTACTGGGACAACCTGCACAGGGGCCTGGTCACCGGCGACAAGCTGCTGCTCGACCTGCGCCGTCTGCAGACCGAGCACCTGAACCGCAACACGCGCGAGTTCGAGATGACCAAGCATATCTCGATGCTCCAGCTCGACCCCACGGCGCTGATCGCGCTGCGCCAGACCGGAACGTGCTTCTTCAACCTGCCCGAGTCGCTGTTCGATCTCGACCAGCCCGGACACTACTACCGCCGGCTCAAGACGGTGAGCGTGACGCTGCCGTGCGTGACCGGCCCGTACACGTCGATCAATGCCACGCTGACGCTGCTGAACCACAGCACGCGGATCGATCCCGCTGTGGGCAGCGGTTACCTGACGTCGACGACCGATTCGTCGGACGGGCTGCCGTCGGATGCGCGGTTCTCGCATGCGACCGGCGCGGTGCAACAGATCGCGCTGAGCACCGGCCGCGAGGACGCGGGGCTGTTCGAGGTCAACTTCCACGACGACCGCTACCTGCCGTTCGAGGGCGCCGGCGCGATCAGCCACTGGCGACTCGAGCTCCCCGCGGACACCAACCAGTTCGATCTCCAGACCCTGAGCGACGTGGTGCTGCACGCGCGCTACACCGCGCGCGATGGCGGCCAGCCGGTTCGCGACGCGGCGCGCGCCGCGGTGGTCGCGGCGCTGCCACGCAACGGTGTCCAGGTGCTCAGCGCGCGGACCGAGTTCCCCGACGCCTACGCGCGGCTGTTCGCGCCGACCGGCTCGGGCCAGAGCCTCGATCTCGCGATCGGCCCCGAGCACTTCCCGTTCGTGCCGACGACGCGGCAAGTCAACATCGCGAAGATGACCGCGCTCCTGGTGTTTGCCGCCGACAAGACCTATACTGATTACCTCAACGCGGGGTCCAGCAGCCGGCTACCGGCGCACCTCGGCTTCACGAACGGCAATGGCACACCGCCGTCGGGCACGGGGACCTTCACGATCGACACCTCGAAGTTCGGCGGCCTGCCGAGCGCGGCGGTCACGCTGTCCGGCGCGGCCGGCCCGCTGTCGCTCGCGATCGTCGAGTCCGAGCTGTCGGGCAAGTTCCTCGACCAGGTCCAGACCGCGCCGGACGGCACCAGCCATCACCGGCTCAACCAGGATCTGCTCGAGGACATCCTGATTGTCATCGATTACCAGATCGTGGCGAAGTCGTGACCGCCGAGAGGCCAGCCCCCGGGTCGGCCGCGCTCGGCCGGTAGCGTCGCCGCTCGCTCTGGCGGGTCGACGATCTTCACCGGCGACCTCCCTTGATGGGCTTCGAGCTCGGATCGAAGACCCTGTCGCGTTCTTGAAGCATCGAGGTGTTGTGATGACGGAGAAGAAGGATCGATACGGTGGTGGCGCGGGCTCTCACCGGTCCGGCGGAGTCGATGCCGGCAAGCCCGGCGGAGCGGGCGCTCGCTCCGCGATGGGCTCGCCCGAGGACTCTGGGCCGACTCCCGGATCAGGCTCGTCCGGAACCTCGTCGGGGATGTCTCGGCCGCCGGCGGGATCCGCCGGGACCGGACTGCTGCCGGCGGTGGCGCTGCCCAGGGGCGGCGGCGCGTTGCACGGGATCGGCGAGAAGTTCTCCACCAACGCCGCGACCGGGACCGGCGCGCTCTCGGTGCCGATCGCCACGTCGCCGGGCCGCGGCGGGGCAGGGGTCGCGCTCCAGCTCGGCTACGACTCGGGGGTGGGCAACGGGCCGTTCGGCCTGGGCTGGAGCCTGTCGGTCCCGTCGATCACGCGCAAGACCGACAAGGGGCTGCCGCGCTACGTCGACAGCGAGGACTCCGACCTCTTCATCCTGTCGGGCGCGGAGGACCTGGTGCCGGTCCGGGTGCCGGACGGTGCGTCCACGCGGCTCGACTTCGTCGACCGCGGCGACCACCGCGTGCAGCGGTTCCGGCCTCGGGTCGAGGGCCTGTTCGCGCGGATCGAGCGCTGGACCCACCACGTCACCGGCGACACGTACTGGCGCGCGATCACGCGTGACAACGTGCTCAGCGTCTACGGGCGAACCGCCCAGGCGCGGATCGCCGACCCCGACCATCCCGAGCGCGTGTTCACGTGGCTGCTCGAGGAGACGCGCGACGACCGCGGCAACGTCACCTGCTACCACTACAAGGCGGAGGACGCCGCCGGCGTAGACCGTGGCCTCGCGAGCGAGGCGAACCGGTTCGTCCGGCAGCCGGACGGAACGCGCAGGTTCGCGGCGACCGCGCAGCGCTACCTGAAGCGCGTGCAGTACGGCAACCGCACGCCGGTCGCGCCAGACCAGCCCGCACCGGCGAACGACACCGACTGGTTGTTCGAGGTGGTGCTCGACTACGGCGAGCACGATGCGGCGGCGCCGACCCCGGCCGAGGTCGTGCCGTGGCCGGTCCGGCCCGATCCGTTCTCGCGCCACCGCGCGACGTTCGAGGTGCGGACGTACCGGCTGTGCCGGCGCGTGCTGATGTTCCACCGGTTCGCCGAGCTGGGGGACACGCCGTGCCTGGTCCGCTCGACCGACTTCACCTACGTCGATGCGCGCGTCCGCACGCCGGACGGCGCATTCGACCAGGGGCCGGTCGCCGGCTACCTCGCATCGGTCACCCAGGCCGGCTACGTCCGGACCGGGAATGGCTACGAGCGCGCGGCACTCCCGGCGCTCGAGCTCGGCTACGCGCAGCCGATCGTCCATGACCAGCTGCAGGTGATGTCGCGCGACCGCCTCGGCGGTGTGCCCGACGGTCCGCGCGGCACCGGCGCCCAGTGGGTCGACCTCGACGGCGAGGGGATCCCCGGCGCGCTCACCGCCACCGATCGCGCGTGGTACTACCGCGCGAACCTCGGCGCCGGCGAGCTCGCGCCGCCGGCGCTGCAGCACTCGCTGCCCGCCGCGGTCGAGCTCGGCGCCGGGGCGCAGCTCACCGACCTCGACGGCGACGGCACCCTCGACCTGGTGAGCTACGCGCCGTCGCTCGCCGGCTACTTCGCGCGGACGCCGGATCATGACTGGGCGCCGTTCGTGCCGCTCGGCCAGCTCCCGGCGATCGACTGGAACGACCCCAACCTCCGCTTCGTCGATCTCGACGGCGATGGCTTCCCCGACGTGCTGATCACCCAGGACGACGCGTTCGTGTGGCACCGGTCGCGCGCCAAGGACGGCCTCGATCCCGCGGTGAGGGTGCGGCAGCCGCATCAGGAGCTCGACGGCCCGGCGCTGGTGTTCGCCGACCCGCTCGAGACGATCCAGCTCGCGGACATGACCGGCGACGGCCTGGTCGACCTGGTCCGCGTGCGCAACGGCGAGGTCTGCTACTGGCCCAACCTGGGCCACGGCCGGTTCGGCCGCAAGGTGACGCTGGATCACAGCCCGCGGTTCGACACCGCGGACCGGTTCACCGCGACGCGCGTCCGGTTCGCGGACATCGACGGCTCGGGGACCAGCGACATCGTCTATCTCGGCACGGACGGGGTATCGGTCTACTTCAATCGCTCCGGCAACGCGCTCAGCGCCGCGCTGCGCGTCCGGTCGATACCGCGGACCGACGCGCTGTCGCGCCTCACGGTCGTCGATCTGCTCGGCCAGGGCACCGCGTGCCTGGTGTGGACGTCGACCGACCCGGGCGTTGCCACGCCGCTCGCCTACGTCGACCTGATGGGCGGCCAGAAGCCGCACCTGCTCGAGTCCGTGATCAACAACCTCGGGGGCGAGACCCGGATCGACCATGCGCCTTCGACGCAGTTCTACCTGCAGGACAAGGCGGCGGGCCAGCCGTGGCTCACCCGGCTGGCGTTTCCGGTCCACGTCATCGAGCGGATCGAGCACATCGACCACGTCGCCGGCACGAGCCTGGTCACCCGGTTTCGCTACCACCACGGCTTCTTCGACGGCTACGAGCGCGAGTTCCACGGGTTTGCCCGCGTCGAGCAATGGGACGCCGAGTCGTTCACCGGCGATCTCGACCTGCCGCCGGTGCGCACGGTCACGTGGTTTCACACCGGCGCGTGGCTGGAGCGCGAGCGGCTCGAGCGCGCGCTGGCCAGGGAGTACTACCAGGGCGACCCGCAGGCGCCGCTGCTGCCGGACACGGTCCTCCCGTCCGGCCTGACCGTACGTGAGGAGCGCGAGGCCGCGCGGGCGATGCGCGGCCAGATCCTGCGCCAGGAGATCTACGCCGACGACGGCCTGCCCGAGAGCGTGCACCCGTACTCCGTATCCGAGCGCAGCTACGAGATCCGCGCGGTCCAGCGCATCACCGATGCCCAGCACGGTGTGTTCTTCGTGCACCCGGGCGAGACGATCGACTTGCATTACGAGCGCCGGCCCGACGATCCGCGCACGCAGCACCAGCTGGTGCTCGCCGTCGACGACCTCGGCAACGTGACCCAGTCCGCGGCGATCGGCTATCCGCGCCGCGCCCCCGACGAACCCGAGCAGGGGCGGATGTGGATCGCGGTGACCGACGCCGTCGTCGCGAACCATCCCGGCGAGCTCGACTGGTACCGGATCGGCGTCCCGATCTCGTCGCAGGCCAGCGAGCTGACCGGGCTCGCCGCGCCAACCAGCGGCCTGATCGCAGCCGGCGCGCTGCGCGCGGCGATCGCCGCGGCCGCCGAGATCCCGTTCGAGGCCAGCGCGAGCGGCACGGCGCTGCAGCGCCGCACCGTCAAGCGCCAGCGCACGCTGTACTACCGCGATGATCTCACGGGCCCGCTGGCGCTCGGCACGATCGAATCCCGCGCCCTTCCCTACGAGAGCTACCAGCAGGCGTTCACGCCGGGCCTCGTCACCCAGGTCTACGGCGACCGCGTGACCGACGGCGATCTCACCGGCCCGGGGGCTTACGTCCTGCAGGACGGTGTGTGGTGGGCGCCGTCGGGCCGCGCGATCCCCGATCCGTCGCAGTTCTATCTCCCGGTCGAGGCGATCGATCCATTCGGCCAGCACACCCTGATGCGCTACGACGCGTATGCGCTGCTCTCGCTGGAGACCCAGGATCCGCTCGGCAACCGCACGACGGTCGGCCTGCGCGACACCACCGGCGCGATCACCCAGGCCGGCAACGACTACCGCGTCCTGGTGCCGGTCCTGATCACCGATCCGAACCGCAACCGCAGCGCGATCGCGCTCGATGCGCTCGGCATGGTGGTCAAGACCGCCGCGATGGGCAAGGACGGTGCCGGCGAGGGCGACACGCTCGACGATCCGACGACGCGGCTCGAGTACGACGTGCACGCGTGGCAGAGCTCCGGCCAGCCGGTGTTCGTGCACACCCTCGCGCGCGAGCAGCACGGGGCCGGTAACCCGCGCTGGCAGGAGAGCTACTGCTACACCGACGGCTCCGGCCGCGAGGTGATGACCAAGGTCCAGGCCGAGCCCGGCCCGGTGCCGGTGCTCGACGCCAACGGCCACCTCGTCCGCAACCCGGACGGCACGCCCCAGACCCAGGTCGTGACCAGCCGCTGGGTCGGCACGGGCCGCACGGTGTTCGACAACAAGGGCAATCCGGTCAAGAAGTACGAGCCGTTCTTCTCGGCCACGTTCGCCTACGAGGACGAGCGCGAGCTCGTCGAGTGGGGTGTGACGCCGATCCTGCGCTACGATCCGATCAGCCGCCTGATCCGCACCGACTTCCCCGACGGCAGCAACGCCCGCGTCGTGTTCGACGCCTGGACCCAGGAGACCTGGGACCAGAACGACACCGTCGCCGGCACGCCGTAGCTGGCCCGCATGCAGGCTGGCACGCCCGCAGAGCAGCGCGCCGCCGCGCTCGCGCTCGCCCACGCCGGCACGCCGACCCTCAGCAAGCTCGACGCGCTCGCTCGCACGTTCCTGACCATCGCCGACAACGGCACCGCCGGACGGTACCAGACCCGCACCGCCCTCGATATCGAGGGCAACGCGCTGGCCGTCACCGACGCACGCGGCGTCGTGACGGTGACCCAGGTGCCCGACATGCTCGGGCGCACGCTGCACGCGGTCAGCGCGGATGCCGGCGAATCGCGCGCGCTCCCCGACGTCGCCGGCAAGCCGGTGCTCGAGTGGACCGCACGCGGTGATCGCCTGCGCCTCGTGTTCGACCCGCTCCAGCGCCCGACGCACCGGTTCGTGGTGCTCGCAACCGGGGGCGCCGGAGGCGGTGATGGACCGGGAGGCCCCGCCGGAGGCGGCGATGGACCGGGAGGCCCCGCCGGAGGCGGCGATGGACCCGGGGGGCCTGCCACGGGAGGAGATCCGGTCAGCACCGAGCAACTCATCGAGCGGACGGTCCACGGCGAGGCCCATCCGGACGCCGAGAACCGCAACCTGCGTGGCGTGGTGCACGAGAGCTACGACGGCGCCGGCGTGATGATCACGGCCCGGCGCGACTTCGAGGGCAACGTGATCGTGGTCAGCCGGCAGCTCGCCGCCGACTACCACGCTGCGCCCGACTGGAGCCCGCTCGCGACCCTCACAGCTCTCACCGATATCGAGGCCGCCGCGGCGAGCCTGCTCGACGCCGAGACGTTCACCACGACCGCCGCGTTCGACGCGCTCGGCCGGGTGGTCTCGCGCACCACGCCCGACGGCAGCCAGACCTTGCCGACCTACAACGAGGCCGGCAGCCTCGAGCGCCTCGACGTCCAGATCCGCGGCGCTGGCACCGCAACGACGTTCGTCCAGAACATCGATTACAACGCCCGAGGCCAGCGCGAGCGGGTCGAGCACGGCAACGGCACGATCTGCGAGTACGAGTACGACCCGCAGACCTTCCGACTGGTCCGGCAGCACACCACGCGCACCGGCGACGGCAAGCTGCTCCAGGATCTGCGCTACGAGTACGACCCGGTCGGCAACATCGTCCAGGTCAGCGACGCGGTCTCGTACGGTAACCCCGATGTCTCGGCCGACGGACTGTACACCTACGACCCGATCTACCAGCTCGTGACTGCCCAGGGCCGCGAGCACCCGGGGCAGCAGCCCGGCGCCGGCGACGCCGACCTGCTGGTGCTCGATCACCCCAACGACCTGCAGACGCTGCGGCGCTACCAGGAGACCTACGCCTACGATCCGGTCGGCAACCTCGAGCAGGTCTCGCACCAGCCACTCGGGACCGGACCGTCCGGCTGGACGCGCGCCTACCACTACGCCCCGGACAGCAACCGGCTGCTCGGCACCAGTCTGCCGGGCGACGCCGATGGCACGTTCTCGGCAGTCTACACTCACGACGCTGCCGGCAACATGATCACCATGCCCCACCTGACCCGGCTCGGGTGGGATCACGCGCAGCGGTTCGTGTTCGCGGACCGCGGCGGCGGCGGCCAGGTCTACTTCGCCTACGACGCCAGCGGCCAGCGAGTCCGCAAGGCCTACGAGCACGGCGGCGTCGTCGAGGAGCGGATCTACCTCGATGGCTACGAGCTGTACCGTAACCGCAACCTCGCCACCCGCGCGGTCGCCCTGGAGCGCCAGACGCTCCACGTCAACGATGCGGCGCGCCTGGCGGCCATGGTCGAGACCAAGACCGTCGACACCAGCATCCCCGGGTTCACGCCGACCACGCGGCAGCGCTACCAGCTCGCCAACCACCTCGACTCGACCGCCGCCGAGCTCGACGACAGCGGCGGCGTGATCACCTACGAGGAGTACTTCCCCTACGGCGGTACGTCCTGGCAGGCGTCGTCATCGACCACGGACGTCAGCGCGCGCCGCTACCGCTACACCGGCAAGGAGCGCGACGACGAGACCGGCCTGTACTACCACGGCGCGCGCTACTACGCGGCCTGGCTCGGACGGTGGACCAGCGCCGACCCGGCGGGCCTCGTCGACGGGCCGAACCTCTACCGCTACGCGCGCAACAACCCGGTCCGGCTGTCGGATCCGACGGGAACGGAAGGTGAAGGGGTGAATCCCGCGAGCGTACTCGAGGCGCTCGAGCGCGCACTCGCGCACATCAAGAACCTCGCCGCGAGGAGAGGACTACCGATGGCGGCCCGTGCTGGTGCCCCTGCGGCCGTCGCTTCGGGAGGCCCTGCCGTGGTCGCCGGCGCGGGCATTCTCGCGACCGGCGGCGCGATCCTGGGAACTGGCGCTCTCCAGTACACACGCATGAACTCGATCGCACAGTTCGGCAACCCCTGGGGCGTACCTCACCCGGGCTTGCCGCTGCTGAACCGTCCGATCCCGATCGTACCGGTTCGCCCCGCACCGCGCCCGGAGCCAGAGCCGGAGCCACAGCCGCAGCCGCAGCCGCAACCGACTCCGACTCCTGTCCCGGTTCCACCTCCACACAGGTCACCGGAACCCCAGCCAAAACCTGACCCAGCTCCGCGGCCCGACCCAACCCCCAAGCCCGACGATGACGACCGGGAGAGAAAACCGAAAGAGATCTTGTTTGGTCAGGCAAGGATCGACCCGGCCTTCTCGATCAAGGAGGGCGTTCCGAAGGAGATCGCAGGCAAATCTCTGCTACAAGTAAAAGACTTGCTTCTGACCGGAAAAATCAGCCCCGATTTGCTTCGGATCGAATACTTCCGACTAGGACAGCAACTGGTCGCGATCAATAATCGGGGTCTGGCAGCGTTGAGCTTGGCAGGCATGAAGCCCACGAGGACCCAGGAGAGACGTCCGAACGCTGAGGTGCTACGTCGACTGACGGAACGGCCCCTGGCAGGCGGAGTGCTGCCATCACGAAGCATCGCGGTGACGCCACATCAGCAGAATAAACAAATTTTGCGTATCGTTACATTGCCACCATGAGTCTCGGCACTGCTACCATGATCTGGAGAGGATGGAATGGTGTATAAAATATTGCCAATTCCAGGACAAACTACTCAGTACGAAGACTGCCCACAGCTAGTCATTGTGGGCGGTGGTAACACGTCGCTGAGCGTCACGGTTGACTATTATGCATCCGAGATAGCAGCCGATCAGACGATCCTGCTTGGCGAGATCACATTCTCAGATGTTCTCGAGTTTCGCTGGATCGAGAGCGCTGCGGCATACGAAGAGCACCCGCAACACGAGAGTGATTATGACTTCGGACTGATCGAGATCCAGAATTCAGCCTATATCGAGACGATGGCATCACGCGGGGGGTGGCGAGACCACACCGGGACGAGAATTCGGGGCCGTCCGGAATCCGAAGTGCGACACTTTCGAATAGGATTCGACGAGTGGGGCACGCTCGACGTCATTGCCACCAAGATCGCCATGAGCTCGAAGGTAGTTCCCTGGCGTCCGTCGCCTCGACGGTGACGATCTGCCGGGCGTCGATGTCGGACCCGACGAACCCTCGAATCACTTCGGAGCAGACGACGGCGCGTTAGGTCAGCGCGCCCGGGTCGTGGTCGACATCGAGGACCTCGGCAACCTGCTCAACAGCAGCTGGGGCATCTTCCGCCCCGTACTACGCGCCGGCGGTCGACGTCAGCGTTGGCGGTGCCATCGGCGCGCTGGTAGGCTGGGCCAGCTTCTCCAGCTGGTTTCGATGAAGGCGCGCAGGCTGCTCGACAGCATCGAACGCGGTGACATCGACGCCGTGCGGGAGCTGCTCGCGAGCGGCGCACCTCCCGACGGGTCGCGGTGGTCGCGCCTGCGTGCGCGCGCCGCGCCCACGCCGCTGCTCGCTGCCGTCCGCGCCGGGTCGCGAGAGATCGTCGAGCTGCTGCTCGACCACGGCGCGGATCCAGACCGTGACACGGCGCGGTGGGACACGCCGCTGGCGCTCGCGGCTAAGCGGGGCGATCGCACGATCGTCGAACTGCTGCTCGCGCGTGGCGCCAACGTCAACACGGCCCGAGCGCGCCACGCCAGCCCGCTCGAGAACGCGGCGTGGTACCGCCACGAGCAGCTCGTCGAACTGCTGCTCGCGCGCGGTGCGGATCCGCAGCGCGTGCTCGATCGGGGGGTTACATCGCTGGTTCCAATCTCCGAGGCGATTCTCCGGCGGCTGGTTGCGGCCGGCGGGCGCCCACCGCCGGAGATCGCCGACATGCTCGCCGCTCTCGAGCCCCCGCCCGACAAGCCTGGGCGGAGCTGAGCCGGCTCGCCGACGGCCGTCAGCCCAGCAGGAGCGGCTTGATCCCGGTGATCGGAGGGCGGGCTACTGCGGCGCGAGCGTCGCGGACATCGTGACCGTCCAGGCGAGCACCCCGCCCTGATCGGTGCGGTGGAACGTCAGCTGCGCCTGGTAGGTCGCCCCCGGCGCGGACAGCGCGATCACCAGCGACGCGCCGGGCTTGTCGCCCGGCTTCTCCGGGAACGTCAGCGTCATGCCGATGCCACTGGCGGTCGCCGACGCGAACGTGTAGTTCGAGATCGTCGGGCTCGCCGGGGGATGACCGCAGGTGCTGGTGATCGCTTCATCGTAGAGCGTCTGGACCTGACCGCGGGTGACCTGCCCCGAGGGCAGGATCCCGAGCTGGATGTCGGTCTGCCGGAGCGTCACCGTGTACGAGCACTCCGGCGCGCCGCCGAACGCCACCGGCGTGCTCGCCGATACCGCGCCGTGGTACGTCTGTGCCACGGGCGCGTCGGCCGGCGCGTCGGCCGCGGCCTCGGCGGGCTGGTTGTTGACCGCGCCGCACGCGCTGCACGCCGCGGCGACCGCCAGATGCCGGTACCACATCGCCGTCGATCGTCGCCTGTCCAGCGGGATCGAGACAAGCACGACCCACTGGCAGCTGCTGCATTGCCGGTCGGTGTGACGGATGTCGTCAGCCCCGGAGTCAGTGGAGCTCGCCGGACCTTGCGAGCTCGCCGGGATCCGCGTGACCCGCGAAGGCGGCGCGCACCATGGCGACCAGGCCGCTGGGGGTGAACGGCTTCTGCAGGAACGCGTCGCGCGCCAGGGTCACGCCGTGGCGGACGACCTCGTCGTTGGTGTAGCCGCTCATGTAGAGGATCTTGAGCTGAGGCCGGCGCGACTTGATGGTGTCGGCCAGCTCGCGGCCGCCCATCCCGGGCATCACGACGTCGGTGATGAGCAGGTGGATCGGCCCGAGGTGCGAGCGCTCGATCTGCTCGGCCTCCTCGCCGTTCCTCGCCGGCAGCACGCTGTAGCCGTGGAGCTCCAGCGCGCGCTGGACCAGCCGGCGCACCGCGTCCTCGTCCTCGGCGAGCAGCACGGTCTCGGTGCCGCGCGGCCGGTCGCGGGTGACCAGCGGAGAGCTGGGCTCCACCGCGTCGATCACGGGGAGGATCACGCTGAACGAGCTGCCCCTGCCGGGCGTGCTCTCGACCCGGATCTGGCCGTTGGCCTGCTCGACGATGCCGTACGCGGTGGCGAGCCCGAGCCCCGAGCCCTGGCCCTGCGGCTTGGTGGTGAAGAACGGCTCGAACACCCGGACCCGGACCTCGTCGGACATGCCCTCGCCGGTGTCGGTCACGGTCAGCCGGACGTGGCTGCCGGTCAGCGCGCGGTAGTTGCGGGTCGTGAGCGAGAGCCGGCCGCCGCGCGGCATCGCGTCGCGCGCGTTGACCACCAGGTTCATCACGACCTGCTCGATCTGCCCGGCGTCGGCCATCACGGGATCGAGATCCGGATCGAGGTGGGTCGTGAGCACGATGTTCTCGCCGATGATCCGCTTGCACATCTTGACCATGCGCTCGACCAGGACGTTGAGGTTGAGCGCCTTGGGCGCGATGATGGTTCGCCGGCTGAACGCCAGCAGCTGCGCGGTCAGCGCCGCCGCGCGGTCGCCGGCGTCGCGGATCATCGCGAGGTCGGCGTGCTCCGGCGCGTCGTCGGTCACCTGATCGAGCAGCACGTCGGTGTAGCCGTTGATCACGGTGAGCAGGTTGTTGAAGTCGTGCGCGACGCCGCCCGCGAGCCGGCCGACCGCCTCCATCTTCTGGGCGTGGCGCAGCTGGTCCTCGAGCTCCTTGCGCGCGGTGGTGTCGCGGACCAGCGCGAGGTGGAACATCTGGCCGCGGGCCTCGAACGCGCGGATCCGGACCTCGACGGGGAACGCGCTGCCGTCCTTGCGCACGTGGCGCGAGTCGATCGTGACGATCTCGCCGCTCGCGAGCCGCCGCGAGATCTCGTCGAGCATCTCGCGCGAGACGTGGTGATCGAACAGGCAGGTCGTCGCACCGATCAGCTCGTCGCGGGCGTAGCCCAGGCTGACGCAGGCCTGCTGGTTGACCTCGACGACCTCGTCGGTCACGCCGTCGTGGACGAAGAACCCGTCGGTCGCGTGATCGACGAACATCCGCAGCCGCGCATCGCTCTCGCGCAGCTCGCGGATCGCGTACTCGGCGTCGAGCGCGATGCACGCGAGGTGCTCGGCGTGCGCGAGCACCTCGCGGTGGGCGGGCTCGGGCGCGGCGGGCTCGCGGAAGTAGACCGCGAACGTGCCGAGCGGCACGGTGCGATCGGGCCGGCGGCGCGACAGGATCGGCGTCGACCAGCACGCGGCCAGGCCGTGACTCGCGGCGAGCTCGCGGCGCGCGCGCCACAGCGGATCGCCGGCGATGTCGGTCGTGAACACCGGCTGGCGGCGGTGCGCGGCAGTCCCGCACGAGCCCTCGCACGGGCCGATCGCGACCCGGTCGGACGCGATGCGGTACGCCAGCGGCAGCCCGTGGGCCGACGCGCAGCGCAGGTGGCGGCCGTCGGGGTCGAGCAGGTAGAGCGAGCCGATCGAGCCCGGAATCTGGGCCTCGATGTGAGCGATCAGCGCATCGAGCGTGCCCTGCAGTGGAGCGTTGGTCGCAATGCGCTCCAGGATCGCGGTCTGTCGCTCGTGCGGTGTCGGTGCACGCTCGGGGATCGCCATGCTCTCCATTACGTTGGTCCGATCGGGCCATCGTCGACAGGGCTGTAGTTGACCCTCACGTTGTCGGGTCCAGGGCGCGCAGCAGTGCGCGAAATCCGAGCAAGGCGCACACCCGCCGCGATCGGAATCTACGTACGCCGGCAAACGCACGCAGCTCGCCGAGTCCCTCGGGGACCGCGGCGTCGGGCGCGGCCTGGACGAAGCGCTCGAACGCGGCGGCGAGCTCGCGCGACGCGTCGGTCGTGCGGCCGTGCACCATCGTGGTCATGATCGACGCCGCCGCGCGGGACAGCGCGCAGCCGCGGCCCTCGAACGCGATGCCGCGGATCACGCCGCCCTCGATCCGCGCGTGGAGCGTGACGGTGTCGCCGCACAGCGGATTATCGATCGTGGCCTGGTGGGTCGGGGCGGCCAGCGCGCCGGCGTTGCGCGGTGCGCGGTCGTGGTCGACGATCGTCGCCTGGTACAGCTCGTCGGTCATGTCGGCTCGAACCGCGTGCGCCCGGTCACCGGAACACCTCGCGCACGCGGGCCAGCGCGGCGATCAGCGCATCGACGTCCGCGTCGTCGCTGTACAGCGCGAGCGAGGCGCGGGCGCTCGCCTCGGCGCCGAGCCGGTGGTGCAGCGGCTCGGCGCAGTGGTGGCCGCTGCGGATCGCGACCCCCTCGCGATCGACGATCGTCGCGACGTCGTGCGGGTGCGCCCCGGCCACGGTGAACGCGACGACCGCGGCCTCGGGTTCGCCCAGCACGCGGACCCCGGGCGCGGCGGCCAGCGCCTCGCGCAGCCGGGCGTGCAGCCGGGCCTCGTGGCGGGCGGCCGTGGCGCGGTCGAGGCCCGCGAGGTAGCGGAT
>JBGQCL010000151.1:0-23477 GCA_041495365.1 Kofleriaceae bacterium | reverse complement strand
CGCGCGAGCGGCACAGGTGCCCGTTTGTCGTGATCGTTGTGACGCCCGATCCGGCGACCGCGACCTGGGCAGCCAGGACCGTCGACATCGGAGGTGGAATTCGGTTCTGGCCACTCGTCGTGGGCCCCGAGGGCATCCCGAATGTGACGGACCACGAGGAGGCGCGACGCGAACCGCAGCTGGCGGTACTGTCCGTGATGGCGCACGGTCAGGGCGATGTCGCAACCGCCACGGCGATCGCCTCTGCCGCGACGACGGCGATCTCGCAGCTCCCCGAGGACCAGCGGCTGCTATACTCTCTTCTGATCCAGGCGAACCTGAGCACAGCGGTACGAAAGGCCATCGAGATGCATCCCCGGCTTGAAAAGTTCCTCAGCGAGACACAGCGCCAGCAAGTCCAGCAGACTCGAGCCGAGGGCAGAGCCGAGGGCAGAGCCGAGGGTGAGGTGGCCGCGCTGCTGAAGATCCTGGCCCGGCGCGGGCTCGAGCCGACCCCCGAGCAGCGGCGCTGCATCACGGAGTGTATGGATCTCGCTGTGCTGGAGCGCTGGCTCGATCGCTCCTTGTCGGCAGCCTCCGTCGACGAGCTCCTCGCGTAGGGCTGCGATCCAGGCCGAGCCGAGACTGTGATCCACGCCGCTGCGATCAGAGAAACGCCCCCGTGGAGCTTCGCCCCGGGCCGAAGCTACGCGTCAGCCGAGGTGCTCGAGCTCAGCGCGGTGGCGACCGCGCTCCGCAGGGCGGAGATCGACGCCGATCGCAAGTAGACCACGGGAGCGCCGTCGGGGACGAGCGCCTGCACCTGATCGCGGAGCGCGTGGGAGACCATTCCGACCATGATGAAGACGGCAGCGACGCGACCGACGAAGCGTCGCGTGCCGTTGGGGACACGGCTCTCGAAGTGGCGCAGCTCCAGCCCGCGCTCCGCGACGACCGCTCGGTAGCGCTCCGACATGCCACCGCTGCCTCCGACGACGATCACCGCGCCCCTCATCCCGTCGCCTGCCACGCCGGCGCCGTGTCGTCTCGACGCGATCAGGGACTTGCTTGCCATGATCGGAACATGAGCAAGAGCTGAGCCAGCGCGCAGCGACGCGGAAGCCCGCGGTTCTGCAGCGGTCGGCCTCGGATCGCTGCAATCCTGGCACAGCGAGACCGGCGCAGAGGGTCGTACAGACAAAGTGTCCAGTCCGCCCACCCGATCCAGCCCGCGATCTGCGGTGGGCCGATGTGAACGACCATGCCCCGGGCGACGTCCGACAGCGCCGACCGCATCTCGGCGGCGGTCTGCCAGCGTCGCTCGGGATCGCGGGGAAGCAGGCGCCATGGACGCTTCCGAAGTCGAAGGTCTGCGCGATGTTCGCGTGCCGCAGGTCACGACGATCAGCCGCAGCCTTTGCACGATGGCTGACCGCGCGGCGTGAAGTCCGTCGGCTTCCCGCGCGCGTCCACCGCGATCTCGCAGCACCGATCGAACAACTCGCGCAGCCGCGCGCGTCCGCGCTGGACACGTGACTTCATGCCCGAGACCGAGATGCCAGCCATCTCCGCTGCTTCCTTCGCGGTCTTGCCTTCCAGCTCGACGAGCGTGATCGCCTCGCGATAGGGCGACGGCAGCTGCGCGACGAACAGCGAGACGCAGCCGGAGAGCGCGGTCGCGGCCTCGCGGTCGTCGTTCGCGCTCGGTTCTGCCTGCGCGTCGTCGAGGTCGTGGCCATCGACGGGCGCGTGCGCATGCTTGCGCCGCGCATCGACGATCGCGTTCCGTGCGACCTGGAACATCCAGGCGCTGAAGCGTTCGTTGTCGCGCAGATCGGAGAGGCCGCGGTGCATGCGCACGAGCACGTCCTGGAGCACGTCATCGATGTCGTTCGACGGCACGCGGTGGGCGACGAACGGCCGGAGCCGCGCCGCAACATCGCTCCACGGCACCGCGGTCATGGTCATCCGCAGCAGCCCGGCGGGCAGCAGGCCGGCGACTTCGACGCCTTGGGCGCGTTCGGATCGACGCGCTTCGCCTCGATCGTCGCCGACGCGATGAACTTGCTCGCACCTGCGAGCCACGCGTCGACGATCTCGGCGCTCCTCGGCGCGATCGTCACGGTGATGTCGACGAACCCGACCTTCGCGAGCATCTGCTTCAGCTCGTCGAGCGGCGACGCGCCCGCGATGCAGCCCGCGAGTGCGGCGGCCTGGGTCTGGAGCTCCGGTGGGATCGACGCGATCGCGACGACGTCGCTGATCGCGAGCCGGCCGCCCGGCTTCAGCACACGCAGCGCCTCGCCGAACACGGCCTGCTTTTCGGGCGACAGGTTGATCACGCAGTTCGACATGATCGCGTCGACCGTCTGATCGGCGACCGGCAGGTGCTCGATCTCGCCGAGCCGGAACTCGACGTTCTTCGCCTCGACCTTGCGGGCGTTGTCCCGCGCGCGAGAGACCATCTCCGGCGTCATGTCGACGCCGATCACCTTGCCGGCCGGGCCCACGGCACGCGCCGCGAGGAAGCAGTCGAAGCCGCCACCCGCGCCGAGGTCGAGCACGGTCTCGCCTGCCTTGAGTGCCGCGATCGCGTTCGGGTTGCCGCAGCCGAGACCGAGGTTCGCACCCTCGGGTACGGCCGCGAGGTCGCCCTCGGAGTAGCCCAGGGAGAGCGACTGGTCCGCGGGCATCGGGCCGCAGCAGCCGGGCGCACAACCGGCGCCCTTGGTCGAAACATTCGCGTAGTGCTCGCGGACGATCGTCCGCGTCTTGTCTGCGGTCAGGTCACTCATCTTGATTCTCCTGAATCGGGAGACGAGGCTCGCTCCGAAAGGACGCAGAGATTCGTGAGTCGTAACTCCAGCCCCGGTCATGGATCAGCTCGACCACAAGGCCGCGGATCTCGTCGCGAATCTCGCGTACCTCGTCGAGCCCGAGCCCCCGAGGATCTCGCAAGCGCCAGTCCTGCCGGCGCGAGAACGGAATCGTCGGACAGCGCTCGGGGCAGCCGAGGGTGACGAGGAAGTTCAGCTCGGTCAGCATGCGACCGGTCAGCTCGATCGGCTGCACGCCGGAGAGATCGAGCCCGGCCTCGTCCATCGCCTCGATCACCTCGTCGTAGACGCGGTCGGCCGCCGCGAGCCCGGCGGCGATGCTGCGCGCCTTCGTCGGGTCGGCGAGCTGGTTGAAGAACGCGTTCGCGATCTGCGAACGGCCCGCATTGTGGGTGCAGGCGAACAGGACGAGCTGAGCGGTCATATGAGCTCCGATGTACGAAAGAACCGACGTTGCGCCCACAGGGACGCATGAACGAGGCCGAGCATCACGGGTACCTCGACCAGCGGCGATCATGAGGATGAGGCCGACCGCGATCGGGATCGATGTCGTGCCGATGCTCAGCTTGAGGAGCGCGCGCGTGAACCCGGGGACGAAGTTGCCGAGCGCTACGCCGAGCGCCATCGCCGTGCGGCCAGCGGCCGTGTACCGAGTCGAACTCCAGGAGGTGCGCCGCGGTCTCCGCGCCGCCCTTGGTCTCGTTGATGTGGACGAACTCGACGTCCGGCCACCCCCATGCCGCGCGCAGCGCCAGGCGTCCCATTCGTCCGAAGCCATTGATGCCGATCCGGGTGCTCACGCTGGGTCTCCTGTGGGTGGGTGGGCGTGTATCGCCACATTCAAATATCCAAGCACAACCGGATGAGCAAGGGACGGCGACCGGGTGAATTGCAGTTCTGTGGTGGGCGCGATCGCGGTTGCGTCGCGCATCGCAGCAGCGGACGCGGCGCCGACGGCCGCGCCGACGATCTGCGCACCGAGGTTCGCTCGACGGTCACCAGCGCGCCGTTTGTCGCTGCCGCGACCGCCCACGCCGAGCGCGACGGCGGGATTGCGAGCGCCGCTCCCGCGGCTTCGGCAGCCAGTGTCGTCGTCGACAGACCGGCGCTCTGTCGCACGTTCGTCACCGAGTTGTCGCACAACGCGTGCGGTTGCGGGCTTGGCACCATCACTACATTCGCATATAGGCATGTAGAGATGCAACGCCGATCACCACGATGAGCCACCCGCGCCGAAAGGGGCGCCGGTCCGCGTCGATGGTTCGAGCACGGTCTATCTGGTGTCCAAGATCGTTTCGGAGGAGGCCGAGAAGCAGGGCATCGCATCGGCGACGGTCAACGAATCGGGCACGACGGGCGGCTTCAAGAAGCTCTGCGCGAACGAAATCGACGTCTCGGGCGCGTCTCGACCGATCCAGCAGAGCGAGCTCGATGCCTGCCGCGCTTCGGGCGTGGACGTCATCGAGCTGCCGATCGGCTACGACGGGCTCGCGGTCGTCGTGAACACCAAGAAACACGTGGGCCGATCACCTCACGGTCGCCGAGCTGAAGCGCATGTGGGAGCCGGCCGCGACGGGGACCGTCACGAGCTCGAAGCAGGTTCGCGACAGCTTCCCCGATCGGCGGCTGCACCTCTTCGGGCCCGGTCACGACTCGGGAACGTTCGACTACTTCACGCAGGCGATCGTCGGACAACAGCGGGCCAGCCGGACCGACTACACGGCAGCGAGGACGACACGGTGCTCGTGCGCGGCGTCGCCGACGACGAGAACGCGCTGGGTTACTTCGGCTACGCCTACCTCCGCAATCAGCCCAAGCTGAAGGCAGTCGCGATCGACGATGGGAACAACGCGAACGGCGACGGCCCGGTGTCGCCGTCGCCCACCACGGTGGCGAACGGGACCTATCAGCCGCTGTCGCGTCCGATCTTCATCTACGTCAACGCCAGGTCGATCTTTCGCTCCGAGGTCGACCGCTTCGTCACGTTCTACCTCCAGGTGGTGCGCGAGCTCTCGGCCGAGGTCGGCTACATCTCGCTGCCCACGCACGTCGACCAGCTCGCGAAGGACCGCTACAAGGCTCGACGCACGGGGACGATGTTCGCAGGTGGCGTGCCGAGCATCGGGGTGACGATGGACAAGCTGCTCGAGACCGAAGAGCACTGACGCCCGAGGCTCGGGGGCACCCGCAGGCAGCCAACGGGTCCGCTGCAACGGTAGCGGGCGGCTCGCTACCACTCGCTACCGGCGGCGGTAACCAACCGAAATTGTGAAAATGTGGTCGTGGAGGCGGCGGGAGTCGAACCCGGCTGACAATGCGCTCCACGACGCTCCGATCGTGGAATCCCGCGCACTTCGCCTGGTCGATGGTACCACGAACGCCGTGGAGCGCAGCGGAACGCAGCGAGCTGCAGCGGAACCGCTGCAGGACGTAGCGGATCCCATCGCTGCGGCGCTGGAGGCGGCGCGGGCACTGCGCCGCTCCGGGGCCGATCCGAAGGCCCTGCGGCGCGTGTTGCGCCGGATCGAGGAGCTGCTGGACGAGTAGCAGGCGCTGGCTATGGTGCGCGACCTGGTCGCGCTCGCGATCTCGACTTGGGTGCGCGACCGTGCCGGCTGACGTCACCCAGGAGCTGCAGGCGGCCCGGGCAGTCGCTGAGCCCGGCGCCGGCGCTGGCGACACCGGCCCGGCTCGGCGCGGTGGCGGCGCTCGTGCTGGACGTCGCCCAGGAGCTGCAGGCGATCGAGCTGCGCGCAGATCGCAGCGGTGGCACCGGCGCCACCAGCTCGGCCCGGCGCTCGCGGTGCTCGGGTGCTGCCCCCGACGTCGCTCAGGAGCTGCGGCCGGTCGGCGGCGAGCGCGGTGGTGGTGGCGGCGGCCTCGACGCGGCCGTGGCGCTCGTGCTGGACGTCGCCCAGAGCTGCAGGCGCTCGGGCTGCGCGCCGAGAGCGCGGGCGGACCTGGGGCGCGCTCATCAAGACTTGTTGGTGAGGCTAGGGTTCGTTACCCTGGGCCCAGGCGTAGGCCTGAAACGATGAGCAACGCAAAGCTGCTGGCCATCACCATCGAGCGATTCAAGTCGTTCGAACACAACACGCGCGTCGAGCTCGCACCGCTCACGATCATCCTCGGCCGCAACAACTCCGGGAAGAGCACGCTCATCCAGAGCCTTTTGCTCCTCAAGCAGACGCTGCGCGACGTGAACCCCGAGGTGATGCTACGCCTCGACGGCACAGTCGATGCCTTCAATTTGCGCGAGCTCACGTTCGGCTGGCCGGCGGCCGAAGATCCGAGGCCTGGCTTTGAAAACGAGCCCGACAGGACACATGGCCCCATCATCACCGTCGAATGGGAATGCGAAGTCGACTTCGAGAATGCTATCGCTCAGCTGCGCGGCGCCGATCTCGATAACCTCGCAAAGCATTCTGGGATCAAGTGGCTCGCGTCCCCGCCTGATCACGGCGTGCTTCGGACCGCGATGACGCTCAAGACCGTGGATATCGACGGCACTGCTAGGATTTCTTCTGTCGCACTCACTTCTGGCAAAGGAGAGCAACAAACAAAAATTGAGATCCTCGTAAGCGAGGATCCCAGGAATCTGCTGTCTTGGAAGGGCGAATTTGCGTTCGAAATTGACGTAGAACTCGATCACTTTATTCCGCGCTTGCACATCGACCGCAACAAGCTGGGAAAGCGAGATCGACAGAGGGCTTGGCACAATGCATTCCTGGTCGTATTCGCTCCGCCGCTGCAAAGCCTCAAAGAGTTACTGGCAGAGATGCACTACCTGGGCTCGACCCGCCAACCTCCTCCGAGTCTGTTCAAAGCGGCGACGACAGCTCCGAACGAACTGGGAGTGAGTGGCGAGCTTGCTGCGCAGCTGCTGCACAGACGCCAGCGAGACATCGTCCATTTCTTGCCACCACCGACCCTGCCGGGTCGTCCCAACGCGTTGGACCGCGTCCTCGCGAGGCCCTTCGTGCAGGCGGTGAACGAGGTCATGGAAGCCCTGTCCGTCCATGCATCCGTTCGCGTGGAGGACGTCCAAGAAGTCGGCTTTCGACTCATGTTCGGCAACGCGAGCCTCGTCCACGTCGGTCGGGGACTCGGATACTTGATACCGCTGATCGAACTCGGTCTGTTTGCAGATCCGCAGAGGTTCACGGGCCCTCCGAAAGACACGACCTTGGCCGAATACCAGGCGACTTGCCGCTCGTTCACGCATATCGCTCTCGAAGAACCGGAGGCGCACCTTCATCCTAAGGTTGCGAGCCGACTCGCTCATTGGCTTGTAAGCCTGGCGATGTCTAACCGCCGGCTCCTGGTCGAGACGCACAGCGATCATCTTGTTCGCCGGTTGCGCGGGCTGGTCGCGCGCGCCGGCCGCGGAAGCGAACTTGAGGACTGGTTGCTCGCCAACGTTGTCGTGCTAAGCGTCGAGCAGGATGCGTCAGGGCGCTCCACGGTAACCACGAGTCGACTCACAGCTGAGGGCGGCTTTGGCGAGAGTTGGCCTGCCGACTTCATGGACGAAGCAACCGACGAGGAAAGCGCGATCTACTACGCGAAACTTGATAAGACCGAATCGATGGCGCCGACCGCCAGCCCAGTAGAGATGATTAGCGGCGAAGAACCGGAATCCGACGAAGCGCCGTGATAGGCTTGCTCGATCCCGCCCTGTTCCTTCCACGTGCGGATCAAGACGTCGAACGCGATCTCACCCTTGTGATCCGGACGTGCCGCGACCACGCCATTCAGCTGGTCCAGCTCGACGAGTACTGGCGCGATCTCTGGACTGACTTCGCTCGGCCCCTGGAGCGCCAGCTCGGACCGAGCGCCCGGCGCGTGCTCCAAGAGCTACGCAAGTGGGCCGTGACCTCCACCCGGTACGTGCCTGCCCTCGTACCAGCCGCCGGTAAGGCCTGGTGGGCCGGGTTCGCGCAGCTGTTCGGAGACCACGCGCTCGGAGTGTCCTGGGAGGAGAAGATGGCTCGCGCGACGCTCCGCGCCGTAGTTGCGGACCAGGACGTCGTGATGCTCACGCGGCGCATCCCCGGTCGCAACCTCGCCTCCCATGCCGCGGGCGGCAGCACGCTCGATGAGACCACGCGCTGGGTGCTTCACGTCCAGCCCAAGGGTATCGGCCATCGGCAGATCCTCTGCGTCCACCACCCTCGGAACATTCGCGAGCGATGGACCGCGCGCTTCGACTGGCGCCTGCCTTCGTCGTCGGATGGCGCACGCTATCCATTCTGCCCGCCCGGACACTGGTGGAAGGGCGCGACGCCAGCACATCGGACGATCGAATCCAAACCGGCCTGGCTCGACAAGCATGGCAACGGCTGGGCTCGTCCCAATATCGCTCAGGGCGCCGGCTATCACTGGGATGTCTTCATCCAGGATCCCACACTCCAACAAGTTGTCGGACTCCCGCAGATCAACGTGGTCGAGTTCGGCGCACCCGACCGTGAGGGTAACGCCGGTCAGTTACACCACGTGCCCACCGCCAAGCTTGGCAAACCAACCGACACCGGATGGAGCTGTTGACAGGTGCGTGTAGCGTTTGCTTCGTCCGCGAAGCCGGGCTCCCTGGACGGCGCGCACGTGGTCGAGCGCGAACCGCGGCGGCCGGCTGTCGGTCACGAGGAGCGCGCGCTGGTCGCGGTGAGCGCGAGCTGGACGTCGTCCTCGGCTGCGGCGGCAACCTCGACACCGCGGCGCTGGCGAGCGCGGCCGTGGAGCTCGAACCGCACCGGCGTCACCAGCTCGGCGGCGGTGGAGCGGCTCGTTGATCAGGGCGGCGGCGCTGGCGTCACCGGCTCGGCCCGAGGCTCGCGGTGCTCGGGTGCTCGCCCGCGACGGCGGCGATCGCGGCGGCGCTGGTCGCGGACCTGGTGTTCGCCGAGCTCATGCTCGCGGCGCTTGGCGTACCGGCCCGGCCCGGCGCTCGCCCGCGGTGCTCGTGCTGGACGTCGTCCAAGAGCTGCTCGCCGAGCGCGGCGGGCGGTGGAGCAGTAGGCCAGCGGCGCCGGTGTCGAGGGGCAGCGTCGCTCCCACCGTCGCCGCCGATGCGGTGCTGCCAGACGGCTCGCGAGTGCGGCGGACGCATATCTGGCGCAGATCGCGGCGACGACCGCCCGCGAGGCAGCGGAGATCATCGAGGAGTCGCTCGATCCGGCCGAGCGGGATGCAGCGTCAGGCAGGTTTGGGCAGGATTCAGACTCGGCGGCACTGACCCGAGAGTTTCCTGAGTGATTTCAAGCCGAAAATCGTGGCGGCGGCGGGAGTCGAACCCGCGGCAGCTCAGTGCCGGCGCAGCAGGTCGCCGAGGGTGTCGCGCACGCCCGGGTTGGTCTCGATCTCGTGGTGCTGGCGGAGGATCGGGATCACGTCGGCGTTGTCCATCTGGGTCAGCGCCGCGTAGGCGGCCTCGCGCAGGCTGCCGGTCTCCTGGCGCAGCACCATGACGAGGAACTCGCCGGCCTCGACGGTCTGGATCTTGCCGATCGACTGCAGCGCGGAGGCGCGGACCCGCGGATCGCTGGTCTCGCGGTAGATCCGGGCCAGCGGGTTGAAGGCGTGCGGGAAGTGCAGGCCGGCGATCGCGACGAGCGCGGCCTCGCGGACCTGGGCGTCGGGATCGGTCAGCGCCTTGCGCACGATCACGAACGAGCGCTTGAAGTAGAGATAGCGCAGCGCGCGGACCGCGGCGCGCCGGATCACCGCGTCGGCGCTGCCGAACAGCTTCTCGAGCGGGGACAGCGCGGCGTAGGACTGCAGCTCGCCTAGCAGCTCGGCGACGAGGACCAGGGTCTCGGGCTCGGAGTGGGCGCGGCGGGTCTGGGCGTCGGCGAGGGTGAGCAGGACGACGAGGGCGCGGCGGCGGATGCCGTTGGGGTAGCGCAGATCACCGACGATCGAGGCCGCGACGGCGTAGGGGTCGCCGTCCATCTCCCACTCGAGCAGGTCGACGAACCAGATGTCGGCGTAGGCGTGCTGCTGCTTGAGGTAGTCGGGGAGGCCGGGCAGCTCGACCGGCGGCGCGGCGAGGCCGCGGTAGCGCTGGGCGATGGTGGCGAACCGCTTCCTGGCGCGCTCGGGCAGCTCGAGGCCGGCGAGCTTGTCGAAGCACTCGCGCACCGCGGGGTAATCGCCGACCGCCGAGTGCTGCGACGCGGCGGCGAGCAGGGCGTTCTCGACCATCTGGACCGGCACGCCGGTCTCGACGAACTTGTCGGCGCACTTCATCCAGGTCAGCGCCGACTTGTGCTGGTAGTGGCGGTCGTAGGGCAGCCCGGCGCGCGCGGCGAACGCGGCGGCTTCCTGGTAGAGCGTCGCGGCGGCGTGGAGCTCGCCGCGCTCGAGCGCGAGCTTGATGAAGTCCTCGTAGTACTGCAGGACGTAGAACTTGAGGTTGTCGTCCCGCAGCACCCGGATGCAGTTGACGTAGCCCTCGGCGAGGTTCTCGAACTGCGCCGACTCCTTGCCGAGCTTGAGCAGGATCTGGAAGCAGTCGAACGCGCGCTCGAGCTCGCCGACCTGCTCGAAGTCGTCGGCGACCTGCTCGAGCTTGCGCTGGCTCTCGATCAGCGCGCGGCGGGCCTCGGTCGAGCCCGGATCGAGCCGGACGGCCGCCAGGCCGTAGTTGAAGTGGACGAGCGCGGCCTCGTACGCGTGGCTGCCCGCGCCGGAGTGGCCGGAGCGGCTGGCGTGAGGCGCCGCGCCGTTGCCGCCCAGCCCGCCGGCCGAGCTCGCCAGGCCCGCCGGGCCCGCCAGGCCGGGATGGTGGACCAGCGCCTTCCACGCCCCGACCGCCTCGGGGTACTGCTTGGCCTTCTCGAACGCGACCGCGGCGTGGACCCGCAGGCCGGCCTGGAGGTAGAGCTGCGCCGCGTCGCTCCACTTCTTCTCGATCTCGGCGAGCCGGGCGCGCAGCGCGGACACCTCGTTGGCCGCGCCGTGCGCCGGCGCGTCGCCGGCGAGCTGGGCGCGCGCCATGTCGAAGTAATGCAGGTAGAGGTAGACGAACGCGGCCTCGCGCGCCCGGCCGAGGTGGCGATAGATCTCGCCGAGCCGGCGCAGCCAGTCGTCGTACTCGTAGTTGATGACGTGGGTCTGGCCGATCAGCTCGCGGTAGTGGCGCTCGGCGTCGACCCACCGGCCCTGCTGGACCATCGCCTCGGCCTCGACCGCGGTCGACTCGATCGAGTTGAACTTGCGGGCCACGCCGGTCATCCCTTCGGCCGGTCGGCGGCGTGGCGCGGGTCGTCGCCGGTGACGCGCTGCATGCGCCGGCTCTGCTGCGGGTCGCTGGGCACCGCGGCGACCGGCGGGGCGTTGCGCGGCGCGGCGCGGGTCGCGTCGCCGACGATGTCGAGCGCGCGGCGCTGGCGCTCGGCCCGGTTGGTCAGGACCTCGCCCGAGACGATCTGCGAGCGATCGAGCAGCGGCACGAACTCCGGGAGGTGATCGCTCGACGGCAGCACGACGACGCCGTACAGGAACGCCTGCTGCTTGAGCGCGGTCACCAGCTCGGGTTCGATGTGGCACTGGCCATGGGTGATCGTGTAGAGCACGACCCGGCGCTTCTGCTCGCGGCGCAGCCGGGTGACCTCGACCAGGAGCTGGCGGAACACCTTGCTGTAGTTGCGGCCGCGCTCGCTGCGAAACGACAGCAGGTAGGGCACCGGGACCTGGCCGGACCGGGCGATCTTGATCGTCTCGTGCAGCCGCGAGTCGAAGAACCGGACCCAGATCTCGTCGCCCTCCAGCGTGAGCTTCTTGATCAGCGCGAGCGCCAGGCCGCGGGCGAACACCTGGCGCTGGCCGCGCATCGACGCCGAGCAGTCGATCAGCAGGTACTGCAGCCGGCGCTCGTCCTCGCGCTGCTTGTCGCGGCCGTAGTACAGCAGCTCGGAGTCGACCACCTTCTGCTCGAAGATCTCGCGGTCGTACGCGAGCTCGGACAGCACCAGCGAGTCGATGTTGCCCTTGCGCTCGATCGACGCGTAGCCGTCGACCGCGAAGGTCTGCGCGCCGGTCGACCGCCGGGTCTCCAGCACGCTGGGCAACAGGTCGAGCGAGAAGTTGGCGACGTCGTTGGCCTCGGGCGAGCCCAGCGCGGCGAACAGGTCGACGAGATCGATCGCGCCGCCGAGCGCCTCGGAGCCCGACGCGCAGTCCTCCTTGAACAGGCCGAGCAGCCGCACGGTGTCGAGGTCGATCAGCTCGACCTGGGTGTAGATGTGCATCGACTGCGCGACCAGGTGCTCGACGAACCCCCACAGGCCGCGCGGATCGAAGTCGCGGAAGTGATCGGCGTAGTCGATCTCGCCGAGGATGCCGAGGTCGAGCGGCAGCGGCTCGGCGCCGGTCGCCTTGCTGCGGTCGCGCCAGCGGTTGTAGGTGTCGCCGAGGATCCGCGACAGCAGCACGGCGACCATCTCATCGCGCAGCCGCAGCCCGGCGAGCCGCTCGGTGACCTCGCTGGCGGCGACGTTCTCGAGCAACCGGCGGTACTGATCGAGCTGCGGCTTGGCGCCCGGTGGCACGCTGATCCGCGCCAGCTGGGCCTCGCGCGGCCGCAGCACGTAGCCGCCGGTGCCGCGCGACATCGACAGCATGACCCCGACGTCGTGGATCAGGAACAGCGGCAGGTGCACGCCCATCCGCATCAGCGAGTTCGACCACGCCGCGGCGCGGACCAGCGCCATCGGCGTGTCGACCTGGACGTGCGACAGCGCCATCGTCGCGACCTGGCGCGCGAGGAAGCTGCGACGCCGCTCGGCGGGGACCGGCACGCGGTCAAGCTACCACGGTGCGCCCGCGGGAGCGTCGTGCGGGCCGCGCCGCGCCGACCCACCCGATCGGGGGATCGGGAGCGCCGGCGGCTGCGAGAGGTTTGCGGTAGCGTCCGGGCCATGAACCTGTACGACGCAACCGTTCCGGTGTTCACCAAGCTGCTGTCCAACGTCGAGAAGTGGATCGACAAGGCCGCCGCGCACGCCGACGCCAGGAAGTTCGACGTCGACGTCCTCGCGAGCGCCCGGCTCGCGCCCGATCAGTACGCGTTCGTGCGCCAGATCCAGGCCGCCTGCGATCAGGCGAAGCACACGGTCGCCAAGCTCACCGGCAAGGAGCCGCCGTCGCACCCCGACACCGAGAAGACGATGGCCGAGATCCGGCAGCGGATCCGCACCGTGGTGGCGTACCTCGGCAGCTTCCAGCGCGAGGAGTTCCAGGGCGCCGAGGAGCGCGCGTGCAGCCATTCATGGATGGCCGGCAAGTCGATGCGCGGCGGCGACTACCTCGATCACTTCGCCCTCCCCAACTTCCACTTCCATCTGACGACAGCGTATGACATCCTCCGACACAACGGGGTGAATGTTGGCAAGATGGATTACATCGTAGATCTGCCGTTCCGGTCGTGATCGCGTAGATCCAGGCGGTTGACTCCTGTAAGGAAGATCCGTACTACCTGGTCGTGCTCGAGTCGCAGAGCGAGTTCGACCGCGTGGTGGGGCTGGTCGCGGTCGCGACGACCCAGGTCAACTCGAGCCCAACGACCGCGACGGCCGCGAGAGCCAGGAGGAGCAGTTCGCGCGGCGCGGATTCGAGAAGACCAAGCTCTACCTGCAGGACTCGGGCGGCAACACCAGCAGCGGCGCGCTGTGCGAGTGCGACGGCATGTCGATCGCGGCGACCGCCGCGGCGGCGATCAGCGCCAACCGGCCGCCGAGCTGACCCGCGCACGGTTGCGGCGGCGCGGGCGCGCTGCGCGAATTGCGCATCGGCGGTGTCCAGGATCTTCGCAACTCCGGAGTGGCGCCGCAGTCTTGACAGCAGCTGTGACGTCACACCGACCCGGGGCGCACATCGGATCGGGCCGCGTCGCTACACTGGACCGTCGAACGCGTGTCTGGAGTCCGAGGAGTGGCGACGCCGAGCGATCCGGAGGTGCTCGCGGATCGGTACCGCCTCGTGCGGTGCCTGGGACGCGGGGCGCGCTGCGAGGTCCACGAGGCGGTCGACCTCGCGCTCGGTTCGACCGTCGCGCTCAAGCGGTTCCGTGCGCCGTCGCTCGAGGCGGTGATCCAGATCAAGGCGGAGTTCCGCGCGCTCGCCGACATCCACGCGCCCGGGCTGGTCCGGTTCTTCGACCTCACGGTCGACGGCGATGAGGCGTTCTTCACGATGGAGCTGGTGCGCGGCGTGAGCCTGGGCGAGTACGCGCGCGGCGCGGGCGGCGAAGCGCTGCGCGGCGTGCTCGGCCGGGTCGCGGCCGCCGTCGGCGAGCTGCACGCGCGCGGCGTGCTGCACCGCGATCTCAAGCCGGCGAACGTCCTGGTGACGCGGGACGGCGACGTGCGGGTGGTCGACTTCGGGCTCGCCGCGCTGGCCGCCGGCTCGGCCGGGACGCTGGCCTACACCGCGCCCGAGCTGTTCGAGGGCCAGCCGCCGAGCCCGGCGTCGGACTGGTACAGCTTCGGCGCGGTGCTCTATGAGCTGTTCACCGGCCGGGTCCCGGCGAGCGGGCGCGACGTCGCCGAGATCCTGCTGCGCAAGAAGCTGCGGCGGTTCCCGCCGGTGCGCGAGCTCGCGCCGGCAACGGGCGAGCTCGGCGATCTGGCGTGGCGCCTGCTCGATCCCGATCCCGGCCGGCGCCCCGGCCGGCGGGCGATCGCCGCGGCGCTGGCGGGCGCGCCGGCGGACGACGCGGCCGCGGACGGCGCGCGCGTCGAGCTGTTCGGCCGCGACGCCGAGCTCGCCCGGCTCGCCGCGGCGCTGGCGGGCGCGCTCGACGGCCGACCCGCGGTGGTGGTCGTCGAGGGCGAGTCCGGGATCGGCAAGTCGTCGCTGGTCCGGGCGTTCCTGGCCGGCGCGCGCGCGCCCGGCTGCTGCGTGTTCCGCGGCGCGGCGCGGCCGCGCGAGTCGGTGCCGATGCGCGCGATCGACGCGCTGATCGATGATCTCGCCGGCGCGATCGCAGAGCTGCCCGAGGGCGAGCGCGCGGCGGTCGCCGGCTGCGTGCCCTGCGCGCTGGTCCGGGCGTTTCCGGTGCTCGGCGCCGTGTCGCCGGCCGGCGATGCAGACGAGCCGCCCGGCGACGGCATGGAGGCGCGCCGCGCGGCCCAGCTCGGGTTCGCGGCCGTGCTGCGCCGGCTGTCCGGGATCCGGCCGGTCGTGCTGTGGATCGACGACCTGCAGTGGGCCGACCACGACAGCCTCGGGTTCCTGGAAGCGGCGATCGCCGGCGCCGGCGCCGGCGCCGCGCGGCTGTGCGTGGTGCTCGGGCGCCGGTCGGTCGCGCTGCCGTGGCCCGAGCGCGAGGCGTGGCTCGCCGGGTTCGATCGGATCGCGCTGGGCCCGCTCGACGGCGCCGCCGCCCGCGCGCTGCTCGCCGCCCACGCCGCGCCCGGCGCGCTGACCGACGCGGCGATCGAACGCGCGCTGCGCGAGGGCCGCGGCAACCCGTTCTTGCTCGAATTCCTCGCGCGCCACGCGCTCTGCGACCGCGCCGGTGTCGCCACCATCGAGGTCGGCTCGGCGCTGCGCGCCGCGCTGGCCGGCCTGGCGCCCGACGCGCGCGTCCTGTTCGAGTGCCTCGCGCTCGCCGATCACCCGGTGCCGCTCGGCTGCCTCGGCCGCGTGCTGGCGGACCGCGCCGAGCTGCGCGGCCACACCGCGCGGCTGGTCGCCGAGGGGCTGATCTCGCTCGACGAGCGCGGCCGCGCGCGGCCGTATCACGACGCGCTGGGCGAGCGCGCCCGGGCGGCGCTCGACGCGGCGACCCGCCGGTCGCGGCACGCGTCGCTGGCCGTCGCGCTCGGCGACGCCGGTGCGCCGGTCGAGTGGCAGATCCCCCACCTGGAGGGCTCCGGGCAGCTCGACGCCGCCGCGCGCGCCAGCATCGCCGCCGGCCACGCCGCCGCCGCGCGCTACGCGTTCGAGATCGCCGCGGCCTGCTTCGCGCGGGCGCTGGAGCTCGCCGCGCTGGAGCCGCCGACCCGCACCCGGGTCCTCGAGGCGCTCGCGGATAGCCTCGCCGCGGCCGGCGACGGGCGCGCCGCCGCGGAGCGGTACGACCAGGCTGCTGCACTGCACGAGGCCGCCGCCGCACCGCGCGTGGCGCTGTCGATCCGCCACAAGGCGGCGATCGCGCTGCTCCGCGCCGGCGAGGTCGAGGCCGGACGCGCCGCGCTGGCCACCGCGCTGCGCGGGCTGGGCGAGCGCGTGCCGCACCGCCCGGTGCTCGCCTGCGGGTACGAGGCCGCGCGGCTCGCGATCGCGCCCGGATCGCCGGCGCGCGCGCGGCTCGCGCCGCACGACGAGCTGCGGCTCGACGCGCTGTGGACCTCGGCGACCACGCTGTCGACCCACGATCCGTTCGCCGCCCACGCGCTGACCCTGCGGCTGGTGCGCCGGGCGCGCACCGCGGAGCCGCGCTGGCGGGTCCGGGCGCTGGCGCTGCACGCGGCGCTGCTCGCGGCGCTCGGCGGTCGGTTCCGCGCGCGCGCCGAGCGTGCGATGGCCGAGCTGCGCGACCTGGCATCGGCGATCGAGCCGCTGTCCGAGCGCGCGTGGCTCGCGATCGCCGAGGGCCAGGCCGCGTGGCTATCGGGCGACGTCCGGCGCTGCCACGAGTGGACGTCGCGGGCGCGCGAGCTGGTCCGGGCCGCTCCCGCGCTCGGCGCGTTCGAGCTCGCGCGGCTCGACGCGCTCCGGCTGCCCGCGATGGCGCTGCTCGGGGACCACGACGCCGTGCTGCGCAGCGCCGACGACCTGCTCGCGCTCGCGCGGGCGCGGGGCGACCGGTTCGCGATGCTGCCGTGCCTGCACGGCCACGTCACGCTGGCACACCTCGGCGCGGGCCAGGTCGCGCGCGCCGCGCGTGCGGTGGACGAGGCCGGCGAGATCGCGCGGTGCACCCGCTCGCCGATCCCGGCCTGTCACCAGGCCTGGTCGCGGGCGACGATCGCGCTGTTCTGCGGCGACGGTGACCGCGCACACCGCATGCTCGTCGCCGCGTGGGGCCCGCTCCGCCGCTCGGGCGCGCTGTGGCTCGAGTCGATCGCCGGCGATCTGCGCGGCCTGCGGGCGCGATGTGCGCGGGCGGCGGCCACCGCCCATCACGGCCACGCCCGGGCGCGCCTGTTGCGCGACGCCGAGGCGCAGACCCGCTGGCTGCGCGCGTCGACCCTGGCCTCGGGCCCGGCGCTCGCCGAGGCGATCGACGCCGGGCTAACGGTGGCCGCCGGCGACAGCCGCGACGGCCGGGAGCGAGCGGGCGCGGCCGGCGCCGCGCTGCGCAGGCTCGGCCTGGTATCCGACGGCGATGCGCTGGTGCGGTGGTCGACCGGCCAGGCGTTGCTGGCGATCGATCGGCTGTACGTCGCGTGACGCTGCGTGACGCCGCGTGATCGAGGCCGCGGCCGGCAGCGAAACTCTACCATCGACCGGTGGAGGTCCGTTAGGCTGCGCGCGTGACCACCGAGCTCGACTCCCTGCAGCGCGAGCGCGACTTCTACCGATCGCTCGCGGAGCTCACCCAGCACGACAGCCTGCCCGCCCTGCTCGACGCCGCACTCGCCGTGTTGATCGCGCGGGTCAGCGCGCGCGAGGCGATGATCGAGGTGGTCGACGACGCGATCGACGGCGCCGTCCACGTCGTCGCACACGGCTGCGAGCGCGATCGCTTGACCGAGATCTCGTCGTTCGTATCGCGCGGCATCATCGGCGAGGCGATGGCGACCGGCAAGACGATCGCCACCGCGAACGCCGCCGAGGATCCGCGGTTCCTCCAGTTCGAGAGCGTCCAGCGCCACCGGCTCGAGGCCGTGCTGTGCGTGCCGATCGGCCAGGCGGTGCACGCTGGTGTGGTCTACCTGCAGGGCAAGCGGGGCGCCCGCGAGTTCCAGCCCTACGACGCGAGGGTCCAGCGCGAGGTCGAGCTGTTCGCGCGCGTGCTGAGCGGGCCGATCGAACGCCTGCTCGGCCGCGCCCCGGCCGTGCTCGCCGCGCCGCACTCCCGCAGCGCCGACGATCCGTTCGCCGCGATCCGCGGCAAGAGCCCGGCGATGGCCGACATCGTCGAGCGCCTGCGGCTCGCGGCGCCGCTCGACGTCCACGTGCTGCTCACCGGGCCGTCCGGAGTCGGCAAGACCCTGCTCGCCAACGCGGTCCACCTGGCGTCGCGCCGGCGCAACGGTCCGTTCGTCGAGATCAACTGCGCGACGATCCCCGAGGCGCTGCTGGAGAACGAGCTGTTCGGCGCCGAGCCCGGGGCCCACTCGGCGGCGACCCGCGGCGCGATCAAGGGCAAGGTCGAGGCCGCCGAGGGCGGGACGCTGTTCCTCGACGAGATTGGTGAGCTCGCGCCCGGGGCCCAGTCCAAGCTGCTCCAGCTGCTCCAGAACAAGACCTACTACCGGCTCGGCAGCACGCAGGCGCGCCGCGCCGACGCCCGGGTCGTCGCCGCGACCAACGCCAACCTCAAGGTCGCGATCGCCGAGCGCAAGTTCCGGGAGGACCTGTACTACCGCCTGCAGGTCCTGGAGGTCCACGTCCCGTCGCTCGCCGAGCGCCCCGAGGACTTCGTGCCGCTCAGCTTCGAGTTCCTGCGCCAGGTCGTCGAGCGCCATCAGCTGACCCGCAAGTCGCTCAGCCCGGGAGCGATCCGCGCGATCCAGGCCGCCGAGTGGCCCGGCAATGTCCGGCAGCTGGCCAACCGGATCGAGTCCGCGGCGATCCACGCCCAGATCCGCGGCAGCGACCAGATCGAGGCCCACGACGTGTTCCCCGACGATCCGCAGTCGGCCGCCGCGGCCCCGGCGACGCTGCAGAGCGCGACTCGCCGGTTCCAGCGCAACCATATCCTGGGCGTGCTCACCGCCACGAGCTGGAGTGTGCTGGAGGCGGCGCGGATCCTCGATGTATCGCGATCGCAAATCTACAACTTGATCCGAATGTTCGAGCTCAAGAGCACCTGATCGGCAGTCCACGAATGTGGCCTGGTAGGACGCCTCAGTCCTGATCCATGGACTGCGCGTGCGGCCGCGATTCCGTGGTGCGCGCCGCGACGCGAGTTAGCGCTCGCCGGCGATGGCATGACCGGTGCTCGACGTTGTCGCCGTGCTCGTCGAGAGGAGGGTCGAAGAGGATGCATGAGCTCGCTCCCGGATCGGACATCGCGGTCACGCCGACAGCCGCCTGGATCCAGACACTGCATGTCGATCTCGTGGGCCGGCTTCCAGATCGCCGCGCACTCGTTCGCCGGATTGCGGCCCGGCGTGGCAACTCGCATCGCGAGATCGCGCGCGATCTTCTGCAATCCGAGGAATATTGTCGCGCCCAGATCTCCGCGCTGTATCGCTCGCTGCTCGACCGCGACGGCGACCCGGACGGCGTCGCGGCGTGGACGCGCGCGCTGCGGTCCGGGATCGCGCTCCACGACGTGATCGCGAGTATCTGCGACAGCTTCGAGTACAAGTCCAACCACCCGGACGGTCCGGCGTTCGTCGAGTCGCTGTACCTGCGCCTGCTGCGTCGCGGCTCCGATCCAGAAGGCAGGACTGCCTCGCTCGCCGCGCTGCAACAGCGCTCCAGCACGCTGGCGGTGATCAGAGGATTTCTGACGTCGAGCGAATACTGCTGCCAGCAGGTGACCGAGCTGCATGTAGGTCTACTCGGTCGACCTCCGGAGCCGGCGGCGCTGTCCGAGCAAAGCCTCGCGCTGATGCAGGGCGCCCCGCTGCAGCAGATCGCGCTCGACCTGGTGACCTCGGACGAGTACCTCACGCGCGCGGCGCACCGGAAGGCCGAGCTCACCCCGCTGGAGCTCGACGATCTCGGTGACGGCCGCGCTGCGCTTGCACCGGCGCGCGGCCGCGATCCCGATGCCGACGTGCTGGCGCTGGTCGGCGGCGACACCCGGGCCGCGCTGCACCGCCTGATGCAGCGCCACGGCCGCGCCGTGTACCGCTACTGCCGGATCGCGCTCGGCGACGCGGTGCTCGCCGACGACATCCACCAGCAGGTGTTCATCGAGGCGTTTCGCGACCTGCCCGGGTTCGCCGGGCGCTCGACCGTGCGGACCTGGCTGTTCGGGATCGCGCGCCACCGCGTGCTCGACGCCGCCAAGCGCCGCCGCCGGGCGCGCGCTCGCCTCGACGTCGCCACCGGCGACGACCTGCCCGATCCGCGGCCATCTCCCGGCGAGGTGCTCGACGACGCCCAGCTCCAGGCCGCCCTGGTGACCTGCCTCGCCGCGCTCGACGAGCCGATCCGGACCGCCGTGCTGCTGCGCTACCAGCAGGGCCTGACCTACGAGGAGATGGCCGAGATCTGCGGCGAGAAGGCCGGCACGCTGCAGGCCCGGGTGTCGCGCGCGCTGCGCAAGCTGCGCGATCGGCTCGAGGGCCAGCTCGCGCCCTAGCCTGGTGGGCTGACCCGATCGGACTTCCTCCGATCGCACCGAGCAGCGATCACGCCGACGACGCGACGTTCATGCTGCCGACCTTCACGGCAGGATGCGGTCGGCGAGGATCTCGAAGCGCTCGCCATCGGGGAGGCGAAGACCGACGGTCTCTCCGGCACGCCGCACCACGATCTGCTGGTAGCTGCCGTCGGAACGAGGCTGCTCGTAGAGCTCGATGCATCGGCCGGAGAGGTTCACGACGATGTGCTGCGCGATACCGGCGCGGGCGTAGAGCGCAAGCTTGGTCTTTCGGTCGTAGGCCAGCGACGAATCCGCTACCTCGATCACCGAGCCGACGTCCGCGGCGCCAGGGACGCGGTCCGTGTAGGCACGCGGACGGCCTCGCAAGATCGCGCCATCAGGCTCGGGCTCATCGTAGGGCGACAGGCTCAGGGGATTCTGGGTCTGCATGTGGCTACCGCGCTGAGCGAGATCCGCATCGAGCTCGCCGAGCAGGCTCACGACGAGGCGGTGGTCTTTCCCGATGCTCACTGGATCCTCACCCGACGCGCTCCGATCCTTGTGAACGAGCACCCCGTCGATGAGCTCGATGGCTGCTCCTTCATGCACGATCCCGGCCTTGATCATGGCGTGAACCTGATCGACCGTGAGTCGAGCGATCCGTGCCTCGGCGACAAGCGTGGCCATGCACTCGAACTGTACCTCGCCGGACCCGGATGGAGCGACGTCGAACGCGCGGTCGGGCGTAGCCGACACCGAGTTGCAGTGCCGCCGGCCTCGCGCGCTGCGCAAGCTGCGCGACCGGCTCGAAAGCCAGCTCGCGCCCCGGCCTGCCCGGCCGGTTCCGGCCGACCGGAATCCGCCATCGAAGTAGGGTGTTACGACGCTTTGCGGGTTCTTGGCCGTGCTTGCGTGAGTCCGGACCAGGAGGATCCGTGAATCACGCCTGTTCGATCGAGCCCGCCGCCGTACCGGATGTTGCAACCTCGCTCCCGCCGGAGGGACCGCTCGCGCTCTCCGCGTGTGGAAACCTCGCGATCGAGCACATCGCAGGAGAGCTCCGCATCGCAGGGGGAGCCGCCCTCGCACCCGCGAGGACCGTGATCGCGGCGGCTGCCCTCGATCGCGCGATCTGGACCGTCATCCACCACGGCGCGGCATACGCGCTGCTCCGCTTCGACGACGACGGCCGGCGCCTGGGCGAGGCCCAACCGCTCGGTGCGCTCGGCGACCAGGTCGAGATCGCAGCGACGCGGCGTGGAGCCCGGGCGGCGCTGATCGAAGGCAGCGAGTGCGCGGTGCTCGTGCGCGAGCGCGAGTCGCAGGTGTCCGTCGAGGCGCTCGGCGCGCGCGGGCGCGATCGCCGCGTCCTCGTCGGGTCGCGCGGCGTGCTCGACCGCCGAGGCCGCGAGCTCGTGGTGCCCGGCCACGCCTCGCTGCCGGCGCTCGTGCTGCCCGGTGACCTCGCGAGCGCGATCGTGGTCGGCGGCGGCGCGATCCTCGATGGCGCCGCGGTGCTGATCGAGCTCGCGCACCGGAGCCAGCGCCAGCTTTTGGCCTACCACCTGCGCGACGGCGCGCTGTGGCGGCGCGTCCGGCTGGGCGATGCGCGGGTGGTGGCGATCGCGGAGCGGCGCGGCCTGGTGGTGCTCGGCCGCGGCGCGCACATCGCGCTGCTGGACGTCCGCGCGGGTGGCTGCGCGTGCGAGCGGATCCTGGCCGCACCGCCGGGCCGCGTCCTGGTCGACGCCGAGGGCGAGCAGATCGTCGTGGTCGACGAGCGCGGCGCGGTCACGCGGCTCGATCGCCGGCTCGGCGGCGGCGGTGCGCTGCAGGTCCCCGGCCACGCTGCGCCTGCACCGGAGGCGGCGCCCGACCCGATGTCGCACGCGATGCCTGGCGCCGAGGCCGAGGCAACGCCTGCGCTCGCTGAGCCGGAGCCGCCGCGGGAGCCCATGTCGTCGAGCGAGCCCGCTGAGCCGGCGGGGGAGCCCCCACCCGCGGGTGCGCCGGAGGCGTCGAGCGCAGCACGCGAAGGGTCAGGACTCCCGGGGGACGCGGCAGCGGCGCCGATGCCGGCACGCACCGCCGAGCGCGGGATGCCTGCGGGAGAACCGGCGCGCTCCGCCGAGCGCGGAACGCCTGCGGGAGAACCGGCGCGCTCCGCCAGGCCTGGATCGCCTGCGGGAGAACCAACGGGTGACGCACCGGCAGTGGCCGAAGCCGACCCGACCACGCCTTCCTTGCGGCGGCGCCGCCGGTCATGGCCGATCGCGCGCCCGCGCGACCGCTAAACCCGGGCCAGCTCGCGCGATATCTCGAGGAGGCACGAGGCTTCGTCCTCGCGCTGTGCCGGACCGCGCAGTCGCCCGATACGCATGCCGGCGAGGCCGCCGCGATGTCGCGCTTCGCGTGCTGGGACCGCCCCGGCGCGCCCCACGTCGAGATCGCGCGGGAGCTCGGGCTCAGAGCGTGGGCACAGTTCGCCGCGCCGCACGGGACCGCAAGTCGGCGGTGACTGCGACGTCGATGAGGCGGCCGCCGCGGGTCGGCTGCGAGCGCGCCGGGCAGAGCTTGGTCGCTGGTGACCGCCGGGTGATGTGGGTGCAGGCCGGCGCGGGTCGGCTGCGAGCGCTGGCGCGGGATGACGATCGCTCGACGGTGAGCGTGGGGGTCGCTACGCGCTCACGGTGATGAAGTGCAGGATGTTGTAGGTGAGGGCGAAGAGACAGGCGCTGCCGGTGACCTTGTCGAGGCCGCGCAACGCGGTGGCGGCCATGCCGCGATGGGCTTTTGCGCCGGCGTTTACCGTCTCGGCGGTCGCGGCGCGCTGCTGGTAGATCTGCTTGGCGTCGTCGGTGCCCATGCGGACGCGCCAGGCGGCGACGGCGTCGCTGTCGCCAGGCTTGGGCAGATACCGGTCGATCGATGGTGGGTCGGGCGTCTCGGGCGCCTTGGTGCGCGGCCTGGGCACCGGCGCGTAGAGGGTCACGCCCGCGGCGGTGGCCTGATCGATGGCGTCGTGACCGGGATAGCCACCCTCGACGAGCAGCTCGGTGGGGCGGACGCCGGTGCGGGCCGAAGTCGTCGAGGCGGTGATAGGCGACGGCGACGACGCCGCACAACCAGCGGTAGGCGGCGTGGAGCTCGACGAGCCGCGCGATCTCGCGACCCGAGCCGACGCCGTCACTGGTGGCATGGACCCAGAGCCCCAGGAGGATCTG
>JBGQCL010000150.1:0-23508 GCA_041495365.1 Kofleriaceae bacterium | reverse complement strand
CGCGTCCATCCCACGGTCGAGGGCGCCGGCCACTTCCTGCAGGAGGACCGCGGCGAGGAGCTGGCGCGCATCGTGATCGACTTCGCACGGGACGCGTAGGTCGTACCTGCCGCCGGCTGCCGGGCTGATGGCGCGCTGACAGCGCTGCGATGGCGTGTTGGCGGACGGTAGTTGATCCCGCCGCACGGGCGGGCAACGATGCCCGGAATGCGGTACGGGGTGCTCGCGACACCGGTTCTGGCGATGGTCCTGGCGTGTGGCCGGCTCGGCTTCGGCGCGCAGTCGGGCGGCGCCGACGGCGGGGGCGGCGGGAGCGACGGGCCCGGGGTCGATGCCGGCGCGGCGATGCGCGCGATCGCCGCGGGCCACAGCTTCGCGTGCGCGGTGCGCGACGGCGCGATCTGGTGCTGGGGCGACGATCACAACGGCCAGCTCGGCGACAATGCCACGACGCCGCGCGCCGTCCCGGTGCGCGTACCGAACATCTCGGATGCGACCGCGATCGCGGCCGGCGGCTCCCACGCCTGTGCGCTGCGCAGCGATGGCAGCGTCTGGTGCTGGGGGCACAACTCCAGCGGGCAGGTCGGGCCCGCGACCGGTGACCAGCGCACGCCGGTCCGGGTCGGCGGCCTCGGGGTCGCGACCGCGCTCGCGCTGGGCGGCGATCATTCGTGCGCGCGGCTCGCCGACGCCACCGCCTGGTGCTGGGGGGGCAACGACGCCGGCCAGCTCGGCGTCACCGGGCAGGATATGCCGACCCCGGTGCAGGCGCTCACCGACGTCGCGGCGATCGCCGCCGGCGAGGAGCACACCTGCGCGCTGCGCAGCAACGGCAGCGTGTGGTGCTGGGGGGCCAACGACCAGGGCCAGCTCGGTGACGGCACCATCACCGGCCGGGCGACCCCGAGGCCGGTGCTCGGCCTGACCGCATCGGCGGTGTTCGCCAACGGCTTCTTCACGTGCGCGCTCGACGGTGGCCACCATCGTTGCTGGGGCGCCAACAACGACGGCCAGCTCGGCGACGGCATGCTGTTCACCAGCCGCAGCCAGCCGGCGCCGGCCTCCGTGCTCGATCGGATCTCGACGATCGGCCTCGGCATGGCGCACGCCTGCGCGGTCCGCGACGGCAACGTCGCTTGCTGGGGCGACGGCGACATGGGCGAGGTCGGCAACGGGACGCGCGCTCCGTCGGCGGCTCCGATCTCGGTGCTGTCCGACGGCCGGGCGATCGCCGCCGCCGGTGGCAATGACTTCGCCTGCGCGATGCGCGACGACGGCTCGGTCGCGTGCTGGGGTCTGGGCTCCAGCGGGCAGCTCGGCGACGGCACGATCGCGAGCTGGGCGCCGGTCAAGGTCGCGCTGAACGGGCCGACGGCGGTCGCGGCGGGCACCGGTCACAGCTGCGCGATCACCGGCGCGACGCACGACGTCTACTGCTGGGGCGACGACAGCAGCGGGCAGCTCGGCGACGGCGGCGGTCTGCCGCACGCCACGCCGATCTTCGCCGGGGTCAGCAACGCGGTCGCGCTCGCGCTCGGCGTCGACCACGGCTGCGCGCTGCTCGGCGACCAGACCGTGACCTGCTGGGGCGAGGGCGAGGACGGCGAGCTCGGCAACGGCACGTCCGACAACGACAGCCCCCCGGTGAAGGTGACCGGCTTGACCGGTGTCACCGCGATCGCGAGCGGCGACAGCTTCTCGTGCGCGATCAGCGCCGCCGGCGTGTCGTGCTGGGGCGACGACAGCACCGGCCAGCTCGGCGACGGCAAGGAAGGGGCGCAGCACAACACGCCGCAGTCGGTCGCCGGTTTGACCCTGACACCGACCCTGATCGCCGCCGGGTCGAACCACGTGTGCGTCGCGGCGGCGGCCGGCATGACCTGCTGGGGCGAGGGTGACAGCGGCGAGCTCGGCATCGGCACCGCCCCGGCGATCGGCGGACCGGCCGCGATCCCGGGCGCCGGCACGGGCAGTGGCCAGTGGTCGCCGAGCCGGATCGCGGCGGGCGGCGCGCACAGCTGCGCGCTCGACACCACGGGCCAGCTGCGGTGCTGGGGCGACAACAGCACCGGCGCGGTCGGCGACACGACGACCGCGGATCGAATGACGCCGACCCCGGTCATGCTCGTGGGGGTCAGCGATGTCGCGGCGGGCGATTCCGCCAGCTGCGCGCAGACCACGGCGGGCGCGTCGTGCTGGGGCAACAACCTGTTCGGTCAGCTCGGCGACGGCACCACCACGACCCGCCGCGCACCGGTCGCGGTGAAGTCGCTCGCCGCGACCGCGCACCCGGCGGTCGGCCAGCAGCACGCGTGCGCGCTGATCAACGGCGAGGTCGACTGCTGGGGCGACAACTCGCTCGGCCAGCTCGGCAACGGCTCGTTCAGCATCGCGCCGAGGCCGGTCGAGGTCGCGTTTCCCTAGCACCGGCGCGGCGACGACGAGGACGCGTCGACCGAGGCGCTGCGCAACCGGCTGATCCGGTACCAGGCCTACTGCCAGCGGCTCGCGAGCAGCGCGCTGCATTGACCGCCCGGCGGCCTGCCCCGGGGCGCCGGCCCCAGGGTATGGTCGGCGCGTGGCGAAGCTCCGCATCGACATCTGGTCCGACATCGCGTGCCCGTGGTGCTACGTCGGCAAGCGCCGGCTGGAGCAGGCGCTCGCCCGGTTCCCGCACCGTGACGGCGTCGAGGTGGTGTGGCGCGCGTTCGAGCTCGATCCGTCGGCGCCGCGCGTGCGCGACCCCCAGCAGGGCTACGCCGAGCGGCTCGCCCGCAAGTACGGCACGACGCCGGCGCAGGCCCAGGCGATGATCGACCGCATGGTCGACACCGCGGCGGCGGACGGCCTGGCGCTGCGCTTCGATCACATCCGGCCGGGCAACACGTTCGACGCCCACCGCCTGCTCCACCTCGCGCACGAGCGCGGCGTGCAGGACGCGCTCAAGGAGCGCCTGCTGCGCGCGTACCTGACCGAGGGCCAGGCGATCGGCGAGCCCGACGTGCTCGCCCCGCTCGCCCGCGAGGTCGGGCTCGACGAGCGCGAGGTCGCCGACCTGCTCGCCGGCGACCGCTGCGCCGCGGAGGTCCGGCAGGACGAGGCGGTCTCCCGCGAGCTCGGCATCACCGGCGTGCCGTTCTTCGTCCTGGCCGGCCGGCTCGGCGTATCCGGCGCGCAGCCCGCCGACGTCCTGCTCGCCGCGCTCGACCGCGCGTGGCGCGAGTTCTGCGCGCCGGAGATCGTCCCGATCGTCCGGATCGTCGAGGGCGCCGTGTGCGGCCCCGACGGCTGCGACTGAGATCGAAGACCGGTTTGTCGTCGACGCACTGCAACCCCAACGCGCACTCGCGACATGCGCGCCCGGCTCGCCGCCACAGCCAGATCGTGGTGATCAGCCGGCGCCGAGCAGGCGCTGGAGCGCGGCGGTCAGCGCGGCGGGCTGCTCGAGCAGCGGATCGTGGCCGCTGCCGGCGATGACCTCGAGCGGGGCGGGCAGCGCGCGCGCGATCGCCACGTACCGGGCGTCGTCGCCGCCGGCGAGCAGCGCGAAGCGGTCGTCGACCTGGCCGCGGTAGTCGGGCATCTCGGCCAGGCCCATGGTCTCGAGGCTGCGCGCGAGCTGCGCGGGGTCGAGCGCGCGGCGGCGGTCGCGCCGGGCGGCGAGGCGGTCGGCGGGGGCGCGCTGCTGGGTGGCGAACAGCGGCTGGGCCTCCCACGCGGCGAGGAAGCCGTCGCTGCCGCGGTCGCGCGCGAGCCGTGCCCACGCGGCGTCGCCGGCGCGGCGCGCGGCGCGCTCGGGATCGGCGATGCCCGGGTTGACGCTGATCAGGATGCCGCGCGGCACCCGGCCGGACGCGACCAGACCGAGCGCGACGCGCGCGCCGAGCGAGTAGCCGATCACGACGTCGCAGCCGCCGCTCCGCGCCGCGATGGCGTCGAGGTTCGCCGCCCAGTCATCGGCGAGCGGCCCGCCGCCGGGGTGGCCGGGCAGCGCGATCCGGTCGCCGGGGATCGCGACGTCGTCCCACACCGCCGGATCGCCGGCGAAGCCATGCAGCAGGACGCAGCGCACGGCACCGACCGTACACGTTGCGGCGCCGGCTGACGAGCCTGCTCGGCCGAGCGGCTCCGCGGCTCACCGCGCGGCCGACCGCACCCGGGCATGGCAGCCGGTGCAGGTCACCAGCAGCTCGCCGTACGCGGCGGCGCGGTCGGCGGTGGTGGGCGACAGTGCGTCGCGGGCGAGGTCCTGCAGCCGGCGTGCGAAGCGCGACAGATCGCGCTCGGTGAACGGCAGCGGGGTGGCGGCCAGGATCGCGAGCCCGCCGCGCCACGCCGGCTCGGAGCCGCCGACCATGGCTTCCCACAGTCGATCGGTGGCCCACAGGTGGCGCGCCATGCGGGCGTCGTGGGTCGGCCGATCGAGCGGCACCGGCGGTGGTGGCGGGAACACCGGCGCGGCCCCGGCGCGCAGGTGGCAGCCGGCGCACGCGGCGGACACGCGCGGCTCGCGGCGGCAGGCCTCGTCGAGGCTGGGCGCGGCCGCGAGGTCGACTGCGGCATCGACCACCCGGCGGACCTCGGGGCCCCACGCCGCGATGCCCGGATCGCCGCTCGGTCGCGCCAGCAGGTGGGCGAGGGCCCTGACCTCGTCGAGCTGGCCGGCGAGCAGCCGGCGCTCGATCGCGCGCAGGTCGTCGAAGTTGCGCTGCATGTGGAACCGCACCACCGCCGGGCGATCGAACGGGACGCGCTCCCCGGCGGCCGGTGGCGCGGCGCGCGCGGCGTGGCGCTCGGCGAGCCGGTCGGCGGAACCGGGCGCTGCGGGCTCGCGGGCGTCGTGGCAGCCGATCGCGACGAGCGCCGCGCCCAGCGCGCAGGCCAGCCGCGCGACGCGGGCAGCGCATGGGGCGGAGGCCGTCATACCCCGGGGAGCAGCAACCGGCGTGCCGCGGGTGGCAGCCCGACCCACCGACGGAGATCGCGGCAGCGCCGCGGCCGACCGCGCAGCGCTTGCACCGGCGCCGCGGCTCCGCGCAGCGCGCGCGGCGATCGCCGGCGTGCTCGGCGAGGTTCTCCGGCTGCGTGAGTGTAACCGTTCAGAATCGTTCATCTTCTAGCCCTATCCGGCGGGAGGCATCGGGTACGGGTGGGGCAACCGTGCATGAATCGCGGCGTCCCGGGTGTTACGAGGTTCACTGATGGCCGACACACCGCCCTTCGGGATCCGGTTCTCCCATCCCTATCGACCGCTGGTCGTCGACCGGGCGCCGACCCACGACGAGGTCGCGCGCGATGATCGCGTGCCGGTCTATCGCCGCGCGGTCGAGCTCGCGGCCCGCGCCCACGCGGTGATCGAGCGCGCCGAGGCCGAGCGGTTCTTCCTGCGCGACCAGCTCGATCGCAAGTCGTCGCTGATCCCGCAGCTGATCGCGCAGGGCCTGGCGATCGCCGAGATGCCGGCGCGGCGCGCGCTGTTCCGGCACGCCCGCCGGGCGCTGACCGACTGCATCGCGATCCTCGACATGCTGGTCGCGCGCGGCTCGGCGCCGCTCGACGCGGTCGACGGCACCCGCACGCTGGCGTGCGCGCTGGGCGAGGAGCTGATCGCGCTGACCGTCGAGCCGCCCCGGATGTGGTGAGCGCGGGGGACCGTCAGCGCCGCAGCGAGTCCCAGAACGCGCAGTGGTGCGCGGCGGCGAACCCGGTCTCGGGCGCGGCCTGGGGCGGGACCAGCGACTGCGTCGTGTCGGTCGCGGCCTGGTACGCGGGGAACGCCGGCACGCCGCGCGAGCTCGGCTGGCCGGTGCGCGCGAACGTGGTCCAGTACGAGACCATCGTCGCCGCGAGCTTCTGCTGGTCGGCGCCGAGCCCCGGCGCCGGGACCGTGATCGGCAGATCGAACACGTACTGGATCTCGGACGCGTGCGCGGCGGCGTACGGGAACGACACCGGCGGCAGGAACCGCTGGGGCGCGCCGGGATCGCTGAACTCGTAGGCGAACGTCGGAACGAACTGCGACACCTTCTGCTCGACGAACCGCGCGTTGCAGTCGAAGATGCCGTCGGTGCCGAGCGCGGACAGCGCGAGCGCCGGGCTCGCGAAGCTCGCCAGCGGGTACTGCGCGACGAACAGCGGGACGACCGCCGCCGGGATCCCGAGCGTGGCCTGGATCGCCGCCGGGTAGGCCGCGGCGGGCAGCGGCGCCCCGGTCTGCAGCTCGGTGATGCCGACGAACAGCCGCCACTCGTCGTGGTTGGCGCCCTCGAGGATCGGCACCTGGTTGAACTGGCCGCTCGCGAACGCCGCGCCGACCGACTGGGTCAGGAACTTGTGGTCGATCGTCGGGCTGGCGCCGCCGACGCCGCCGGGCTGCGCGGCGAGGATCTGGGCGACCGACAGGCCGCGCAGGCAGGCGGCGGTCTGGTCGGTGCAGCCCGCGGCGGTCGCGAACGCGGTGCCGGTGGCCTCGGCGGTGGCCAGGCTCGGCTGGGTCAGCTGGTACGCGCCGCTCTCGACGATCGCGCGGTGGAACAGGCCGGCCGAGCCGGGCGAGGCGAGCTGGCTGTGGACGCTGAGCCCGCCGGCCGACTCGCCGAAGATCGTCACGCGGCCGGGGTCGCCGCCGAACCACAGGATGTTGCGGTGCACCCAGCGCAGCGCCTCCTGCTGGTCGAGCAGGCCGTAGTTGCCCGACGCGTGGTCGGTCGACTCGGCGGTCAGCGCCGGGTGGGCGAGGAAGCCGAGCCCGCCGAGCCGGTAGTTGATCGTGACGACGATGACGCCGCCCTGGTCGACCAGCCGGGTCGCGTCGTAGTCGTCGCTCTCGCCGGTGACCAGCGCGCCGCCGTGGATCCACACCATCACCGGGCGCAGGCCGAAGCGGTCGCCGTCGCGGTCATCGTCGCCGTCGCGGTCGTCCTCTCGCCCGTGGCCGCGGTCGCGGCCGCGGTCGCGGTCGTGGTCGTGGCGAGGGTTGGGGGCGAACACGTTGAGGAACAGGCAGTCCTCCGTGGTGCTGCCCTGGCCGAACGCGCCGGCGACCTGCGGGCAGTGGTTGGCGAACTGCGTGGCGTCGAGCACGCCGCGGTGCCGCGCCGCGCGCTGCGGCGGCCGCCACCGCAGATCGCCGACCGGCGGGGCAGCGTAGGGGATGCCGCGGAACACCAGGGTGGCGTCGGTCGCGACGCCGCGCACCGGGCCTTGCTCGGTGATCGCGAACGCGGCGTGGTCCCCGGCGACGCGGGGCGTGTCATCCGCGGTCGCGGCGCTGGCGGACCCGGGGTCCGCGGCGTCGAGCGAGGCGCAGCTCGCGAGGAGCCCGATCAGGAGCAGGCGGGCGCAGGTCGAAAACGTCTCTCGGTGTCGATCCATGTTCGTCCTCCGTGACGCGTGGATGGCGATCAGCGGCTCGTGCCGCACGGGTCGCTGGAACCGGCCCATCTTGCATTCCTCGGCAGCAAAAGGAACCACGGAGTTCCTGAACTCTCGGCGACCTGACCTTGCCGTGTGACCACTCGACGCAGCACTGCAGGAGATCTTCGAGCCGCAGCTTACGGGCGTGGGCAGTCATGTACGGCAGCCCGCAATCGCCCGCGCGCGGCTGTCCGATCTCTGCGCGTGGCATCCTGGTCGCGCGCGGTGAACTCCATCACGTCGCGGCGCGTCAGTGCTTGTGCGCGATCTGGTCGAGCATCTGGAGCGCGAGCGACTCGACCGCTTCCCGGGCCTTCTGCCACTCGCTCTTGGCCATGTGCGCGCTGCCCCACGCGTACCAGGCGAGGTGGTTGTCGGGCCATGCGTTGACCGCGGCCTGACACGCCGCGATCCCGGCGTCGAACTGCCGCGCCGCGATCGCCTTGTTGCACGCGTTGAGGTGCTCCACCGATGCGTTGCGGACGTCGTTGCCGATCACCTTGCGCAGCGGGATCCTGGTGACGACGTCGAGGTCGGGCTCGTCGGTCGCGGCCGGGGCCGCGGAACCCCGGCTCGACACCCGGCAGCGCGAACGCCGGGATCGCAGGCAGATCGACCTTGGCGGTCTCGCCGGCGACCTCGGGCTGCGGCCCGGGCAGGTCGTCGGGCGCCATCCGCGGGCCCGGCGCGGGCGCCGGCGTGCCGGCGGGCGGCTTGCCGGGCGGCGCCGCGACCGACGTCGCGGTGGACACCGCGGTCGAGACTGCGAGGAGGCTCACGAGGGTCGCGCGCTCGATCACGATCCCGTCATGCCACGGGTCCCGTCGCGGATCACGACCCGCCGCGATGCCCGCGGCCGGCCCGGTCGGCGGTCGTCAGAACCGACCAGACCAGCCGAGCACGGCATGAGAGGCGCCGAGCGAGACCGCCGGCGCGGATCGCTCGTCGTGCCCGTGTAGCCACCACCACAGGCCGACGCCGATCGACGCCGCGCCGGTCAGGCCGACCGCGATCCCGGCGGGCGCGGTGCGGTAGTAGTAGCGCCGCGCGGGATCCGGGCCCGGGCTGGCGATGATCAGCGCCGCGCCGGTGGCGACGCCGGCGATGCCGGTGCCCAGGCATAGCTGGGCGCCGAGCGGCGCGCGGTCGCGGCGGCGCGGCCGTGCGGCGGCGACGGCCACTGGCCGGTTCGTCACCCCGGTGACGCGCGCGAGCTCGTCCGATGGCGTGCCGTCGGCGATGAACCTCGCGAGCGAGCGCAACCGGGCGTCGTCGCTGCCGCCGGTGACGACCAGGGCGCTGCGCGCGACCTCGCCGCTGGCCCGGTACAGCGTCGCGATCACCGCGGAGCGGCCCTGCAGCCGCGTGGTACCGACCACGACGATGCGGTCGCCGCCCCACCGGCGGGCGAGCGCGCCGGCGTAGCTCGCCTCCTTGCCGCGTTCGGTCTCGCTGGCGAACACGAAGCCGACCCACTGCGACGACACCAGCAGGCTGCCATCGACCTGCCAGTCGACGTCGAGCCGGCGATCTGCGTTGGCGCGGACCTCGACCTCGTACTGTCGGCCCGAGGTCCCGGGCACCTCGACAAACACGCGGTACGTCCCGGGGATCAGGTCGGCCAGCGCGGCCTTGCCCATCCCGCGCAGCTCGCCGTCGACGAAGATCATCGCGTGATCGTTGCCGGCGGCGACCGCGAGCCGGCCGCGCCCCATCAGCTGGGTCTGCTTCTGGACCGCGCGATAGAACTGCTCGGCCTGCGGACCGTACTCGGCGCGGCTGATCGTCTGGGTGCTGAACGAGCGCAGGAGCTCGGTCATGGTCTCGACGCTGTCCGCCGCGTTGCCCAGCTTGGCCTGGCTGAGCGCGAGGCCGACGAACGCGTGGAACGTCGACCGCGCGTTGGTGGCATCGAGCACCAGCAGCGCGGGGTTGCGCTGGATCTGCTGGACCGCGAGGCCGAGCGAGGTCTCGGCGTCCTTGTACTTGCCGCGCGTGAACGCATCGAATCCGCTCTCGACCAGCTGCGTGATCTCGGCGGCGGTCTTGCCGCCGTCGAGCACGCCGGGGCGCGGCGCCCGGCCGCCGAGCACCCGGGTGATGCTCGCAGGGTGGGCGGCGAAGCCGCGCTGCTCCAGCTCATCGAGCACCGGGCCGACGGTGGCATCGAGCTCGGACGGCCGCGCGCCGACGTGGGCTTCGAGTACGAGGATCGGCGGCCTCGCCGGGGCCGCGGCTTCGAGGGCGGGCGTCGGGGAGGCGGAGGCGGGGGCCGCGGGCGCGTCGGGCGTTGCCCGCGCGGGCGCGGACAGCGCGCAGCCGATCGCGATCGCACCGGCGATGCAGGGCGCGCGACGAGCCGTGCTGGCGAGGCGGAGCGCCTGGCGCAGGGTCACTGGTACGCGCCGAGGTTCACCGGGCTCGTCCGGGGGTGATCGTCGAAGTCGCGCGCGGACAGCCCGGTGAGCGGTGCCAGCGGGTTCGCCGCACCGATCGCGGGACTTCCCGCTTGCAGGTGGAGGTTGCCGCCGGCGGCATCCATGAACAGTGGATCGCTGGCCTGATTGCCCGTGCCGGTGGGGACCGTGCCTGGTCTCGTGATGGAGTAGATGTGTGCGCACGTCCCGCCGGTCTGATCGGGGCTGCTGGTGGTGCCGTTGTTGAGCATGATGTTGGCGCGCGCCGTGAACGTCGCCGGGTCGCACCGGATCGCGGCGCCGATCCCGTCGGTGCTCAGGTTCTTGTAGAAGGTGTTGAACTCCAGGAGGTTGGTGCCGGAGAAGTTGGCTCGGATGCTCACCGCGCCGATCAACGAGCCCATCGGGTCGCCCGCGCCATTGCTCACGAACTTGTTGCTCGCGATGGCGAACTTGGCCGTGGGGTCAGTGACATCAACGCCACCACCGCGGTTCCCGCTGACCAGGCTCTGCGCGAGGCTAAGCGAACCGCCCGTGATGGAGATCCCCGGTCTGCTGCTCCCATTGCTCGTGATGGTGCTGTGATCGATCGTGAGCGCTCCCGCAGAGGCGATTCCGCCGCCGGCGTTGTTCGAGACGGTGACGCGCGTCAGCGACAACGCAGGGATGCCACCGGCCAGCGAGATGCCGAACGCTGAGTTTTGCGCTCCGGAGATCGTGAGGTCGTAGATCGCGAGCGACGTGCCGGTATCCTTGACTGTCAACACATCGCCCCCGGATCCGCGCATGAGCATCGCGCTCGGGTCGGCCAGGAACGTCACCGTGCGGCCCCTGTCGACGACCACCGCGCCATCGATGGTGCCGTGGATCTTGACGTAGTGCCGGCCGGTCATCAGTGCAGCGGCGATGCTCGCGCACGGCGCCGACTTGTCGCAGGTCGAGTTGTCGATGCCGGTCGAGCTGACGTACGCGACGTCGGTCTCGGCGGCGCACGAGCCGGTGGCGAACGAGCACGCGTTCGAGTCGCACTCCTCGTGCGCGGCGCAGGCCCGGCAGGCGTTGTCAGCCCCGCAGAACGGGGCGTTCCCGGTGCACGCGGCGTGATCGGTCGCCGTGCACTGCACACACTGCTTCGTTCCCATCACATCGCACACGCCCGCAACCGACGATGTGCAGTCGGCGTTCGAACGGCAGCCGCCGCCGTCCGGCGCGCACGGTGGGCTGGGACAGTAGCCGGGATTGGGCTCCTTGCCGAGCAGGCCGTCGCAGCCGGCGCCCGCCAGGCCGGCGATCACCCACCACGCCACGAGGTACATGCAGATCCTGGGGGTAGCCATCGCGCGTCTCCTCAAAATCGTCCACTCCACGCCACGAACGAACCGTGTCGATCCGCGGCGCCGAACAGCCCGGAGCCGTCCGGGCCGCGCCAGAGATAGAGGCCCGCGCCGACCGCGCCGAGGCCGAGCACGATCGATGTGACGCCGACCGGCGTGGCTCGGGTGTAGCGATAGCGGTCGGTCGGTCCACCGAGGTGCCCGAGGTACAGGGCGACGCCGCCAAACGCCACCAGCCCGGCGCCCGCAGCGATCGCCGCCGCGGGGACCAGCCGAAACGACCGGGGCTCCGCGGGCTCGGTGGCGGGCGGTGTGCTCGGCGGCGCCGCGGCGGCCGGCACCGCAGCGCGCAAGCTGAAGCCGACCGCGACGGTCTGGCCCGGCTCGACGCTGATCGTGCGGACCTCGTACACGAAGTCGGGCCTGGTCACCGTGATCAGGTGCTTGCCCGGGCTGGTGATCAGCTGCGCCGGCGTCTTGCCGGCGGGCGAGCCATCGAGCCGGATGTCCGCGTCGGACGGCTCGGAGGTCACGGCGATCGCGGTCGCGGTCGCGCGCGCGTCGAGATCGCCGAACAGCTGGCGGGTGAGCTCCTCGCTGGCCTGGACCAGCTGGCCGGTCGAGCACTGCTCGCAGAATCGCTGGCGGACGACGAACGCCCGCGGGCTCGACGCGACGATGACGCGCGCGGTGAGCACGAGCACCGGCTCCGGAGCGGGCCTGGACTCGACCGAGAGCACGAACACGCGCTGGACGTCGCTGGCGCGGAGCCCGCTGATCGTCGCGGGGATGCAGGTCCACGGCGAGCGCGAGTCCTCGCACTTGAGCAGGCTGTCGGCCTCCCTCTGCGTCGGCGGCCGGGCCGGCCAGCTCCAGCCCGCCTTGCGCAGGGTGTTCTCGATCGCGCCGCGCACCGCGGCGAGCTGGCCACGCTCCGCGGCGGCGCCACCGATCACGAGCACATCGCGCTCGGCGTGCGCTGACCGGGGAGATGCCAGCCATGCCGTGAGGACCCAGGCGATCACGGCCGGGATCGCGGATCGCCGGGTCACCACGACCTCTGGACGGTGGTGGTCTGATCGGGGTTGACCGTGATCAGCGTGGTCTCGTCCTTGCCCACGTCGTCATTGGCAATGCGCACTCGATACCTCCCGGCCGGGATGGCCTCGCGGAACGGCGTCTGGCCGAACGACTTGCCGTTGAGCCAGATCAGCGCCCATGGCTAGACGATGATCGCGAGCTCGCCCTTCTTGACCGCGGAGGCGGCCGGTGTGGGTGGAGCTGGAGCGGCCGAGCCGGCGGCGCCGGTGGTGGACGGCGGGCGCGTCGATGACTCCGTCCTTGGATCGACCCCACGCGGCGTCCGGGTGTGCGAGGTGTCGGCCAGAGCTGGCACGGCGAGCTGTCCCGCGGGGCGAGCGCCAGGCGACGGCGTCTGCGCGGAGTGGGAAGCGACCTCGCCGGGTGATGGCGCCGGGGGTTGTGCAGGATCGGCGGATCGTGGCGCGACGCGAACGGCAGGTCCGGCGGACGGCGACGCAATGGACTGCGTGGGCTCGGCAGACGGCGGCCCGCCGGGGGTGCGGGAAACCGCCGGGGCAGGAGCGGGGCGCGGTGCGGCACCGACCGCGGCGGGGAGCGCCGGGCCGGCGACCACCCGAAGCGCGATCGCGACGGTGGCCGGGGCCGCGCCCGCGTGGACGCCCGGCGGAGTCGTGGCGCCGCGGCCGACGGCGCTCGTCGGTGCGATCAGCTGGGTGACCGCGAACGCGGTGGCCCCGCCGGCGACCAGCGCGGCCAGCCCCGCGGCGGCGATCGGTCCCCAGCGCCGCCGGCCGCGCGATGGTTCGAGCGACTGCGAGGCCGCCTCGGCCAGCGTGCTGACCGGCGCGGCCTCGGCGATCGGCCCGGGCGATGGGTCGGCGCCGGCGTCGCGCGAGATCCCCGGCGCCGGGCCCGATCGATGGAGCTCGAGGTCCGAGCCGCGATGCGGGACCAGCTCGCGCGCGACCTGGTGGAGGATCGCGTGGCCGTCGCCCTGGCTGGCCGGCACGGCGGCGGCGAGCATGCGGGCGAACGCTCCGGCGCTCGGTGGTCGCACGCGCGGTTCGGGGTCGAGCGCGGCGCGCAGCGCATCGATCCAGGCGTCGCCCAGCCCGGGGCACCGTCGCCGCGGATCGACCGGCGGGCCGCTGCGCTGGCGATAGTAGATCTCGGCCGGCGCGAGCTCGAAGTACGCGGTGCGCGGCTCGTCGTACTGGTACGGGAAGAATCCGCCGGTGCTCATCTCGTAGGCGATCACGCCGAGCGCGAAGATGTCGGCCGCCGGCGAGACCCGCTCTCCGCGGAGCTGCTCCGGCGCCATGTAGATCGGCGTGCCGATCACGGTCCCGGTCTTGGTCGCGGGCCCGGACGCGAGGTCTTCGCTCAGCTGCGCGACGCCGAGATCGAGCACCACCGGGAAATGCGGATCCTCGCCGTGCTGGATCAGGAAGATGTTGTCGGGCTTGAGGTCGCGATGGACGATCCTGTGGTCGTGGACGTGCTGGATGCAGCTGGCGACCTGGGCGAGGATGTGCAGGATCGCCGGCAGCGGTATCGGCCCGCGCTGCGCCGCCATGAACCGCGCAAGCGTGCTGCCATCGAGGTAGTCGAGCACCATGAACCACGGCCCGTCGTCCGGAAGCCGCTCGATGTTGTGGACGCGCACCAGGTTGCGGTGGCGGAGCTTGGCGGCGGCGCGCGCCTCGTTGACGAACCGGGTGACGATCGCGGGATTCTGCGTGAGCTGTGGGTCGAGGATCTTGATCGCGTGCAGATCCTTCATCAGAGAGTGTTCCGCCAAATAAACACTCCCCATTCCACCCTTCCCCAGCAATCGCAACACCACGAATGGCCCGATTTGGCTGCCTATCTCCATGTGCCGACTCGCGCCCGGGTCCCCGAGCTACGAGGCAGAATTTCGCCTACCGCGTGGGGAATATCAAGCCGAAGCAAGCACTTGGCCGTGCCACGGTACGCTGCACTCCACCGCAGCATGTGGAGCAGTGCACGGACAAACGCTTACGCACGCCGTGCCTGGCAGGACGGCAATCACACTCTGGAATCCATGAGCCCTGGTACCGTGAGTGTTCACGTAGCGGATCGCGGCACTCCAAGCATTGATCAAAATTCGATATTCAAGCTGTGGCGAAGAAATCGGCGATCCGCGGCACACGTGGCGCCGGAGGTGCTGACGCGGCTCCACTGCAGCGATGTGCTGCACCAGGGCCGTGCGCCGGTTCGCGCACATGGGCAGTACGGGCTCTGTGCGGGAGCGCGAGGTAGCCGGCCATACAGGATCTGGCGTGGCTGCCGCGTGCGCACGTGTAAAGATTCGAGCCCGAGTGAATGCCACAAGCTTCGATCTGCGATGTGTGCACACCTGCCCGGCCGCCGGCGCGCGGCAGTGTCGAGCGCGGGTGGGTCGTGCTGCCAGGTGGACCGTCGCGGCCGGTCATGCCGGCGGACGGTGGTGTTGAACGCCGCAGGGTCGTGCTGCCAGGTGGACCGCGAGGGTCACGCCGGCTCGAGGCGGGCGCCGCCGTCGGCCGCCGGGTCGAGGACGAGGCGGCCGTCGATCTCGGCGCCGCGCTCGGAGCGGAACCGCGCCTTGCGGGTCTTGCCGCGGACGATCAGGTCGCGGAGCTGTGCGGGCGTGAGCCGGCGGCCGGCGGTGTCGAACCACACGACGAAGCGGCAGCCCTCGCGCCAGCGCGCGCAGCCCCAGCCGCGGCTGCCGGCGATCAGCGTGCCGACGCGGCAGCGCGGGCAGCCGAGCGTGTCGATCGCAGGCGACGACGGCGGCCGGCGGGGGGCCGCACCGGCCGCGCGGCCGGCGGGGGATGCGCGGCCGGCCGGGGATGCGCGGCCGGCCGGGGATGCGCGGCCGGCGGGGGATGCGCGGCCGGCCGGGGATGCGCGGCCGGCCGGGGATGCGCGGCCGGCAGGGCCCGCGATCCGGCCGGCGGCGGGGGCGCGATCCGCGGCTCGCCGGCGGGGCCACCGGCCGACCGGCGCGGTGGCGGCGCGATCGGCGGGGGCCGCCGGGGGACTGGCGCCGCGGACCGCGTCGACCAGCTCGGCGACGTAGCGCGCGATGTCGGCCATGAACGCGGCGCGCGACTCCTCGCCGCGGGCGATCCGCGCGAGCCGGGCCTCCCAGGCGCCGGTCAGCTCCGGCGAGGTCAGGCTGGCGACCGGCAGCGCGTCGATCAGCGCGATGCCGCGCGCGGTGGGGGCGAGCTCCTGCCGCTCGCGCACGGCGTAGTCGCGGGTCAGCAGGGTCTCGATGATGGCCGCGCGGGTCGCCGGCGTGCCGAGCCCGCAGTCCTTCATCGCGAGCCGCAGCGCCTCGTCGTCGATCGCCTTGCCGGCGGACTCCATCGCCGCGAGCAGGGTCGCCTCGGTGTGGCGCCGCGGCGGCGTCGTCCGCCTGGCGGCCGTGGCGAATGCGCCGTCGAGCGGCTGGCCGTCGGCGAGAGGCGGCAGCGGCTGGGCCGGCTCGGTGCCGGTATCGCTCTCGGTGCCCCCGGCGTCCCCGCCGTGCGGTCCGGCAGGCCGGCGATCCGCGCCCCGGGCCTCGATGCCGGCGACCGCCTGCCAGCCGGCGACCCGGCGGACCCGGCCGCGCGCGAGGTAGCGATCGGGCGCGGGTGGCAGGGCCTCGAGCACGGGGACGCTGCCGTCGTCGCGCTCGGCCGCGTCGCTACGCGGGGCGCCGGGCGGCTCGCCAAGGGGGAGCCGGAGCGCCGGAGCGGGAGCGGCGCCGGGTGCGCCGACCCGGATCCAGGCCTCGGTGACCGCGAACTCGGCGTCGGGATAGAACGCCGCGAGGAACCGCCGCGCGATCAGATCGAACACCCGGCGCTCGTCGCGGTCCAGCGCGTCGAGCCGCACCGGCTTGCCGGTCGGGATGATCGCGTGGTGGTCGTGGACCTTGGCGTCGTCGACGATCCGCCGGCCGGGCCGGGGCGGATGCGCGATCAGCTCGCGCGCGAACGCCGCGTAGTCGGCGATCTCGGCCAGCGCCGCGAACAGCGCCGGCAGCTCGCGCCCGACGTCGCTCGACAGGTGGCGCGCGTCGGTCCGCGGGTAGGTGATGATCTTGCGGCGCTCGTAGAGCGCCTGGGCGATCTCGAGCGTGCGTGCGGCCGACAACCCGAACCGCCGGTTGGCGGTGCGCTGCAGCGCGGTGAGATCGAACAGCAGCGGTGGCGGCTCGCGGACGGTGCGCGCCCGCACGCGCTCGACGCGCGGGCCGATCGGATCGGCGGCCGCGCCGTGGGCGGTGTCGCGCCCGGCGATCGCCTCGGCGAGCGCGGCGCTGGCCAGCCGGAACACGTTGCCGTGGCGCCAGCCCGCCGTGAAGCGCTGGCCGTCGCTCGCGGTGAACGTGCCGCGGACCTCCCAGTACGGCCGCGGCACGAACGCGCGGATCGCCTGCTCGCGGCGGACCAGCATCGCCAGCGTCGGGGTCTGGACCCGGCCGATCGAGTACAGCGCGGTGTCGCCGGCGGCCCGGCCGCGCGCGGTGACCGCCCGGGTCGCGTTCATGCCGACCAGCCAGTCGGCCTCGGAGCGCGATCGCGCCGCGTCGGCGAGCGGGTCGAGCTGCGCGCCGGGCCGCAGCGCGGCGAAGCCCTTGCGGATCGCCTCGTCGGTCAACGACGAGATCCACAGCCGCTGGACCGGCGGGCAGCGGCCCGCGAACTGGACGAGGTAGCGGAAGATCAGCTCGCCCTCGCGCCCGGCGTCGCACGCGTTGACCACGGTGCGAAACCGGCGGTCGGCGAGCAGCCGGGCCACCGCGCGCAGCTGCGCCGCGGCGTGGCGCGACGGCCGCAACCGGAACTCGGCCGGCACCATCGGCAGGGTGTCGAGCCGCCACGCCTTCCACCGCGGGTCGTAGGCCGCCGGCTCGTCGAGCTCGACCAGGTGGCCGATGCACCACGTGATCACGCGGCCCGCGCCCTCGAAGCAGTGCTCGCCGGACGGGCGCACGCCGAGCACGCGCGCGAGGTCGCGCGCCACCGCCGGCTTCTCCGCGACGATCAGCTGCACCGGCCGAGCCTACGACGTGTGTCTGTCAGTCACCGCGGCCCCCGATCTCCCACCCGTGGAACACCGGCGGATGTGCGCTGCGCCGCCGAAGCCCGCCGTGCGCGTCGCCCCGTGCGCCGCGGTCGCGCGCGCCCTCGCGGCCGTGCGAAGCCGCCGGAGGCCCAGGCGATCACCGGGCGATCGCCTGGGACCCGTCCTTGCACGAGACCTCCGCCGGCGTTGCCGAGGAGGTCGTGATGAAGGGCTCGAGTGGTGGTGCGTGGACGTGGGTGGTGGCAGCGGTCGCACTGGCGGCTGCGCTGGCGGTGAGCGTGTTCGGGTGCCGCGCGCCGCAGGCGGATGCGGACTCGGCACCGGCGGGGGTGCCGCGGCGAGGCGATTCGAGCTACCTGCCGACCATCGAGCCGCCGTTCGACAAGGTGTTTGCCGAGCTGTCGCGCGACAAGCCGCTCGTGATGCAGCGCGCGCTCGCGCTGCTCCGCGATCGCTACGAGCTCGTCGATCGTCCGGTGCGGGGCGTGACGATGACGCGCGGCAAGCCGGTCCAGGGCGGCGTGCGGGTCAAGCTGCCCAGGGGCGTCACGTGGCAGCAGCTCGCGGAGCTGTCGCCCGCCGAGATCAAGCGGCGCGGGCTGTGGCCGGCCGGCTTCCTGCCGCTGCCGCACCCCGATCAGGCCCAGGGCGGCATGGTGTTCCCGGACTTCGAGATCCGGGAGATCCGGCGCCAGGAGGACCGCGACCTGGCGCGGTTCGACGTCGACTTCGACCTCCCCGACCACTTCCTGCCCGAGTTCCCGCCGCCGCTGTTCCTCACCACGCGGCCCGACCTCGGCGACGTGTCCCAGGGCGAGCTGATCACCAGCCAGAACTTCTACCGGCTGTTCAACGGCATCCTGAACCCCAAGGACCTCGAGGGGCTCCGCCTGCTGGTCGCGCCGTTCATGCAGCAGCAGTTCAACGTCACCGCCGACCGGCGCAGCGCGAAGCCGAGCCGGGGCGTGGCGTGCCTCGACTGCCACGCCAACGGGCACACCAACGCCGGGTTCCACCTGACCGGCGATATCCGGCCGCAGGCGTACCGCCGGCGGATCGACACGCCGACCCTGCGCGGGGTCAACCAGCAGCGCCTGTTCGGCTCGCAGCGCGCGCTGCACACCGTCGAGGACTTCACCGAGTTCGAGCAGCGCGGGGCGTACTTCGACGGCGACGTCGTGATCGCGGTGAAGAAGGGCGTCAACGTCCTCGAGCGCGGCAGCCAGGTCCACGCGATGGCCGAGTTCCAGGCGCTGATCGGCTTCCCGCCCGCGCCCAGGCTCGACCTCGCCCAGCGCCTCGACCGCAGCAAGGCGACCGCGTCCGAGCTGCGCGGCGAGCAGCTGTTCCTCGGCAAGGCGCGGTGCGCCGAGTGCCATCCGGCGCCGATCTTCTCGGACAACCTCTCGCACGACCTCGACACCGAGCGGTTCTACGAGCCGATGCTGGCCAACGGCCGGTACGAGGCCGCGGGTGGGCCGACCAAGACGTTCCCGCTGCGCGGCATCAAGGACTCGCCGCCGTACCTGCACGACGGCCGGCTGCTCACGCTCGACGACGTGGTCGAGTTCTTCAACCTCGTGCTCGGGACCCGGCTGTCCGAGGACGACAAGCGCGATCTGCTGGCCTACCTGTACTGCCTGTGACCGCGGCCTCGGGTGCGCGCTCGATGATCTCGAGTCAGATGCTCGAGGGCAGGCGTTCGGTCGCGCCGGCTGGCTCCGTCGTGGTTCGGTCAAACTCCAGCTGCCCATCCGGAACCCTCGTCTCCAGCAGCGCCTTGCCCGGGCGGAAGCGGTACACGTCGGCGCTCCGCAGCGACAGATCGTCGCCGAGTTCGATCCGCGCGAAGGTGGGTACCTGGCAACGCCAGCGCTCGATCTTCGCCTTGTTCCGCAGATCGTCGGCGAACTCGCCGAGCTCGCGGAGCGCCGTCTCCTCATCGGCGCTGTCATCCGCCACCGACGTGGGGAGGCGCATCAGGTCGGCCCACGTGCCGGTGTTGAGGTAGCGGCCGCCGGACAGCTCCACGCGCTTGACGAGGTGCGTGTGGCCGTAGACCACCACCTTGAACCCGCGGTCGATCGATCGCTGCGCCGCCTCCGAGTAGCTCCGGGCCTCGCGGTTCACATCGAACGCGGCGGCAGCGTTGCCGAGCCGGACGCGCAGCGCCTCGCGCAGCTTGCCGAGGAACGCCTTGCGGTCCTTCGTGAGGTCCTTGCGCGACAGGATCAGACCAAGGAGCCCGGCGCCGCGGGTGCCGTCCCCGACCGCCTGCGCGGCCAGCCACTCGTCATCGCTGCGGGCCAGCGCGCTCGCCAGCTCCAGGCGTCGCTCCGTCGGACGCATTGCCTCGGCGATCTGCGCCGCCTCGGTCGCCGCGTCGCGCGTCGAGTCGCCGTCCGCGCTGGATCCCCATGCGCGCAGCTTCATCTGGATCCAGTGCTTCGCGGTGCCGCCGACGTCGCGGATGATGCCGGCGAGGTCGGGCCGCAGCACCGCGAGCAGCGGTGGCACGGTGGAGTCCTCGGGCTTGAGCAGGTCGACCCACGGATAGTCCCGCTTGATGTGGTTCATCACCTGGATGACGAACTGGCTGCCGGGCTGTGCTTCGAAGAAGTCGGCCTTGCCTCCGCGCGACAGCTCGCGGCGCGCGTGTCGGAGCTGGTCGTGGTTGACCCAGTTCCAGTCGTCGTAGCGGTTGCCGTGCTCGACGAGGAGCGGGCCCAGGGCGAATGCCTCGTCGTCGTAGAGCAGCTCCACCCGGCCGACGCCGAGGCGCTGCAGCAGGCGGCGCCTCACCGCCGGCAACGACAGCTCGATATCGTGGTTTCCCACCAGCACCGTGAGCGGCGCGCCCGCGGCCACGTGCGCCGCGAGCGCGGCCCACGGCTCGGCGCTGTGCTCGAAGATCAGGTCCAGCTTCCGCACGGCCTCGGCCTCGTCGGCGGTGAACGCAGAGGATGGGTCCTCGGCGAGGAAATCGACCGCGTCGCCGGCGATCACGAGGTGAGCGTCGAGACCGGGCAGGTGCAGCGCGGTCACGGAGCGCACGAACTCCGCGAGCAGCTTGCGGCCGGCAGGGCTGCACATCTGGAACCCCGGCGCACCGCCGAGGTGGAGATCGGAGATCACGAACACCTGAGTTGCCATGGTCATCTCCTTCATTGCCGTTGCACGCGCAGGGTGGCTCGCGCGGAGGTCCAGTACTCGGGGGGCGGGTAGTCGTCCTCGCGGTCGCCGATGCCGCGCGTGGCCTGGTCCAGCACTGATTCGAAGTTGTGCTTCGGATCCATGTCGAGGTGATCGAGCGACTTCTCGACGGCGGTGGTGCCAATGGCGACCAGCCGCTCGATGCCGACGCTCGTGCCCTTCGGGGGCTGGAACGTGAAGAAACGGCGCTGATCCCAGTTGCGCCAGAACACGTGCGTGCGGCCCGGCGCCACCACCTCTTCGCCGCGCTTCGCTGCGTACCCCTCGGGTGCGCAGTGGAACAGGAAGACCTTGAGGCGCGACGTCGAGCTGTTCGTCACCCGGAACGCCACGCGATTGGCGGTGTCGAGCTCGAAGCACCCTCGCGGGCCGATCGCCCGGACCGGCACCGCCGGCAGCTGTCCGTCGTCGACGACGACGTACCTTCCGTCGGGCGACCGCTCGGCGCCGTCGAGGTCGAGGACCTCGAGCTTGAGCCGGCCCGGCAGATCGCTGCACAGCTCCGACAGGCGAAGCGGCGCGCTGTACCGGGCGTAGTGCTCCAGCACTGCCACCGCGCGATCGAGCCGGTCGGGTGAAATGACGACCAGCGCCGGCTCGCCCGCGGTCTCGCCCGTGCCATGAACGTCGTCGGTGACCGCCCAGCTCCCGTCGGTGCGCCGCACCAGCGACGCCGCCGCGCGCTCGCTGCCATCGCCGAGCCGGAGCAACTTTGACGCCCGGATGCCTGCTGCCAGCGACTCGTCGGTCGGGTTCACCGACACCGTCACGCGCGCCGGGCCGCCCGCCTCGACCAGCCGGCCGCGCGCGCCCTCCGGCAGGTCGAACACCGCGCCGACCGCCTCCGCCTCCGACGAGGAACGCCTCGCCGAGACGATCTTCAGCGTGCCGGCGCGCGCCCGGACATCGGCCTCGGATCCGAGCGGCTCGAAGCTGGCCGGCCGGTGGCCGTAGACCCCGATCCGGGCGCCGGGCGTGACCCCGACCAGCTCCCCCACGTCGAGCAGGTAGCGGTCCGCACGGCGCTCGACGCCGAAGCCCGGGTCTCCCGTCACCGGCTGACCGCCGAACACAGGGCGCGCGTAGCTGCCGGTCAGAGACGGGTGCTGCGGCCGCGACTCGCCCATCTCGGCGACGATGCGCCGCCAGATCCGTCCCCACGCCAGCGAGGGCAGCTCCTCGTCGCCGACCTCCGCGAGCGTCGCGATCAGGTTCTGAGTGAAGAGCCCGTGCTTCTTGCCCTGCCGGTCGCTGCACTCCAGCGCCTTCTCGTCGGCGAGGCAGGCGACGACGACCTGGCAGTCGGCCACCGAGCCATCCAGCCCCGCCGCTTTGCCGCCGGCCGCGAGCGCCGCGTCCACCTGCAGGTCGGAGGCATCGACCGGCGTCTCGAACGGCACCGAGCGCGTCGCATCGCCGGGCTCCGGAAGTGCACGCGTGGCGCCCGCGGAGTGGCAGCAATCGAGGATGACGGTGACCCGGCGGGTGCGGCCGGCGATGCGCCCGAGGAGGGCGTTGAGCTCCGTGTCCAGCACCAGCCCGCTCGGGACGCCCCGGTCGTCGCGCGCGGCGTCGGCCGCCACCAGCGCCTCGTACGCGGCCTGACGCCCCGGCTCTCGACGGTGAGGCCCGTGCCATGACCCGAGTAGTAGATGAACACGCGATCCGCCGGAGTGACCCGCTGATCGCCGAGATCGCGGAGCGCGGCGAGGATGTTGTCGCGCGTCGCGGGTCGGGACGCGACGTCCGTCTCGTGCACCGCCCCGTCGTGCGGCGAGGCGAGCCGCCTGATGCGGTCCGGCGTGACGCGCAGGCGGTCGATCAGGATCCGCTGCATGGCGTCGATGTCGTTCACGCACCCGTACAGCGGCGGCATGGCGCCCGTGTACCTGTCGATCCCGATCAGCAAGGCATGCATCTCGTGTCCTTTCGTCGTGGTGAGGTGTCGGCCCGTCCGTGTGTTCCGTCAGTCACGCTCGGTCCCGTTGAGCCGGCACGCCGGATCGCCGGCCAGCACGAAGTGGCGCGCGGCGGCGAGCGCGGTACGCAGCCGCAGGAGTCGCTCCGCGTCCTCGCCCCGGTCGATGGCGAACTGCAGCTCGGCGGCGAGCAGCGCGTGCCGCCGGTTGAAGAACTCCATCGCGGCGCCCGCCGGGTAGCCGTCGATCAGGCGGACGATCGCGTTGACGATCGGCTCGAGCTGCGGCGTGCCGTCGGCGCCGACGTGCGACGCGAGGTGACTGCGCTCCACGACGCCGATCACGGCCCCCGCGCCGCCGCGAAGCAGCGCCTGCGGCAGCGCCGACAGCAGGCTCCGCGGGGCGAGCTCGCGTCGCGGGGCCCCGGGCACGAGCGCATCCTCGAGGCGCGGCGTCGCCACGCTGAACGAACTCCAGAGCAGCGCGACGGTGCCGTGGAGCCACGGCGTCGCCGGCACGTCCGTGGCCGAGAACGACTCGCCATCGTGACACAGCAGGGCGCCCTGCTCGCTCGCCTGGTGTGGATCGCCTGGCTCGCGGTAGACGGCGTCGGTGACGGTGACGAGCAGCTCGGGTCCGCGGCGCTTCGGGCACCGGCGGTGCGAGTCGAACTCCCTCGGCGCCGTCGGGAACTGGTCGAGGAGCCGCGCCTTCGTCGCCTGGGCGCCGGTCACCGCGTCGAATTTCCATCCGAGCTGCTCCCTGTCGAGCTGCGCCGCGAGCTCCCGCGCCACGCAGGCGGCCAGGTCGCCCGAGGCCGAAGGCTCCTGGGAGACGCCGAACACCGTGCAGCCCCAATCGGACCGGCTGTAGCAGGTCTCGCCCACCACCACCGCCACCGCCCACTCGGCGTACTCCTCGACGGTGTCGAAGTGGATCCGGCCGACCGCGTGGTGGAGGTCTAGCTGGTACTGGAACTCGAACGGGATCTCATCCGGGTCACCGACGAGCAGGAGGTAGTAGGGCATCGTCTGTGGCTGGATCGAGGTCTGCGCCGCGCCGTGGCGGGCGAGG
>JBGQCL010000149.1:0-23593 GCA_041495365.1 Kofleriaceae bacterium | reverse complement strand
CGCGAGAAGGGGGCGACCGCCACGGTCGGGATCGTCAACAACGCGACCGGCTGCGCGGCCGATCAGTGCTCGCTCGACACCGGCCTGTGCACCGGCACCTCGACGCCGTGTGGCTACTCGCAGCTGTTCTCGAACACGGTGCAGACCACCGGCCTCAAGAACGAGCAGTTCGCGGCGATCAACAAGTGATCCGACGTCCGCGCGGCGTCAGCAGCGCTGGACGATCGCCGGCATCCCGCCGCGCGGCCGCAGCGTGACCAGCGGCTCGGCGGCCACCGTCTGCGCCAGCAGGCCTCGAGCCGCGCGAGCGCCTCGGGGTGGCGGCCGAGCTCGTACCAGGTCCAGGTCAGCGCGTTGGCCGTGGTCTCGTGACCGGCCAGCAGCAGCGTCATCACCTCGTCGCGGACCTCGCGGTCGGCGAGCTGGCTGCCGTCGTCCTCGTCGCGGGCCAGCACCAGCATCGACAGCACGTCGCCGCGGTCGGTGCCGAGCGCCCGGCCGTCGCGGATCAGCGGGTACACCACGTCGTCGAGCATCGCCACCGCGCGCCGCATCTGCAGGTGGCGCGGCAGCGGCCAGCGGTGATCGATCGATGGTCCGCCGCTACCTCGGCGTGGCCCAGGGATGAGAGCACGCACGGCTCAGTGCGGGACGTACGGCGGCCGGCCCAGCACGCTGAACGCGGCCCACGACCTGGATGCCTCGTCCGCGTCGTACAGCCCGGCCAGCGTCTGCTGCACCCGTGCGAACGCGCGCGCCGGATCGGTTTCCCAGTCCGGCTGGGTGTAGAAGCTCTGCATCACCCGGATCGAGGCGGTGTTGGTGACGCTCCGGGCGGTCGCGATGACGATCGCGGTGCCCGCCTGCAGCAAGCCTGCTGCGGGCGAGTCCGATCCGCGGTCATCCATCGCTGCGGCCGTGGCGTCTCCGGCCAGCACGGCGAGGCGCGGTTTGATGTGCGCGCGCACCAGCTCCACAGCGTCGATGTTGCCGTCCGCCAGCTCCAGGGATGGCGGGCTGCCCCGCCCGCTCCGCGTCGCGATGTGCAGCAAGCGTGCGTCGTGTGCCTCTTGCAGTCGATCGCGCGTCGCCGGGATCCCGGTTCCCGCGCCGGACACGCGCGCCGGAAGGTCACGCGTCGCGGCGAGCGTCGCCGCCACGACCGCGCCTTCCACGGCCGCAAGAACGTTGCCGGGAGGATCTGCGATCACCACCGGCGGCCCGGATCCGGCGCTCTCGGGGCCGGTCGCCTGGAGCCCGAGGACGCGAACCAGCGGCCGGTGCGCGATGACCAGCGCGTTTCGCGGGTCGCGCAGCACCGGTAGCGGCACCCCGCTGAACGCGGCCGTGGCAAGCACGTCGAGCCTCTCGCGAGTGCCGTCCGGCGGGACGATCACGCGGCCCAGCGCCTGCGCCGGCTCGCGGTCGCCGGCATTGTAATACAGCAGATCGGCCCAGCGCCTGGCCTGGAGCGTGTCCGCAACGTCCTGTCCCGTGACCGCACCGCCGACCACATGCATCCGGTACACCCGCTGGTGATCCGGCCCGATGTCGCGGCCGGAGGGGGCGATCACGATCACCAGATCGCGTGACCGCCACGCCTCCAGCAGGAGGTCGATCGAGAGCTGCGATCGATCGACCACCGCCGACGGCGCGTCGACGGCGCGCGGCGCGCGATACAGGCCGGTCGCGCGGTCTTCGGGGTCGCGCACCAGGACCGTGGCGCGCGCCAGGTCGTCCCGGGTCGCGCGCAGCATGTCATTGTGGTCGAGCTCCAGGACCACGGCGAGCGCGTCGCGCCACCGGCCGTTGCGGGCGAGCAGCGCGATGAGGTCGTCGTACACCGGGCGATGGCTCGCGACGAAGCTCGCGGATCGCGCGCCGGCGCCGCGCGACGACGTGATCAGCGCGGTGGCGCGCCGATAGTGATCCTCGGCGCGCTGGTCGGCGAGCGGTCCGCCACGCAGCTCGGCGAGCTCGCCCCGGGCCTGCGCGATCTTCCATCGCAGATCGGCTCTCGCGCTGCCTGCGCCCCAGGCCCGGTCGAGGTACTGCTCGGCCCGGTCGAGCTTGCCGTGATCGGCGGCGAGGTATGCCCGCAGCAGCAGCGCCTCGGCGGACTCGCGGTGCGCGCCGGCGCTGGTCTGCGAGGCGGGAGATCGCGACCGCTCCGTGGGATCGAGGCGTTCGCCGACATCACTGAACGTCGTGAGGTACCGCGATCCCTCGGTGGCGCCATGGAACGTGGCCGCGAGCTCATCCAGCTTTCGCTCGGTGGCGGGATCGTCGATCCAGCGCAATAGCCACGCCTGGGTCAGCGTGATGGTGGACGAGATCTCGGAAGACCGGCAGGCACGGGTCTCCACCAGGAGGTTTTCCAGCTCGCTCCGGGCGTTGCGTATGAGCCCGGTGTCCATGCTGCACAGCGCGCGCGACAGCCGGAGCGACGCCTGGCTGCACGGTCCGGTCGCGACCTCGAGCGCGTCGGCCAGCGTCGCGCTTGCCCGGTCGCCGTCGCCGAGCTGGCGGAGAGCGTCCGCGCTCGCCAGGCTGGCGGCGGTGATGCTCGCCGGATCTCGGCTCCGCCGGGCCAGGTCGAGCGCCTGCCCCGCGGCGTCGCGCGCGGCCGCGAAGTCTCCGGCCTCCCAGGCGGCGCGGGACAGCACCACGGCATCGCCCGCCTGGCCGCGCAGGTCGCCCGCGAGCACGTGATCGATCCGGGCCCACATGGCGTGGGCGGATGCCTCGTCGAGCTGCCCTCTGCGCAGCTCGACGTCGGCCGTGATCGCGTAGCCATCCGCGTGCTGGGGGCCGGGGATCAGCTGCCGGGCGATGGCATCGGCGCTGTCCAGGTCACCGAGCTGCACGTAGCCCCGGGCCGCCCAGACCAGGTCCTGCGGATCGCCGCTGGCCCGGCAGGTCTCGATCCCGTTCGACCAGTCATCGGCCAGGATCTGCTGCTCGCACCGCGACATCGGGGGGTGCGTCGCCGCCCAGAGGATCCCTCCCATCGCGAGGACCGCGACACTCACCAGCAGGGTTGCGCGTCGCGGCGAGATGCCGTGCACCGCCCCGAGCAACATCCGGATCCGCGGCCACCCGGCCGGCGCGGGCGGCGCTGCCGCGCTGATGCCGGAGCTCGGTCCCGCGATCACGGGCGCTGCCGGCTGGGGAGCTGCGGCGACCACCGCGCCGGGATCCTCGCTCGGTCCCGTGGTGACCGCCGCCGGAGCGGGCGAGACCAGCTGCTGCCGGAACGCCGCGGCGTCCGCAGGGCGATCGACCGGCGAGAGCGCCTGATCGATGCAGCGCACCAGGCGGTCCGGAAGCTCCGGCGGGCGCTGCGCGAGCGAGACGACCGGGTTGGCCATCGCATCGTACTGGCTCTGGCCGGCGTACTCGTCGCGTGGGAAGTCCAGCGTGAGCAAGAAGTAGTAGGTCGCCGCCATCGCCCAGATGTCCGAGGCCTTGCGCGGCTCGCCGCCGTCCCGGAGCTCGGGCGCGGCGAACCGCTGCGCGTCACTCGCGTGGGTCGCCGCCGGGATCGCCCGGCGAGCCGCCAGGCCGGGCCCCGCGAGGGCGACGCTGCCATCGCGGCGGACGAGCAGGTTCGAGGGCTTGATGTCGCCGTGCGCGATACCGGCGGCATGGAGGTGTGCGAGGACAGCCAGGGCGTCGGTCACGAGGCGGTGGGCATCCGCCGGCGCCAGCGGTGCATCGTCGTCGGACAGCCGATCGAGCGCGCTGCCGTCGCACAGGTCCATCTCCAGCCAGATCCCCGTGCCCTCCGGCAGCGTCCCGCGCGCGGTCGCCGCGAGCAGGTGGGGATGGTCCACCGGCCGGTCGCGATCGAGGTCCTGCAGCGCCTTCGCGCAGCGGTCGGACCCGCCGTCCACCGGCAGGATCTTGAGCGCGACCTCGCGGCCGTCCGCCATGCGCGTCGCACGGCACACGGTGCTGCAGGGGCCGCGGCCCAGCACCGCGGCCAGCGTGTAGCCGGGAACGTCGGGCGGTCCCGACGCGCGCGCGCCAGCTCCGCCGGGCGTCGCCGCGTGGATCGCCGCCAGCGCGCGATCGACGGTCTCGGTTGCGAGCACCAGGCTGCGCGCGATCGACGTCGCGTCGCGCTGTGGATCGCGAGCGAGCGCACGCTCGACCGCTGGCTCGATCCAGCGCTCATCCCCGGGCCGCGTGCTCCACACGCACCACACCGTGTCGTGCAGGCCGGTCTGCGCGGCGTGCGCGAAGCCGGAGTACGCCAGCAGCGCTGGATCGAACTCGGGCCGGGTCAGCCCCATGGTCAGGCTGGCGCGCAGCAGCGGCGGCGTGTCGGCGAGCGTCGCCAGCGTGCGGCGAGCCGTCGGATCCGCGGCGCTGTCGGCGAGCTGCGCCAGGATCGCGACGTCGGGGATCTCGCGGTACGGCGTCAGGGCGCGCATCGCATCGCGGAGGCCGGTGATGTCACCGGTGCGCCACAGCACGTGCGCCGCGGCGATGCCGAAGCACAGGTCGTGGTCGATCGCCTCGGGCACAAGCAGGCGGGCGGCGAGCGGCAGCGTGCGTTCGGGCACGCGCAGCGCCGCGATCAGGCTCTCCATCACGCTCCAGGTCCGGCTCGTCGGATCGAAGCCGGTGGCGATCGGGACCAGCGCCAGGCGCAGCTCGGCCAGCTGCAGCGAGCCGGTGTCGGCGATGAACACCAGGGCGGCGCGTCCGTCCGGCACGACGATCGCGGCGTCGCGCCGGGACCGCGCGGCGCGCAGCCGGTACGTGCCCGGCTTCACCCGGCGGGAATACGCGATGTAGCCGAGTTCCTGATCGACCACCGCATGGCCGGGCGCGATCGCGTCGAGCTTGTGGCCCTCCGCATCGTGGATCGTGACCGGCTCGCTCGGCAGCCGCCGCGGCAAGCACTCGCGCGCCTCGCGGCGGAGGAACACGAACAGGCGGCTGGTGTGGGGCGCGTCGCCGAGCGGCGGCGCGGTGTCCTCCCGGCTGTAGCGCTGCGCGGCCGCGATGTAGTAGTCGTGAGATGTCCGGGCGCCGTGGAACGGGGCGGGGGATTGCAGCTCGGGGCTCGGGCACTTCAGCGCGGTGTCCTGCTGATGTTCGACGATCTGGTGGTCGACGCTGCCGCCGCGCTCGAGGTGGACGCGATACAGGCCGGGCACCAGGGCCAGCCGGAGGTAGCCCTCGGCCTGCCCGAGCAGGGTCCGCGCCGTGTCGTAGATCGAGATCTGTACCATCGGCTCGGAGGCGACGGAGAATGGCCTCGGGGCCCGCGGTGGTTGCGCGCCGCGCCCGGAAGGCTGCACGCCGTGCTCAGAAGACGACACGCGTCACCGCCTCCCTGCCATGATCGAACACCGCGGTGTGCCCGGCGTCGTCCACCAGCTTGTACAGCCCCGGCCTGATCGCCAGCTCCCAGGTCCTGGGATCCGGCGATGGCGCGGCGTCCGACGCCCTGGACCGGTCGCACTCGGCGACCTCGTCGAACCAGCCGTCGAGCAGGCGGACCTTGCCACGCGCCTGGTCGAACACGATCACGAGGTTGGGCGAGGCACCCTTGCCGCCGAACTTGCTGTCGGGGAGCAGCCCGTTGATGATGTGCGGTCGCTGCCCGCGCAGCGTGAGCGCGTGGTGGAGCTCGATCTGCAGATCGCCGACGGTGATGCCGTGCGGCGAGCTGCGCAGGCTCGCGAGCCAGCACTCGGTGAATGCGCCGTGCCCGCGCGCCTCGAATGCCGGGCGCCCGTCCTCGGTCGCGTAGGCGATGAACGCGAGCGTCCCCGGTGGCTTGCGATGCGCTTCCAGCGCGAACGTCGGTGCGGATCCGATCGCGCGCTCCGCCGTGGTCCGGCAGCAGTCGAGCGAGAACACGAGCTCGTCGAACAGCCCGGCACGGCGGAGTCCTTGGTCGTAGTCGTCCCTGCTCAGCGCGAACTCCAGGCGGCTGCGCGACCACTTCGCGAGCATCAGGGCGACATCCTCGGACTCGGGGCTCCCCGCGCCGTGCCCGCTGAAGTGAAAGTACAGCCGGCGGCCGCCGTTGGCCGCCCGCGCCGCGATCTCGATCTCGCGCAGCGCCCGGTCGACCTCCTTCTGCAGCGGCGCGATCGGCTCCTTCTGCGACTCGACGAGCTTGACGTGCTGCTCGGCGAGTCCGCCGCCGTTGGCATCGCGCAGCCAGGCACAAAACTCGCTCGCGTCCTTCACGGCGCTGCGCAGCGGGGGAGCGCCGGAGTAGTGATCGATGCCGATCACGAGGCCGAAATCGACCTGGTGCGTGCGAGGGTCAGGGCCGGGTGGCGGCCCGTCCTCGATGTTTCGAGATGACTGGTTCAGCATGAGATACTGCGTGGGAAGGACGTCGATTGTATAGGCGGTGGTACATGCCGGATCACGACAGCGATCGGCGGCGCGGCTGCGCGCGCAGCCGGTCGTGGTTGCCCAGGACAGGCGCGGGGGTGTCACAGCCGGGACCTGCATCACGCCGGTGGCACGGTCTGGCTGTCGGGCGTGCGCGATCGTGGCAAACCTCGGGGATGACGCGATGCATCTGTGCGCTGGTGATCTGCCTGGCGGGCTGTCCGATGCCGGGAGCGGGCCCGCAGCCACCGCAGCCACCGGGGCAGCCGCCGGTCGCGGCCGCGGGAGCCGGCTGTCCGACCGCCGACAACATCCACGTCGCGTCGTACCTCGCGAGCGACGACCCGGCGCAGCCGGCGCAGCACACCGGCTGGGTGCTCCCGCTCCACGATCAGCCGGTCGACACGCTCGCCGGTCAGCCGGAGTACGCGGCGCTCGATCCGGGCACCGCCGGCGCGCGCGGCGTGCCGCCGCCGCCGCCTCACGTCTGGCTGACCGTGCCGGGCCAGGCGCCGTGCCGCGCGGGGATCGGCTCGTACTACGCCGCGGCGGTCGACGGTCCGACGCCGAACGTCACCTACGGCGTCGAGCTCGATGGCTGCCCGGCGCCGCCCCGCGATCAGCAGGACGACGCCGAGGCGTTCGCGCTGGTCTCCGAGCAGGCGCCGACCGAGTGCCAGCTGCTGTCGCCCCGGCCGGTTGCGGCGCGGGTCGGTGACAGCGATGCCCAGAACCACTGGCAGCGCCCGACCCAGCAGACGCCGCTGCCACCGGCGATCGCGGCGATCGTCCCGCCGCACGACTGCCGCGCGCCGGGCTGCGAGATGCTGTGGGCGTTCGGCCAGGTCGAGGTCGCCGGGCGGCCGGTCGCGTGGACCGGCGCGGTGAACTGGCTGACCATCCCGCCGGGCGCCTCGCCGGACTCGCAGTGCGACTGGAAGGCCGACACGTTCGCCGGGATCTTCGTCGCGAACACCGGCGGGGCGGTGAAGCTCACCGAGGGCCAGGACCATCCGCTGCTGCTCACCGCGGTGCTCGCCGACCGCGGCGGCGCGAAGGCGCTGGTCGCCGAGGGCCCCGGCGAGTACACGATCTACGATCTGACCGCCGGGGCGCGGGTGGCGCGCCACCTGGTCTGGCTCCGGCTGGGACCCGAGGCCTACGCGGTCGACGAGCGGATCGGCCCGCGCTGCGGCGGGGACAGCGCGGCCGGCGCGCCATCCGCCGGGCCGCCGCCCGCCCACTAACCGCGCTGAGCGCGCCAGGCGTCACTCCATGTCGATCGACTTGAACCCGCCCTGATCGTCCAGCATCGTGCCCCAGACCTTGTGGCTGGCCTGGTGCTGGGACGGGCTGAAGCCGAGCGCGCTGCCGGTGCCCGGGTCGTGGTCCTGGGTGTGCTCCAGCGCGTCGACCAGCTTCTCGGTGTCGAGCTCGCGGCCGGCGCGGCGCACGCCCTCGGCGAACAGCTGGCCGACGATGTAGCCCTCGAGCGAGATGAAGTCGGGCTGCTGATCGGGGTGGTACTTCTTGAGCGCCTCGCGGTACCGGATGATGCCGGTGGCGCCCGAGTCGAAGTGCGGGACGACCTGGGTCACGATCACGCCGGACGGGTTGACGCCGAGCTCCCTGAGCTCCTCGGCCAGCGCGTTGCTGCCGACGAACGACACGTTGAGCAGGATCGCGTCGATCTTGCGGTCGCGCAGCTTCTGGATGAACCTGGCGCTCGCCTTGTACGTCCCGACCATGACGATCGCCTTGACCGGGTGCTTCCGGTTGTAGTCGTTGGGCCCGACCCGGACGGTGGCGTTGTTGTACTCGACGACCTTGCCGACCGCGTCGTCGACGTCGAGCGTGTTGCGCTCGTAGCCGACCCGCAGGACCTCGTCGTTGTGGCCCTTCTTGCGCAGTATCTTGGTCGCGCCGTCGTAGCCGGCATCGCCGTAGCTGTCGTGCTGGGCGAACACGACGATCCCGCGGTCGGGGACCTTCTTGACGTCGATCAGGTAGTTGACCATCTTGGCGGTCTCGTCCTCGTAGCTCGCCCGGTAGTTGAAGACGTAGCGGTCGGGCGGGTCGCGGCGCAGGATCTTCGAGCCGGTGAACGCGCCGAAGAACAGCACCTTCCTGGACAGCACGTAGGGCAGGGCCTCGACCGTGGTCGGTGTGCCGACGTCGCCGATGATCGCGAACACGCTGCGATCGGTGATCAGCTCCTGGACGTTGGCCAGCGCTCGCTTGCCCTCGTAGCCGTCGTCGAGGGCGAGCAGCTTGATCGAGCGCCCGGCGACGCCGCCGGCCTCGTTGACCGCCGCGAACGCGGTGTCGAGGCCGAGCTTCATGCGGTTGCCGAGCTCGCGCGACGCGCCGGAGAACGCGGCGCTCATGCCCAGGGTGATCGCGTCGTCGGTCACCCCGCGCACCGGCGGGGCGACGGTCCTGGCGGGCGATGGGTGGACGAGGCTGGCCGCGGCGGCGGAGGCCGGAGGCTTCGGCGGGTCCGCGCCGTCGCCCGGCGTGGACCGGCTGCGGGTCAGCGCGAACAGGCCGATCAGCACACCCACCGCGACGCCCCCGGTGGCGTACAGGATCTTGCGGCGGGGCAGCGGGCTGGCTGCGGCCTGCGCCGGCGCCGGCTCGCCGCCGTAGGTCAGCTGCATGGCCTGGCTGGTGCGGGGGTTGGCGCCGGCCGGCGTGGCGCCGAACGAGCCGTACCCCTCGCCGGTCTGCTTGGCGCGGACCTCGTCGAGCGCCGGCAGCGGGGTGCCGCCGGGCGGCGTGCCGCGCATCTGGGACTCGATCACCTGGCGGATCTGGGCCCGCTCCTCGCGGAACAGCTCGATGACCGCGGGGCCGATCCCGTTCACGCGGGTCGGCGTCATGTGCTGGGCGAGGTACGCGTCGAGCTCGCTGCGCAGCGCCTCGGCGGTCGGGTAGCGGTCGTCGGCGTGGAACGCCATCGCCTTGGTGCAGATCTGCTGGAGCGAGAACGGCGCGTCGCGCGGCGGCAGCGGGACATCGCCGGCCGACACCCGGCGCAGGATCTCGGTCTCGCTCTTGCCGGGCCAGATCTGGGCGCCGCTCAGCATCTCCCACAGCATGACGCCGACCGAGAAGATGTCGGCGCGCCGATCGATCGTGACGCCGGTGATCTGCTCCGGTGGCATGTAGCGCGCCTTGCCCTTGAGCACACCGACGCGGGTGTGATTGAGCGAGTCGAACACCTTGGCGATGCCGAAGTCGACGAGCTTCACCTGGCCGTCGTAGGTGATGAAGAGGTTGCTGGGCGTGACGTCGCGGTGGACGATCGACAGCGGCGTGTTGTCGTAGTCGGTGAGCTCGTGTGCGTAGTGCAGGCCCGACAGCGGCTGGACCAGCATCTGGATCTGCATGTTGAGCGGAAACAGCTTGCTGGCGTTGCGCGCCCGGCGGACGCGCTCGAACGTCTGGCCCTCCAGGTACTCCATCGCGATGTAGTAGCGGCCCTGATCCTCGCCGACGTCGTTGGTCTGGACGACGTTGGAGTGGTTGAGCCGTGCCGTCAGGCGAGCCTCCTCCAGGAACATCCGACGGAAGTCCTCGTCCTTGGCCAGATCGCGGCGCAGCAGCTTGATCGCGACCAGCTTCTGAAACCCACCCAGGCCTCCCTGGGCGAGCGCGAGGTACACCTCTGACATCCCGCCATGCCCGATCTCCGCGATGAACCGGAATTTTCCAGACAGCTCTCCCGGGCTGCTGTTGGTGGGTAGCGAGATAACGGCCTCTCTCTCTGGGTGTCGGGGACCCCGTCTGGATTCCGCAGCGCCTCTACTGATCAGGCCTGTACGGTTCTTTACAACTCGATCATTGACCATGAGGCCACGCGGCGAGAATTCCGTCAAGCGAGTAGTTCTTCACAGCCGGTCGCGCTGGGTGATGATCGACTACCGACGGCGACGTCGTCGCCCACGTCACCTGACACGGCTGCTGCGCCGCATAAGCGGAACACGTGTGATCGACCGCGCCGGCGCGGATCTGGAGTCGAGTCCCGATCGCCGTCGGCGCCGGGGACACCAGGATCGAGCGGTTCGTCGGTTGCGGTCGGCGCGGCGGCCGGCGCTGCGGAATGTGCTGGTGTTCCACGGATCTGGCCGGCGGTGCGGACGAAAAATGAACGAGCTGCACCCCCCGCGCCGCAACGGCGCACGCGCCGGCCGCGGCGCCCCGCTGTGGGGCGGAGCCGCCGATCGGTCGTGGCGGCTCACGGTGATCTTACGTCGGCTCTCCTCGCCGCGGTCCGGGTGCTCAGGTGCGTCGCGGACCACCGCAGGCCATGCGACTCAGCGCAGCGCCTCCTGATAGAAGACCGAGATCGTGATGCAGTGGAACGCCGCGTCGCTCGACTGGGTGACCACGATATCGGTCAGCTTGCGCGGCGGACCGCTCGCGATCCATGCCGTGACCCGATCGCCGAGCTGTCCGCGGTCGGCGAACATCGTCGCCGAGAAGATCTTCACGCCATTGAAAGGTGCCACGATTCACCGTAACACGGCGGCCGGTGACCCGCGGCGCGATTTCGGGTTCGATCGGGGTAAGGCACACGTGCTCGTGGTTTGCCTGAGGTCAGAGCGCCGGTCAGAACGCCGGTCACAGCGCCAGCACGTCGTCGCCGGGCGGCTGCGCGAACAGCTGATCGACCGCGGCCGCGCGGCGCTCCAGCACCCGGCGCTGGTTGGTGTAGCCCTTGTCCGTGGTCTCGCCGTCGTCGAGCGACAGCGGCTCGGCGATCACCAGCGCGCGGGCGATCCGCTCGCTGGTGTGCGGATGCGCGGCGTTGTAGGCCGCGAGCGCGGCGCGCAGCCGATCCGCGACGGCGGCGGGCGGAAGCTGGCGCGCCGCCGGCGACGGGAACACCAGCGCACCGATCTGATCGCGATCGTGCCCGGCGATCACCGCCTCGAGCACGAGCGGTGCGCACGCCTCGAGCAGCGCGAGCCGGACATGCGCAACGCCGACCCAGGTGCCGGTCGACAGCTTGAAGTTCTCGCCGAGCCGGCCGCCGAACACGATCCCGGCGGCCGGGTTGGCCTCGTCGACCAGCCGGCCTGCATCGCCGGTCGGCAGGAAGCCGTCGCCGTCGAGCTCGATCGGCGCGATGCCGCCGCCGGGCTGCCAGTAGCCGGGCGTGATGTTGGGGCCGCGGACCCGCAGCTCGAGCCGGTCCTGCACCGGCGCGAGCTTGAGCTGGACGCCCGGGATCGGCAGGCCCAGGTTGCCGGTGCTCCGAGTGACGAAGTGCGCCGAGGTCGCCAGCGGTGAGGTCTCGGTCGAGCCCCACGCCGAGGTGAAGAACACGTCGGGCCGGCCGGCGCGCGCCGCGACCTGCTCCAGCCGCGCGCGGGTCGCCGGGCCGAGCGCGGCCGCCGCGTAGAACACCACGTCGAGCCGGGCGAACACCCCGGCGGCGGCCCACTCGTCGGCCTCGAGCAGCGCGACCGCCTGGTCGAAGCCGCGCGGCACGTTGAACAACAGCGTCGGCGACACGTCGGCGAGGTTGGCGATCGTGGTCTCGATCAGGCCGGGCACCGGCCGGCCGCGGTCGATGTACAGCGCGCCGCCGTGGCGCAGCACGAGGTGGAGGTTGTGGTTGCCGCCGAAGGTGTGGCTCCACGGCAACCAGTCGACGATCACCGGCGGCGGCCGGCCGGGTACGGACAGGAACGGCCAGCACGCGGCGAGTCCCTCCTGGTTCGCGGTCAGCATCCGGTGGGTGTTGACGACGCCCTTGGGCGCGCCGGTCGAGCCCGAGGTGAACAGGACCTTGGCGATCGTGTCGGGCGCGATCTGCGAGAACGCGCGGTCGAGCGCCGGCGAGCGCGGGGTGCGGGCGAGCGCCTCGGCGGCGTCGAGCAGCTCGCCGGCGTCCGGCCCGATCGCGCCGGCGTCGGTCAGCGCGGTGAGCGCCGGGACGAACCGCACCGGATCGTCGGTGAACACGAAACCGGGCCGGAGCTGGTCGGCGACCGCGCGCAGCCGGCTGAAGCTCTGCGACTGCAGCGAGTATGCCGACGACACCGGCGCGGCTGGCACCCCGGCGTGCATCGCGCCGAGCGCGACCAGCGCCGACGCGATGCTGTTGTCGGACAGGATCATCACCGGGCGATCGGCGGCGCCCCCGCGATCGAGCAGGCTCGACGCGATGCCCTCGACCGCGGCGAGCGCGTCACCGTACGCCAGACGCGTCCAGCCGCCGCTGCGGTCGCGCTCGGCCAGGAACGTCGCGTCGGCCCGGTCGCGCGCCCAGCGCACCAGCCAGTCACCGATGCAGCGCACCGGCGCGCCGGGCCCGGAGGGGAGAACGACCGGCGACTCCAGCACCAGGCCGCCGGGTGTGCGGTGGCTGCGAACTTCGGCAGCGAGCAGCTCGATCATGGCTCCACGATAGACCACCGGGCGTCCCGCGCACCACCACCCGCGGTATCGCCCGCTCAGTGCGCGCCGCTCGGGGCGCCCTGGGCCGCGGGCCGCTTGAGCAGCATCACCATCACGATGCCGAGGCCGATCGCGGTCATCGTGATCCGGAAGCCGTCCTGGAACGACAGCACCATGGCCTCGCGCAGCACCCGGCCGGCGAGCATGGTCGGTGGGTCCATGCCGCCGCGCGCGATCCCCAGCCACTGGGCCTGGGCGATCGGGTTGTAGGGCGTGACGTGCTCGGCGAGCTGCGCCGAGTGGGTGGTGATGCCGTCGGCGACGACCTTGCCCATCCACGCCGTGCCGAGCGAGCCGCCGAGCTCGCGGGTCAGGTTGAACAGCCCGGTCGCGTTGCCGCGCTGCGCGAGCGGCAGATCGGACAGCGCCGCGACGCTGACCGGGATGAAGATGAACGCCAGACCGAACGATCGGATGATGTTGGGCCAGACCAGATCGACGAACGCGGCGTCCGAGGTCAGGTGCGATGCCACGTACTGCGACACCGTCGTGAAGACGACGCCCCACACCAGCATCAGCCGCGGGTCGAGCCGGTTGGCGAGCTTGCCGATCACCGGCATCAGGAAGATCTGCGACGCGCCGGCGAGCAGGAACACGCGGCCGATGTCGAGCGCCTGGTAGCGCATGACCGCGCCGCAGTACAGCGAGAACAGGTAGGCCGCGCCGAACACCGCGAGCCCGAGCAGGAAGTTGAGCCCGGTGCCGGCGGAGTAGCTGAGGTTCTTGAACACCCGCAGGTCGACCACCGGGTGGGGGGCCTCGAGCTCGTGGACGATGAACGTGATGATCGCGATCGCGGCGATCGCGCCGAGCACCAGGATCCGCGTGCTGTCGGACCAGCCCTCGCGGTTGCCCTCCTCGAGCACGTACTGCAGCGACGCCATCCCGATCGCGAGCAGGCCGATGCCGGTCGCGTCGATCCGCGTGGTGTCGGGCGTGAACCCGGGCTCCTGCAGCACGCGCGGGATCAGGAACGCGACGGTCAGGCCGATCGGCACGTTGACCAGGAAGATCCAGTGCCAGCTCGCCCAGGCGATCATGTAGCCGCCGATCGACGGTCCGAGCAGCGGGCCGGTGATCGCGCCGAGCCCGAACAGCGCGGCCGCCATGCCGTGCTGGGCCCGCGGATAGCGCGCGAACAGGATCGCCTGCGAGGTCGGGATGATCGCGCCGCCGCCGATGCCCTGCAGCACGCGGAACAGTACCAGCGACGGCAGGTTCCACGCCAGGCCGCACAGCGCGCTCGCGATCGTGAAGATCACGACCGAGGTCGAGAAGTAGCGCCGGAACCCGAACCGGCGCTGCAGCCAGCCGGTCATCGGGATCACGACGATGTTGGCCATCATGTAGCCGGTCGACACCCAGCCGATCTGGTCGATCGGCGTGCCGAAGCTCGCGCGGATGTCGCTGAGCGCGACGTTGACGATCGAGATGTCGATCATCGCCATCAGCGCGGCCGCCATCGTGGTCGCCGTGATCGCGGCCTTCGAGCCTTGAATCGGCGCCTGCACGGCTTACCGGGTGTGGATGACGACCTCGGCGCTCATGCCGGGGCGCAGCACGCGGCCGCGGCGATCGTCGATCTTGATCTTGACCGGTACGCGCTGGGTGACCTTGATGAAGTTGCCGCTCGCGTTCTCCGGCGGCAGCAGCGAGAACCGCGAGCCGGTGCCGGCGGCGACGCTATCGACGTGGCCGTGGAGCGTGCCGTCGAACGCGTCGATCTCGATGTCGGCCGGCTGGTGCTGGTCGGGCTTGATGTCGGCGAGCTGGGTCTCCTTGAGGTTGGCGACCACCCAGGTGTCGCTGAGGTCGACGATCGCCATCAGCATGCGGTCGGGCGACACCAGCTGGCCGGGCTCGACCGAGCGCTTGGTGACGGTGCCGGCGATCGCGGCGCGGACCCGGGTGTGCTCGAGCTCGAACGCCGCACGGTCGACCGCCGCCTGCCTCTGATCGACCCGGGCCTTCGAGAGGTCGAGCTGCGCCCCGGCCGCCGCGATCTGCTCGTCGATGGTCTGCGCCGCGAGCAGCCGGCCGCGTGCCGACGCCTCGGTGCCGCTCGAGTTCGATCGGTTGGCGAGCGCGCTGGCGAGCCGTGCCTGGGCCTGGGCGAGCGCGGCGTCGGCGGCGGTGTCGGCCGCGATCCGCTCGTCGATCTCGGACTGCGGCGCGGCGCCCATCTTGCGCAGCCGCTCGGCGCGCTCGCGCTCGACCCGGGTCAGCTGCTTGCGCGACTCGGCGGCCGCGACGTCGGCCTTGGCCTGATCGATCTGGGCCGCGGTGTTGCCGGTGACCGCAGCGGCCTGTGCGATCGCACCCTGGGCGACGGTGAGGTTGGCCCGGGCGGTCTTCTCGGTCAGCCCGAGCTGGGTCTCGGCGAGGCGGAGCTGCGCGGTGGCCTCGCCGAGGTCCGCGCGGGCGGCGGCGAGCTTGGCCTGCTGATCGCGGTCGTCGAGCTCGACCAGGACGTCGCCGACCTTGACCTCCTGGTTGTCGGCGACCGCCACGTGCTTGACCTGGCCGGCGATCTGGGCCGAGACGTTGGATACGTGGGCCTCGACCTGCGCGTCGTCGGTCTTCTCCGTGCCGAGCCGCATCCAGTAGAGGATGCCGGCGCCGGCCGTGGCAGCGAGCACCAGGCCACCGGCCACGAAGGGAGCTCGCCGGCGCTTCGCGGGCGGTGCAGGGGCATCTTGCCCCGCGAGCGTCGGAGGTGCCTTGTCATCGCGAATCGGGGTGACGGCGGCCATGCGTTTGCGCGGCCATTGTTGCACCTCGGAGGCCAGCGTCACAGCGCAGAACGCCGGCTTGATCTGTCGGTTCCCCTGGCAAGTCCCCGGTGTTTCCGACGGCCCGCGTAGGATTCGTGTCGCCGAGCCGGCGACCGTGGTGACCAGGCTGGCGACCCCGCCGATCGGTGGGGCCACCGGCCCGCTGTGGGGGCAGGTGGGAACGCCGCCCGGTCTGCGCCGCGATCTGCTGAAGCGCCGCCTCGCGTGATCGGTCGCCCGCCGGTTACCACGGATCGATGCACGGCCGCTTGCGGGCCGCGCGCTCGCCGAGCCGCGGCGGGGGAACCGAGGCCAGGCCGGCGAGGATCCAGCGCCGCGTGTCGGCCGGGTCGATCACGGCGTCGATCTCGACGTACGACGCGGCGTTGATCGCCTTGCCCTCCTCGTAGTAGCGGGCGACCATCTTGTCGTAGAGCGCGCGGCGCTCGGCGGGATCGGCGATCGCCTCGAGCTCCTTGCGGAAGCCGAGCTTGACCGCGCCCTCGAAGCCCATCGGGCCGAGCTCGCCGGTCGGCCACGCGATCGCGAACCCACCGCCCTTGAGCATGCCGCCGGCCATCGCCATCGCGCCCAGGCCGTAGCTCTTGCGCAGGATCACGGTCAGGTACGGCACGGTGAGGCTGGCGCCGGCGATGAACATCCGGCTGACGTGGCGGACCAGCGCGGTCTTCTCGGCCTCGGGGCCGACCATGAAGCCGGGGGTGTCGCACAGGGCGAGCACCGGGACGTCGAACGCGTCGCACAGCTGGAGGAAGCGCGCGGCCTTGTCGGCGGCGGGGGCGTCGATCGCGCCGCCGAGGTGGTGCGGGTTGTTGGCGATCACGCCGAGCGGGCGGCCCTCGATGCGGACCAGCGCGGTGACGATGCCGGCGCCGAACGCGGCGCGCAGCTCGAGCACCGAGCCGGTGTCGGCGAGATCGCGCAGCACGTTGCGGACGTCGTAGGCGCGCATCCGGTTGTCGGGGATCGCGTGGCGCAGGCGGCGCTGGTCGACGCAGTCCCAGCGCGCGACCGCGCCCTGGAAGTACGACAGGTAGCGGCGCGCGACCGCGGCGCCCTCCTGCTCGCTGGCGACCAGCACGTCGATCACGCCGTTGGCGGCCTGGACGCGTGCCGGGCCGACGTCGTCGGGCGCGTACACCCCGAGGCCGCCGCCCTCGATCATCGCGGGTCCGCCCATGCCGATCGACGAGTCAGAGGTTGCGATGATCGCGTCGCAGCAGCCGAGCAGGGCGGCGTTGCCGGCGAAGCACCGGCCGGCGACCACGCCGACCACCGGGACCAGGCCGGACAGCCGGGCGAACTCGAGGAACGTCGGGACGTCGAGGCCGGTGCCGAAGTGGTCGGTGTCGCCCGGGCGCCCGCCGCCGCCCTCGGCGAACAGCACGACCGGCAGCCGGCGCTGGTGCGCGAGGGCGAGCATGCGGTCGAGCTTCTTGTGGTTCATGTAGCCCTGGGTCCCGGCGAGCACGGTGTAGTCGTAGGCCGCGACCATGCAGCGGGTGCCGGCCTCGCCGAACAGCTCGGCGTTGATGCTGGCGACGCCGGTGATCAGCCCGTCGGCCGGGGTCGACTCGATCAGGTCGGCGAGGCCGCGGCGGCGGCGCTGGGCGGCGAGCGCGAGCGCGCCGTGCTCGGTGAAGCTGCCCGGATCGACCAGCGCGGCGATGTTCTCGCGCGCCGTGCGGCGGCCGGTGGCGTGGCGGCGCGCGATCGCGGCGGGGCGAGCGGCGTCGAGGCCGACCGCGTGGCGGGCCTGGACCTCGGCGAGATCGGGGCGGATCGCGTCGAGATCGACGGCGGCGTGGGCGGCGGCCTCGCCGCCGGCGAGCTCGGCCGGCTCGAGGAAGACGATCGGATCGCCCGGCATCAGGATGTCGCCGGGGTGGGCCGCGACCGCGCGGACGACGCCGCCATCGTCGGCGGCGACCACGATCTCCATCTTCATCGCCTCGACGATCGCGACCGGCTGGCCGGGCCGGACCTGATCGCCGCCGGCCACCGACACCGTGACCAGCTTGCTCTGCATCGGCGCGCCGATCGCGACGGTGCCCGGCGGTGCCGGTGGCGGGGTGGGGCGCCCGGCCGGCGCCGCCGGCGTCGGGGAGGCCGCCCCGGCCGGGAGGGCGGGCGGCGGCGCCAGCTGCCGGGCGCGCTCGACCAGCTCCGCCGCGCGATCCTCGACGAACCGCGTGGTGATCCGGTTGGCGATCACGTCGGGGTGCTGGACCAGCGCGCGGAGCAACGGGAGGTTGGTCGCGACGCCCTCGATCCGGAACCGCGCCAGGGCGAGCTCGGCCTTGCGCAGCAGGCCCGCGAGGTCGCCGGCCGGCCCGGCCGGGTGCCCCGCCGGGTGCCCGGGAAGATGCACGATCAGCTTGGCGATCAGCGGATCGAACGCGGCGGTGGTCTGGTAGCCGGCGTAGCCGGACGTGTCGACCCGGATCCCTGCGCCCGACGGCGGCTCGAACACGGTCAGCGTGCCCGCGGTGGGCACGACGGCGCCGCGCGCATCGAGGGTCTCGAGGTGGACGCGGAGCTGCAGCGCGCTCCCGGTGGGCGGCGCGACGCCGGCGGCGAGCCCGAGCTCGGCGAGCGTCCGGCCGGCGGCGAGCTCGAGCTGGAGATGGACCAGGTCGAGGCCGAGCACGGCCTCGGTGACGGTGTGCTCGACCTGGAGCCGCGGGTTGGCCTCGAGGAAGAAGAACCCGACCGGCGCGCCGGCGGCGTCGAGCTCGACCAGGAACTCGAAGGTGCCCAGGCTGTCGTAGCCGGCGGCCTCGGCGAGCCGGCTCGCGGCCGCGAGGATCGCGCCGCGCAGCTCGGCCGGCAGCGACGGGCTCGGCGCGATCTCGACCAGCTTCTGGTGGCGGCGCTGCAGCGTGCACTCGCGGTCGAACAGCGTGATCGCGCGCCGGCCGTCGCCGACGATCTGGACCTCGACGTGGCGCGCCCGCGGCAGCAGGCGCTCGACGTAGACCTCGGGGCTGCCGGACGCGGCCTGGGCCTCGGAGCGGCACCGCGCGTAGGCCTCGTCGAGCTCGGCCGGGCGGGTCACCGCACGGACCCCGCGGCCGCCGCCGCCGGCCACCGCCTTGACCATGATCGCGCCGCCGGGTCCCAGGTCGCGCAGCACGTCGTGGGCCTCGGCGAGGCTGGTCGCGTGCCGCGTGCCGGGCAGGATCGGCGCCTCGCAGCTCGCCGCGAAGCTGCGCGCCGCCGCCTTGTCGCCGAACCGCTCGAGGGCCTCGGGGCGCGGCCCGACGAACCGCAGGCCGGCGGCGAGGCACGCGCGCGCGAAGCCGGCGCTCTCGCTGAGGAAGCCGTACCCCGGGTGGACGGCGTCGCACCCGGTGTCGCGCGCGATCGCGACCAGCCGCGCGCCGTCGAGGTACGCGGCCGGGCCGGAGGCGCCGAACGCGACCGCCTGATCCGCGCGCCGGGTGTGCAGCGCGCGGGCGTCGTCGCCGGCGTACACCGCGACGGTCGCGATGCCGAGCTCCGCCGCCGCCTGCGCGATCCGGACCGCCACCTCGCCGCGGTTGGCGATGAGAAGCTTGTGCAGCATGTCGGTGGGGGCGGATGGTGAGACAGATGGACCGGTCGCGCAACATCGCGCGTGGCCGGGGCGGCCGGCCGCCGGGGCTGCGCCGGGGAACGCGGTAGAGTCGGTTCCTTCTGACGAGGAGGATGCCCGTGAACCAGCTCCGGAGATGCGCGCCGTGACCGGCGCAGATGATGGGATGCTCGCGCAGGTCGAGGGCATGGTCACCGCGCCGTGGACGATCACGATCGCCGCGGTCCTGATCGCGTTCGTGGTCGGCCGGATCCTCGTGCGGCTCGCGCGGCCGCTGCTCGCCCGGATGGCCGGCCGCACCAGCGCCGACTGGGACGACCGGCTGGTCGAGCTGATGGCGTGGCCGCTCAGCCTGGTGCTCGCGCTCCAGGCGCTGCGGATCGCCTCGCCGTGGCTGCCGCTCGACGCGCGCGCGACCACGACGCTGAACAACGCGGTCGCCATCGTGACGACACTGGCCGTGTTGTGGACCGCGTTCCGCGGCATCGACCTCGGGCGCAACGTGCTGGAGCGGCGGTCATGGGCGATCGACCGGCCGTCGTCGCGCTCGGTGCTGTCGATCGGCGCGCGGCTGGCCAAGGTGTCGGTGCTGGTGATCGCCGGGATCGTCGCGCTCGCCCAGCTCGGCGTGTCGGTCGCCAGCCTGATCGCCGGCCTGGGGATCGGCGGGCTCGCCGTCGCGCTGGCGGCGCAGAAGACGCTGGAGAACCTGTTCGGCACGCTGTCGATCGGGGTCGATCAGCCGATGCGCGAGGGCGACGTGGTCAAGCTCTACGACTTCACCGGCACGGTCGAGCAGATCGGCCTGCGCTCGACCCGGATCCGCACGGTCGATCGCACGATCGTCACGATCCCCAACGGCGACCTCGCCAACCAGCGGATCGAGTCGTTCACCGTGCGCGATCGGCTGCGGTTCGCGACCAACCTCGGCCTGGTCCATGGCACCACCGCGTCCCAGGTCCGGGCGATCCGCGACGAGGTCGAGGCGATCCTGCGCAACCAGCCCAAGGTCTGCCCGGACACCGTGGCGGTGTGGTTCAAGGAGCTCGCGGCGTCGGCGCTCATCCTCGAAGTCAACGCGCTGTTCCAGACCACCGACTGGAACGAGTTCGTGAGCATCCGCCAGGACCTGCTGCTCGCGTTCATGGCGGCGATCGAGCGGCACGGCAGCGCGATCGCACCCACCGCCCAGACCGTGCAGTTCGTCGGACCCCGGCCGCCATCGACGGTCGGCTGATCTCGTTCGCGAAATCACGTGCACCGGGGCCGCCGATCAGTTCGTGCGGGTCGGCACCGCCGACGCGACCGACAGCGCGTGGACCCGGTTGACCGGGACGCTCACGGTGCCGAGCTGCCCGCTGGCCGGGCTGATCGTCTACTTCGAGGGTCCGGCCGCCGGGGTCAACGAGTACATCGACGACGTGGTGCTGCAGCGCTAAGGGCGGCCGCGGCATCGTGACCTGACCCTCAACCAAACCGCGGGGGGGCCGATGCAGGGAGCATGAGCCTCCTGGCCGGACTGCGAGAGCGCCGCGCGCGGGGGGTACTCGCCGCCGATCTGATCGCCGTGCGCGCCCGGGTCACCGCGCTGGAGAGCGTGGCGACCGCGATGCTGGGCTGCGTCCGCTCGCTGGTGCTCGACGTCGACGAGCTCGGCGCGCCCGAGCTCAAGGCCCAGCTCGGCCAGCTCGCGGTCCAGCTCCGCACCGACGGCGACCCCGCCGAGCTGGCGCGGAGCTGCGTCGACCAGCGCACGCGGATCCTCGACTTCGCGGAGCGCGAGCGCGACTACCTCGAGCGCCGGGACGCCGAGCTGCACCACATCATCCAGGTGCTGACCGACGGCCTGACCGGGGTGAGCCAGGGTGCGGCGGACTACCACCGCCGCCTACTGGACAACGGCACGCGGCTGGAGGCGGCGTCGCGGCTCAGCGACCTGGTGAAGATGCGCGCGGCGATCACCGCCGAGGTCCAGGGCCTGCGCGTCGCGGTCGCCGAGCGCCAGGTCGAGGAGCAGACCCGGGCCAAGGCGCTGCACAGCGAGATCAAGCAGCTGCGCCAGAACGTCGCGCGGGCCCAGACCGAGGCCCGCACCGATCCGCTGACCGGGGCCGCCAACCGGGCCGCGTTCGACGAGGAGCTGGCGCGGCGCTGCGAGCTCGCCGCGAGCGGCCGCGAGGGCTTCGCGCTGGTGATCGCGGACATCGACCACTTCAAGCAGATCAACGACAGCTACGGCCACCCGGTCGGCGACCGGGTGCTGACCGCGTTCGTCGAGTTCCTGCGCGCGCGGATCCGCCGCGGCGACACCCTCGCGCGCTACGGCGGCGAGGAGTTCGGCGTGATCCTGCCGGGCGCGACGCTGCGCCCCGCGCTGCGCAAGGCCCGCCGGCTCAACGAGGAGCTGGCGCGCTGCCACTGGGCGGCCGACCCGGCGACCAAGCTGAAGTTCACCGCCAGCATGGGGGTGACGACCTGGCAGCCCGGCGATGACGCGGCCGCGCTGGTCGAGCGTGCAGATCGTGCGCTGTACCGCGCCAAGCAGGAGGGCCGCAACCGGGTGGTCAAGGCGGCCTGAGGTCTCCGCCGCGGCGCGGGCGGGTCACCCGGTCGCAGCTCCGCCGCGTGGAGGACGTGCGATGCTGGCCGCATGGAGACCCCGCTCAGTCCGCTCGACCTGATGCGCCGGACCCGGCGCCTGTATCCGCATCACGAGGGCGTCATCGACGGCGAGCTCCGGCTGTCGTACGAGCAGTTCTTCGCGCGCTGTGATCGCTGGTCGTCGGTGCTGCAGCGTGAGCTCGGGGTCGGCCAGGGCGATCGCGTCGCGTACATCGCGCCCAACACCCACGCCCAGCTGATGTCGTTCTACGCGGTGCCGCAGCTCGGCGCCGTGCTGGTGCCGATCAACTACCGGCTGACCGCCGACGACTTCGCGTACATCATCAACCACAGCGGGGCCAAGGTGGTGTGCGCGCACTCCGACTACCTGGAGACCGTCGACAAGATCCGCGGCCGGCTGACCTCGGTGTCCCACTTCGTCGCGCTCGAGGGCACGCGCGACGGCTGGCTCGACCACGAGCAGCGGATCGCGGCGGCGAGCGGCGAGTTCACCCGGCCGCAGATCGGCGAGCGCGATCTGCTCACGATCAATTACACGAGCGGCACGACCGCGCGACCCAAGGGCGTGATGATCACGCACCGCAACGCGTACATGAACGTGCTCGGCACCATCCTCCACGTGCCGATGGCCGCGGCCGCCGAGCGCTACCTGTGGACCCTGCCGATGTTCCACGCCAACGGCTGGACCTTCGTGTGGACGGTCACCGCGGTCGGCGGCCGCCACGTGTGCCTGCGCCGCGTCGAGCCGCCGCGGATCTTCGCCGAGCTCGTGCGCGAGCGGATCACGATGCTGTGCGCGGCGCCGACCGTGCTGATCGGCATCGCCAACGCGCCCGACGAGGTGCGCCGGGGCGCGCCGACCGGGGTCCGCGTGCTGACCGCGGGGGCACCGCCGGCGGCCGCGACGATCCACCGGGTCGAGCAGGAGCTCGGCTGGGTGATCACCCACGTCTACGGGCTGACCGAGACCGCGCCGTTCATCACGGTGTGCGAGCCGCGGCCCGAGCACGCCGGGCTGTCGCCGGCCGACCTCGCGGTGGTCAAGGCGCGCCAGGGCGTCGAGCTGATCTCGTCGGGCGAGCTCCTGGTGGTCAGCGAGGACGGCCGCGAGGTGCCGCACGATGGCCAGTCGATCGGCGAGATCGTCGTGCGCGGCAACGTCGTGATGGAGGGCTACTACGACGATCCCGAGGCCACGGCGACCGCGCTGCGCGGCGGCTACTTCCACACCGGCGACGCCGCGGTGGTCCAGCCCGACGGCTACGTCGAGGTCCGCGACCGGATCAAGGACGTGATCATCAGCGGCGGCGAGAACATCTCGTCGGTCGAGGTCGAGGGCGTGCTGCTGCGCCATGCCGCGGTGCAGGAGGTCGCGGTGGTCGGGATGCCGAGCGAGAAGTGGGGCGAGAGCCCCCACGCGTTCGTGATCCTGCGCGCCGGCGCGAGCGCGACCGAGGACGAGCTGCGCGCGTTCACCCGCGAGCACCTGGCGCACTTCAAGTGCCCGCAGGCGTTCCACTTCGTCACCGAGCTGCCCAAGACCGCGACCGGCAAGATCCAGAAGTTCGTGCTGCGCGGGCGGCGCGCCGGGATCGCGGCGCAGTAGCGGGCGGGGCCGGTGCGGGTGAGTGCTGTGGGCTACGGCGCCCCGGCGGCGGCCGGCGCGGTGTCGTCGATCCCACGGGGGGCGCTGCCCCCCGCCCCGCCGGCAGAGCCGTCGGGGTCCCCACCCCCCGTCTCGCTTCGCTCGATCCCACGG
>JBGQCL010000148.1:0-23713 GCA_041495365.1 Kofleriaceae bacterium | reverse complement strand
GAGCCAGCCGATCACGCTGGGCGCGACGTCGCCGAGCGAGGGCCTGAGCTCCGGCGGCCAGGCGCTGCCGATCATCCCGCCGCTCGCGCTCAAGGCGACGCTGACCAGCCCGGCCGGCCCGCTCGCCAACCTCCAGGCGCTGCGCGACCAGACGCTCGACCAGGTCAACGACCTGTTCCGCGGCGGGGCGAGCCCGGCGCAGAAGGCGTACATCGACTCGATGGTCGCGTCGCAGAGCCAGATCCGCAACATCCGGCAGGACCTGCTGAGCGCGCTGACGTCGATCAAGGACAACAGCGTGGCGTCGCAGATCACCGCGGCGGTCACGCTGATCCAGATGAACGTCACGCCGGTGATCGCGATCCACATCCCGTTCGGCGGCGACAACCACACCGATGCGATGCTCGGCAACGAGGCGGCGCAGACGGTGTCGGGAGTCGCGGCGATCGGCTCGCTGATGTCGCAGCTGGCATCGGCCGGACTGTCCGATCAGGTGACGTTCATGTCGCTCAACGTGTTCGGCCGCACGCTGATCGCGAAGACCGGCGACAGCGGCCGCGACCACAACCCCAACCACCAGGTGTCGGTCACGATCGGCAAGCCGTTCAAGGCCGGCGTGATCGGCGGGGTGGCCCGGGTCGGCAACGACTACGGCGCGCTGGGGATCGATTCGAAGACCGGGGCGGCGGTCGCGGGGACCGGCGCGGAGATCGACGCCGGCTCGACGCTGGCGTCGTTCGGCAAGACCGCGCTGTCCGCGGTCGGCATCGACGCGGGGACGATCGACACCCTGATCAGCACCGGCAAGGTGGTGCCGGGCGCGCTGGCCTGAGCCGCGGCCGGCGGGTCACCGCCACACGGCGCGCGCGGTCTCGACGACCAGGCGCAGCTTGGCCCACTGATCGTCCTCGGTGAGCTGGTTGCCCTCCATGGTCGACGCGAAGCCGCACTGCGGGCTGAGCGCGAGCTCGTCGAGCGGCACGAACTTGCTGGCCTCGTCGATCCGGCGGCGCAGGGTGTCGGCCGATTCGAGCTGGGCGAGCTTGCTGCTGACCAGGCCGAGCACGACGATCTTGCCGCGCGGCACGAACCGCAGCGGCTCGAACCCGCCGGAGCGCTGGTCGTCGTACTCCAGCAGGAAGCGATCGACGCGGAGCTCGGCGAACAGCTTCTCGGCGATCGCGTCGTAGCCACCCTCGGCGTACCAGTGGCTCTGGTTGTTGCCGCGGCACAGGTGGATCGCGACCGTGATGCCGGCCCGGCGCGCGGCGTCGAAGCACGCGTTGTCGACCCGCACCGCTTCGTCGAGCGACTCGTCGGGGTCGACCCCGAAATCGTCGCGCAGCCAGGCCCGCCACTTCGGATCGATGTAGTAGCTGTAGCGCGGAGCGTCGATCTGGAGGTACGGCACACCGGCTTCGGCCAGCGTGCGCATCTCCCCCTTGATGATGTCTGCGATCGCCCACAGCAGGTCGGACGGCGTCGTGTAGACCTTGTCGGTGATGCCGCGCTTGAAGGCGATCGCGGGGAACTGGGTCGCGCTCGGCAGCGTCATCTTGAGCGGCGCGCCCGCGGCGTGCTGCTGGAGGAACGGCAGCTCGGGGGCGGTCAGCCCGCGGCGCTGGACCAGCTTGCGGTTGACGACGCCGGTCACGTTCGACACCCCGGCGCCGCTCCAGCTGCGCGCCACGGCGTCGCCGAAGTCGAACCCGTCGACCGCGTCCCACAGGTCGCTCATGAAGTTGGTGCGCCGGAGCTCGCCGTCGGTGATCACGTCGAGGCCGAGCGCGCGCTGGCGCTCGAGCAGCCGCAGGATGTGGCGATCCTCGAGCGCGTGCACCGCGTCCGGCGGGGCGTCGTGGTGGCGGGCATCGACGAGCTCGGCGGGCCGAAGCAGGCTGCCGACCTGATCCGCGCGATAGGCGTTCTGCATGGCGGAAACATACGCCGGCGCGGCGGCGACACGAAGCGCTTTGCGCCGGGCCGGGCCGCGACCGCGGCCGGTGGCGGGCATCCCGGGGGAATCGCAGGCGCCGCCGGCCGTGAGCTGGCATCCGTATCCGGCTGTGTGATGATGCGCGGGAGGACCCACCCGATGGCCGATCCGATGATCTGGCGACTCACGTTTTCGAGGGGGGCGCGATGGGCTCGCTGATCGCCGCGCGCATGGCCTCGACCGCCGAGATGCTGGCGTGCTTCGACGACGCCGCGCTGGTCGGCGCCGCGCTGCGGTTCGAGCGCGAGCTCGCGGTCGCGCTCGCCGAGCACGGCGCGATCGCTCCGGATGCCGCGGCCGCCGTGGCGCGCGCGTGCGACGGCTTCGACCCGGCCGGGCTCGGCGAGGCGGCGGCGCACGCCGGCACGCTGGCGATCCCGCTGGTCGCCCGGCTGCGCGCGGCGGTGTCCCCCGAGCACGCCGCGGCGGTCCACCTCGGCGCGACCAGCCAGGACGTCGCCGACACCGCGCTGGTCCTCCAGATCGCCCGGGCGATGCCGCTCGTCGCCGGCGAGCTCGCCGCGCTGGCCGACGGCCTGGCCCGCCTGGCCCGGGCCCACGCTGCGACCCCGGCGCTCGGCCGGACGCTGCTCCAGCCGGCCGAGCTGATCAGCTTCGGGGCGCGCGCGGCCAGCTGGTTGCTGGTCGTCGACGCCGCGGCGGCGCGGCTGGCCCGCGAGCACCGGGCGGCCAGCCAGCTCGCGCTGGGCGGGCCGGTTGGCACGCTGTCGGCGCTGGGCGCGTCCGGACCGGCGATCCGGGCATCGCTCGCGGCGCGGCTCGGCCTGGCCGACGGACCGTCCTGGCACAACCGGCGCGACGCGATCGCCGGCCTCGGCGCGGCGCTCGGCATCGCAGCCGGCGCCACCGGCAAGCTGGCGCGCGACGTCGCGCTGCTCATGCAGCCCGCGCTCGGCGAGCTCGCCGAGCCGGCGATCGCGGGCCGCGGCGGGTCGTCGGCGATGCCGTACAAGCGCAACCCCACCGGCTGCCAGGTGGCCATGTCGGCGGCGATCCGCGCGCCCGGCCTGGTCGCGTCGCTGCTCGGCGGCCTGCCGCAGGAGCTGGAGCGCGGTCTCGGCGGCTGGCAGGCCGAGCCCCCCGTGATCGCCGATCTGTTCGCGCTCGCCCACGGCGCGGCCCACGCCATGCGGGTCGTCGTCGACGGCCTCGAGGTCGACGCCGCAGCGATCGCCGCCCACGCGCTGGCGGCCGCGCACCCGACGGTGGACCGCGACGCCGCCCTGGCCGCCGCGGCGCGCTTCGTCGACGAGGCGCTCGCGATCCACGGCGAGGCGGTGGCGGGCCGGGGGGAGCGCGGTCCGCTCAGCGGTACTTGAGGCCGGTGCCGGTGTTGAACACGACGACGGTCTCGTGCGGGGCGATGTCGCCGCGCTCGCGCAAGGTCTCGTAGGCGGCGAACGCGGCGCCGCCCTCGGGGCAGATGTCGAGGCCGGTGCGGGCGGCGAGCCGCGAGGTGGCGGCCGCGGCGTCGCTCTCGGTGATGGCGAGCGCGGTGCCCCTGGTCTCCCGGACGGCGCGCAGGCAGAGGAAGCCGCCGAGCGGCGAGGGGACGCGCAGGCCCCAGACCTGGGTCCTGGGGTCGGGCCAGGCGACGGTGGCGGCGGCGCCCTCGACGTAGCCGCGCACGACGGGAGCGCAGCCCGCCATCTGGACCGAGATCAGGCGCGGGGTGCGGGGCATCGGCCAGCCCAGGGCGCGCATCTCGGAGAATGCCTTCCACATGCCGACCAGCCCGGTGCCGCCGCCGGTCGGGTAGATGATGGCGTCGGGGAGGGCGCCGGACAGCTGCTCCCAGAGCTCGTAGGCCATGGTCTTCTTGCCCTCGATCCGGTACGGCTCCTTGAGGGTGGAGACGTCGAAGCTGTCGCGCGGGCCGTGCTCGCGCAGCCAGCGGCCGGCGTCGGCGATCGTGCCGGGGGTGAGATGGACCTCGGCGCCGTAGTGGCGGCACTCGTCGACGAACGCGCGCGGGGTGTCCTCGGGCATCGCGACGACGACGGGGAGGTGGGCGGCGGCGCCGTAGGCGGCGAGGGCGCCGGCTGCGTTGCCGGCGGACGGGGCGGACAGGGCGCGGACGCCGAGCGCGCGCGCCAGGGAGACCGCGAGCGCGATGCCGCGGGCCTTGAACGAGCCGGTGGGGTTGCGCGACTCGTCCTTGACGTACAGGCGATCGCCCACCGCGCAGAGGGGGGTCCAGCCCTCGACCAGGCTGACCGCGTACTCGGGGCGGATCGGCAGCACCTCGCGGTAGCGCCACAGCGATGCCGGGCGGCCGAGCAGCGCGGACGGGGCCAGCGGCGCCTGGGTGTGATCGTAGTCGACGCGCAGCGGAAGGCCGCACGACCGGCAGACGGTGAGCAGGCTGTGGCGATCGTGCGGCTCGCCGCAGGCGAAGCAGCGAACGGCGACGAACGCCGGGTTCTCCCACGCGGGCGGAGGGGCGGCGGGCTCGGTCATGGGGCGCGCAGCATAGCCGAGGCGGGCGGCCAGCTGCAGGGGAGCAACGCGCTTGACGCTGCGCCAACCGGGTTGGCAGCCACCGAAGTCGGGCGCACTTCGATAGCGTCTTATAGATCCAGGAACACGGTCTCGCCGTCGCCCTGCAGGCGGATGTCCCAGCGCCAGCGGCCGTCGGTGAGGCGCGCCCGCAGGGTCGCGCGGCGCTCCGGGGGCAGCGCGGCGAGCAGCGGATCCTCCACGTCGCCGAGGTAGACCCGGGTCCACAGCGGCTTGAGCAGGCCGCGGGCGAACACGGCGACCGCGAGGATGGGCGCCGCGGGGTCGGGGGCGAGGGTGACGAAGCGGAAGCCGCCGTGCCGGTCGGTCGCGCTGCGGCCCCAGCCGACGAAGTCGGGCGACGCCGGAGGGGTGGCCTGCCAGATCTCGACGCAGGCGTCGGTGACCGGGGCGCCGTCGCCGTCGATGATGCGGCCGATGAGCTCGACGCGTGGGCCGGTGGCGCCGAACCGGGTGAGGTCGTCGTTGCCGGAGTCGCCGAGCAGGTGCCAGAACGGTCCGATGGTCTGGCTCGCCGTGGCCGGGGGCATCACCGCGCTCCTTCCATGGGCGTGGCGCGCAGGCCGCGCAGCACGATGTCGAACCGGAAGCCGAGCGCCCACTCGGGCTGGGTCAGTGATAGATCGAAGGCGGCGACCAGGCGCGCCCGCGCCTCCGGATCGGAGACCGACTGGTAGATCGGGTCGATCGCGAGCAGCGGGTCGCCGGGGAAGTACATCTGGGTGACCAGGCGGGCGCCCCAGGTCGGGCCGAACAGCGAGAAGTGGATGTGGTTGGGCCGCCAGGCGTTGGGATGGTTGCGCCAGGGGTAGGCCCCCGGCTTGATCGAGACGAAGCGGTAGCGGCCGTCGCCGTCGGTGAACACCCGGCCGGCGCCGCGGAAGTTGGGGTCGAGCGGAGCATCGTGGACATCGCGCTCGTGGTGGTAACGGCCGGCGGCGTTGGCCTGCCACAGCTCGAGCATCGCGCCGGCGACCGGGCGATCGGCGTCGTCGGTGACGCGGCCGGCGACGATGATGCGCTGGCCCATGGCGTCGCGGCCGTTCTCGCGCGACAGGTCGATCGCCGCGGGGAACTGCTGCGGGGTGAAGACCGGGCCGCCGTGCTCGAGCGTAGCGAGACGGGGGGTGGGGACCCCGACGGCTCCGCCGGCGGGGCGGGGGGCAGAGCCCCCCGTGGGATCGAGCGCGGGGGCCGCTGGAGAGAGGGCGACCAGCGGCTGATGCGGGGCGCGCCGGTGGGTGCTGGCGTAGGTCGGGACGTCGTACGGCGGCTGGGTGCCGGCCGGCGAGGGCAGGTAGGCGGTGCGGGTCATGGCGTCTCCTCGGCGACCTGCTTGGCGATCCGCATCGCGGCGTTGGCGGCCGGGACGCCGGCGTAGACCGCGACGTGGAGCAGGAGCTCGGTCAGGTCGGCGCGGCTGGCGCCGGTGTTGCGCATCGCGCGGATGTGCAGCGCGAGCTCGTGCTCGCGGCCGAGGCCGGCGAGCAGCGCGACGGTGACGATGCTGCGGGTCCGGCGATCGAAGTGCGGGCGCGCCCACACGCCGCCCCACGCGGCGCGGGTGAGGTAGGCCTGGAAGTCGCGGTCGAGGTCGGTGGCGGCGGCGGTCGCGCGGGCGACGTGATCGGCGCCGAGCACCTCGCTGCGAACGCGCGCGCCGGCGGCGGCGAGGTCGGCGTCGCGCGGGGTCAGGAAGTCGCGCATCGCGGCGGTGACCGCGGCGGGGTGGTCGAGCTGCGGGAGGTGGAGTGCACCGGGGATCACGGCGAGCTGCGCGCCGGGGATCGCGTCGCGCAGGGCCTCGGCGGCGGCGACCGTGGTCGACGGGTCGAGCTCGCCGACCACGACCAGGGTCGGGACGCGCAGCTCGGGCGTGGCGCGTGACAGGTCGGCGACGGCGAGCGCCTCGCACAGCGCGGCGTAGCCCGGCGCCGGGGTGCGGACGAGCAGGGCGCGCAGGCCGCGGCCGGCGGGCGAGGCGAGATAGCCCGGCGATGCCCAGCGCGCGAGGACGGTGTCGGCGATCGCGGCGACGCCCTCGGTGCGGACCTGCGCGGCGCGCTGGCGCCACAGGTCGGGCGGCGGGATCGCCATCGCGGTGTCGCACAGGATCAGCGAGCGGACGCGGGCGGGTGCGCGCACGGCGACGGCCTGCGCGACCATCCCGCCGATCGACACGCCGGCGACGTGGGCGCTCGCGATGCCCAGGGCGTCGAGCACGCCGAGCGCGTCGTCGGCGAGGTCCTCGATGGTGCACGGCGCGGCGCCGACCTCGGTGAGGCCGTTGCCGCGCAGGTCGAAGCGGACGACGCGGAAGCCGTGCGACAGGGCCTCGGCCTGGGCGTCCCAGATCCGGAGGCTGGTGCCCAGCGAGTGGACCAGCACGAGCGCCGGGGCGCCGGGTGGCCCATCGACCGCGAAGTGGGTGGCGAGGCCGCGGAGGTCGAGGAACGACATGGCGCGAGCGTAGCGAAAAGCGACCCCCGCGGGGCCTCCCGGTGCCGCGCAGAACCTGCGCGAGGGGGTGTCCCTTTCAGGGCCACCCCCTCGTCATCATCTTCCGTCCGTTCCTCACTGCGCTGTTCCACCGAGACGCGCCTACGGCACGCCTCGTCGGGCTTCGCTCGGCCCGGACTACGCGTGGGGGCGCGCCGTCCAGCCGGTGTCGTGCAGCATCGCCGAGACCAGCTCGCGCAGCTCCTTGCCGTCGAACGGCTTGATCAGAACCGCGCGGCCGGTCGCGAACAGCGAGTCGACGTTCTCGCCGCCCGACATCATGAGGACGATCGGCGGCGGATCGTGCGCGTGGACCAGGCGGTCCGTGACCTCGCGGCCGTTCATGTCCGGCATGTTGAGATCGCACAGCACGATGTCGAACCGCTCGCCGTGCTCGACGCGCGCGATCGCCTGCCGCGGGTCGGTCTCCGTCGCGGTGTCGTGATTGCTCAACATGCGCGCGATCGCCTTCGCGACGTCCGGTCGATCGTCCACTACCAAGATCCTCGCCATGCAACCTCCTCAGATCGGTCGTCGAAAGGCCGGTCCGCGTCCAGCATAGCGCCGCGCCGCGTCCGGGGGCGTCGAAAACCGCACCGGAGGACAACGCATGAGATCTCCCCGGCTTGCCAGAGGCCGATGCCGTTCCGACGTCGGTCGGACCGCTCGGGTAACCCCTGGGTGATCGCGCTAGCCCGGTGGCGCCGGCGGGAACATGTAGCGGCCGTCCACGAAGGCGCGATCGACCTCGGGCAGGATCTCGGCGCGTGCGAGAATCATGCAGCGGTCGATCTCGACCTTGAAGAAGTAGACCCACAGAAAGCCGATGCCGACCGAGGCCGCGAGCACGATCACGAGGATCGGCGGCACGCCCTTCGACAGGCCGAGCGCGACGGCGCCCCCGGCCGCCATCAGGCCGAGCTTGACGCGGCCGACCAGCTGCTTCCATTTCATCGCCACCGCGACGGCGGTGGCGTCGTAGGACGGCACCGTGGCGCCGGTGACGACCTTGGGATCGCGCGACTGACACATCCCGGCCGTCTTGATCGCGGCCCCGATCGCACCGTAATAGGAGTCAGGTCGCGTCTTGCACAGCTGCTCCGCGTAGTTGGCGTTGGTGCGCAGCGCGTTGATGAGGAGCGGTCGCGTGTAGATGTACTTGAGGTTCGACGCGAGGGTGCGCGCGACCGCCGACACCATCATGCCGAACCCGACGATGGCGAGCAGGTATGCCCCGACCGTGGCCACGACGGTCAGCTTACCGCGTCCCCCGGACCGAGTTCCAGCGTGATGACAGGTGACCCCGGCGGATGGTCAGAGCCAGGCAACGTGATACCCGGGCGCCGCAGGCAGCGGCTCGCGTTCGTTCGTTGCGCACATCGCCGCAGATGCGGACCGTCACAACGCAGACCGACGCGCGCTCACTGTCCCATATCAGGTCATGCGGGGACGATCATTACATCCATCATACTATCCATTGGTGACTCGATTGCAGTAACGTGGCCGGTAATATGAACTTCGCGCAGGTCTGTGGAGTAGTGACGTGCGCGGTCACGGCGTTCGTGGGGTGCGGGGACGACCGCGATACGACGAGCACCAGGGACGAAGCACCGGCCCATCAGGCCGGGGGCGGCGACCCGCGCAGCGCGCCGCCCGGTGCGTGGCAGGCAACCGCGATCTCCGCCGCCACGACGATGGGCACGCCGGCGACGATCGATCTGATCGCCGACCCGCACGCCGCGCAGACCGGCGAGCGCGTGGTCACCGGCTACAGCCAGCCGGCGCACGGTCGGGTCACGCTGATCGGGCCGCGGGCGATCTACTCGCCGACGCCGGGCTACACCGGCAGCGACAGCTTCCGGTACACGGTGACCGGCGCCGACGGGCAGACCTCGCCGGCCACCGCCGAGGTCGTGGTCGCAGCGACCTCGCCGTTCTGCGCCATCACGATCGCCGGGCCGAGCTCGGCGATGATCGGGCCGGCGATCCACCTGACCGCGACGGCGAGCTGCAACATCAGCACGCCCGAGATCCAGTGGCAGCACCGGTTCGGCACCATCACGACGTTCAGCACGTTCAAGAGCTTCAGCACCGCCACGTCGGCCGACTTCACCACGACCGGCCAAGCGCTCGGGACGCACCAGTTCCGGGCCCGCGTCCGGGCGCAGGGTACGACGACGATCTTCCTGTCCAACACGCTCACCACATCGCTGATCGCGAACACCTCGACGTGCACCGCGGTGACGCTCGATACCCCGGCGGCGGGGGCGGTGTTCGCGGTCGGCCAGGCCATCGCGCTGCACGCGACGGCGACGTGCCCCGCCGGCGTGGTGCCCGAGTTCCAGTACCTGGCCATGCAGCCGAGCGACACCGGCTTCACCGCGCTGCCGGGGGCGTTCCCGGGTGGCTCGAGCTACACACCGCCGCAGCCCGGCAGCTGGGTGCTGGCGGCGGCGGTGCGGGCGAGCGGCTCGACGGGGCCGTTCCAGCTCCAGTCCGCAGCGGTGACGGTCTCGGTCAGCCACGCGCCGACCGCGGTCGACGACACCCTGGCGCTCGACGAGGACACCACCGGCACGATCAACGCGCTGGCCAACGACAGCGATCCCGACGGCGATCCGCTGACCGCGGCGATCACCACGCCACCGGCCGCCGGCACCGCCTCGATCTCGGCCGGGGTCGTGACCTACCACCCGGCGGCGAACTACAACGGCAGCGACGCGATCGGCTACACGGTCGATGACGGCCACGGCAACACCGCGACCGCCACGATCCACATCACGGTCAACCCGGTCGAGGATCCGCCGTCGGCGCAGCACGACTTCCTGACCGTCGCCGAGGACACCAGCGGTGCGCTCGACGTCGCCGCCAACGACACCGACCCCGATGGCGACGCGCTGACCGTCGTCGGGTTCAGCCAGCCGTCGCACGGCACGGCGGCGTTCACCGGCAACGTCGCGACCTACACACCGGCGGCGAACTACACCGGCAGCGACGAGCTCGAGTACACGATCGACGACGGCCACGGCGGGACGTCGACCGCCAGCGTGTTCGTCACGGTGGTCGCGGGCAACGATGCGCCGGTCGCGGCCGATGACACCCTGATCACGCCGGAGGACACCGCGGGCGGCGTCAACCTGCTCGGCAACGACCGCGATCCCGACGGTGACAGCCTGACCGTGGTCGGGTTCAGCCAGCCGCTGCACGGCACGGTGTCGGTGGTCCTCGGCCTGGCGTTGTACGCCCCGGCGGCGGACTACAACGGCCCGGACGCGTTCACCTACACGGTGGCCGACCCGTCGGGCGCGACGGCGAGCGCGACGGTCCACGTCACGGTGCTGCCGGTCAACGACCCGCCGGTCGCGGCCGACGACCGCGCGAGCCTCGACGAGGACGCCACCGCGACGATCGATGTGGTGGCCAACGACGGCGACGTGGACGGCGATGTCCTGGCGATCGCCAGCGTGACCCAGCCGGCGCACGGGGCGGTCGCGATCGTCTCGGGCCACGAGGTGACCTACACGCCGGCGGCCGACTACAACGGCGCGGACTCGTTCACCTACACGGTGGCCGACCCGAGCGGGGCGAGCGCGACCGCCAGCGTGACGCTCGCGATCGCCGCGGTCAACGATCCGCCGGTCGCGGTGGCCGACGAGGTGAGCGTCGACGAGGACACCGCAGGGACGATCGACGTGGTGGCCAACGACCGCGACGTCGACGGCGACGCGCTGGCGATCACCGCGATCGCCCAGCCGGCGCACGGCACGGCGGCGATCGTCGACGCGACCCACGTGAGCTACACGCCGGCCGCCGACTACAGCGGTCCGGATGCGTTCAGCTACACGATCAGCGACGGCCACGGCGGTGAGGCCGGCGCGGCGGTCAGCGTGACCGTCAACCCGGTCAACGACCCGCCGGTCGCGGTGGCCGACGCGGCGGCGCTCGACGAGGACACCGCGGCGACGATCGACGCAGCGGCCAACGACAGCGACATCGACGGCGACGCGCTGGCCGTCACCGCGGTGACCCAGCCGGCGCACGGCACGGCGGCGATCGTCGACGCGACCCACGTGAGCTACACGCCGGCCGCCGACTACAACGGCCCCGACGCGTTCAGCTACACGATCAGCGATCCGAGCGGGGCGACCGCGACCGCGGCGGTGACCGTCGCGGTGAACCCGGTCGACGATGCGCCGATCGCGGTGGCGGACGCCGCGAGCGCGCTGGAGGACGGCGGTGTGACGATCGACGCAGCGGCCAACGACTCGGACGTCGACGGCGATCCGCTCACGATCGTCGCGGTGACCCAGCCGGCGCACGGCTCGGCGAGCATCGTCGATGCGCACCACGTCGCGTACACCCCGGCGCCGCTGTTCCACGGCAGTGATGCGTTCAGCTACACGATCGGCGACCCGTCGGGCGCGACCGCCACCGCGGTGGTCACGGTCGCGGTGGTCCATGTCAATCACGCGCCGGTCGCGGTCGACGACGCGGCCGGCCTCGACGAGGACACCGCGGTCACGGTCGACGTGGTCGGCAACGACCTCGACGTCGACGGCGACGCGCTGACCATCGCCGCGATCACCCAGCCCGCGCACGGCGTGGCGCTCGCGCTCGACGGCCACCGCGTGCAGTACGTGCCGGCGCCCGACTACAACGGGCCCGACGCGCTGAGCTACACGATCAGCGACGGCGCGGGCGGCGAGTCGACCGCGCAGCTGGTGCTCGCCGTCGCGCCGGTCAACGACCCACCGGTCGCGATCGCCGACGCGGTGACGCTCGACGAGGACACCAGCGCGACGCTCGACGTCGTGGCCAACGACAGCGACATCGATGGCGACGGGCTCGCGATCGCCGCCGTGACCCAGCCCGTCCACGGCGCGGCCAGCATCGTCGACGCGCACCACGTCCGCTACACGCCGGCGCCCAACTATCACGGCCCCGACGGCTTCAGCTACACGATCGCCGATCCGGCGGGCGCGACCGCGACGGCGGCGGTCGCGGTCACCGTGAGCTCGGTCAACGATCCGCCGGTCGCGGTCGACGACGCGGCCAGCCTCGACGAGGACACCGCGGTCACGGTCGACGTGGTCGGCAACGACCTCGACGTCGATGGAGATCCCCTGACCATTGCCGCGGTCACCCAGCCCGCCCACGGCGTGGCGCTCGCGCTCGACGGCCACCGCGTGCAGTACGTGCCGGCGCCCAACTACAACGGGCCCGACGCCCTGAGCTACACGATCAGCGACGGCAACGGCGGTCAGTCGACCGCGCAGCTCGCGCTCACCGTCAACCCGGTCAACGACGCGCCGGTCGCGGTCGCCGACGCGATCACGCTCGACGAGGACACCAGCGCGACGCTCGACGTCGTGGCCAACGACTCGGACGTCGACGGCGACACCCTCGCGGTGGCCAGCGTGACCCAGCCGGCGCACGGCAGCGCGGCGATCACCGGGCTGCACCAGGTCAGCTACACCCCGGCGCCGGACTACAACGGCGCGGACAGCTTCAGCTACACGATCGACGACGGCCACGGCGGCCAGGCCACCGCCCAGGTCGCGGTGGCGGTGAACCCGGTCAACGACGCGCCGGTCGCGGCCGCCGACGCGGCGACGCTCGACGAGGACACCGCGGCGACGGTCGACGTCGTGGCCAACGACAGCGACGTCGACGGCGACGCCCTGACGGTCACCGCGGTGACCCAGCCGGCGCACGGCACCGCGGCGGTGGTCGACGAGCACCACGTCCGCTACACCCCGGCGGCCGACTACAACGGCGCGGACAGCTTCAGCTACACGATCATCGACGGCCACGGCGGCGACGCCACCGCGCAGGTCGCGGTGACGGTGAACCCGGTCAACGACCCGCCGGTCGCCGCGACCGGGGCGCTCGACACGTTCGACGACACCCCGGCGACCGCGACGCTCACCGGCAGCGACGTCGATGGCGACGCCCTGACGTTCGCGATCGCGACGCCGCCGGCCCACGGCACGCTCGGCCCGGTGGCCGGCAACCACGTGACCTACACCCCGGCGGCCGGCTACGCGGGCGCCGACGCGTTCACGTTCACGGCGTTCGACGGCCACGTCAGCTCGGCGCCGGCGACCCTCCAGGTCACCGTCACGCGCAGCGTGTGCGGCAACGGCATCCGCGAGGGTGTCCACGAGGAGTGCGACGACGGCAACGCCACCCCGGGCGACGGCTGCGAGGCGACCTGCAGGCTGACCTGCGGCTCGGACACCGGCGCCGACCGCGACGCGGTCGACCCCGCGACCGGGCGCTGCTTCGTGGCCTACGACGGCGTGCAGCACAGCTACCAGGATGCGGCCGCGATGTGCGTCGCGCTCGGCGGCCACCTGCCGACGATCACCAGCGCGGGCGAGGACGCCGCGGCGTTCGCGGCGGTGCGCGCCGGCGACACCCCGTGGCTGGGCGGCGACGACATCGCGGTCGAGGGTGCGTTCGGCTGGCTGACCGGCGAGCCTTTCGGTTACAGCGACTTCCACGCCGGCAAGCCCGACAACGCCGGCGACGCGGACTACCTGCAGTACCTCGCCGACGGCACGTGGAGCGACGCGGCGTGTGCCACGGGCAGCGCCACCGGCACGCTGTGCGAGCTCGAGCTCGCACAGCCGACGCCCGCGTTCGCGACCGGCGGCGGCGGGACCCGCGCGCTGGCGGTCGCCGACCTCAACGGCGACGGCCACGCCGACATCGCCGCGATCAACCCGGCGAACAACACGGTCGGCGTGCTGCTCGGCGACGGCGCCGGCGGGTTCGCCGCGCCGGTGACGTACGCGACCGGCACCGGCCCGGCCGCGATCGCGGCCGGCGACTTCGACGGCGACGGCCGCATCGACCTCGCGGTGGTCAACGCGACCGCGGGCACGGTCGGCATCCTGCGCGGCACCGGCGGCGGCGCATTCACCGCGGGGGCGTCGATCGCGATCGCCGCCGGAGCGACCGCGATCGCCGCGGGCGACCTCGACGGTGACGGCAACCTCGATCTCGCGATCGCGGCGAGCGGCACCGTCCAGCTCCTGCACGGCAACGGCAGCGGCGGGTTCAGCGCGCTGGGCAGCGTCGTGGTCACCGGCGCGCCGGCCGCGATCACCATCGGGGACTTCAACCACGACGGCAAGCCTGACCTCGCGCTGACCACGCCGGCCGCGGTGCTGGTCGTGACCGCGACCGGGCTCGGCGTGTTCGGGCTCCCCGTGACGCTCGCCACGGTGACCGGCGCCCGGGGCATCGCCGCGCGCGATCTCGACGGCGACGGCAACGTCGATCTCGCGGTGGCCACGAGCGCCGGGGTCAGCGGGTGGTTCGGCGGCACGCTCGGGCTCGGGTCCGTGGTCAACCTGACCGCCGCGGGCGCGCAGTTCGTCGCCGCGGGCGACTTCGACGGCGACGGCAGCGTCGATCTGGCCGCGGTGACCGGCAACTTCGCGACGCTGTTCCATCGCGCCGGGCGCAGCTTCACCCAGGCCGGGCCGCTGGTCACGACCGGCGGCGGCGGCGCGAGCTTCGTGGCGGCGGCCAGCCTCAACGGCGACGCGGCGGACGACCTCGTGGTGGCCAACGCCACGACGTCGACCGCCGGGATCGTGCTCGGCGGGACCGGCGGCCTGGTCGGCGCGCGCGCGCTGCCGGCGGGCACCGGGTCGACCGCGACGGTGTCGGGCGACTTCAACGAGGACGGCCGCGCCGACCTCGCGGTCATCGATCCGCCGACCGCCAAGGTCTACCTGTTCCTCCAGAACGCGGCCGGCGCGCTGGTCCCGGGCGCGACGCTCAGCCTCGCGGCGGGCGCCAACCCGACGTACGGCATCGCCGCCGACCTCAACGGCGACGGCCACGTCGATCTCGCGGTCGTCAACGTCGCGTTCTCGACCGTCAGCGTGCTGCTCGGCACCGGCACCGGCACGTTCGGCACGCCGCTCAACGCCAGCGTCGGATCGCAGCCGCGGCGGCTGGCGGTCGCCGATCTCAACGGCGACGGCCTGCTCGATCTCGCCGTCCCCAATGCCACCGCCGTGGCGATCCTGATCAACACCGGCGGCGGCCGGTTCGGCCGGCTCGCCGACGTCCCGGCCGGGACGGGACCGGCGGCGGTGGTCGCCGGCGACTTCAACGGCGACGGCAAGAAGGACCTCGCGGTCGCCACCACCGGCGAGGCCAGCGTCAAGCTGGCGCTCGGCCACGGCGACGGCACGTTCGCGGCGGCGACCGCGTTCCCGGTCGCCTCGGCGGGCCAGGCGATCGCCGCGGGCGACCTCGACGGCGACGGCAAGCTCGACATCGCGGTCACCGGCACGACCGCGAACAGCGTCAGCATCCTGCGCGGCACCGGCACCGGCAGCTTCGCGGCGGCGGCCAGCGTCGCGGTCGGCGCGCAGCCGTCGTCGGTGGTCGCGGTCGACCTCGACGGCGATGGCCGGCTCGACCTCGTGGTCGGCAACGCCGGGACCGGCGATGTCACCGTGCTGCACGGTGGCGCCGGCGGCAGCTTCGGGGCGTCGAGCTTCGCGGTCGGCGGACCGGTCGGGTGGGTCTGCGTGGCCGACTTCGACCGCGACGGCCACCTCGACATCGCGGCGGCCGCAGCGGGGCCGATCGCTGCGCTGCTGTACTCGGGGCGGTGACGCGGGTCGCCGCCGCGTCGATCCCACAGGGGGCTCTGCCCCCCGCCCCGCCGGCGAAGCCGTCGGGGTCCCGACCCCCCGTCTCGCTTCGCTCGATTGCCGCGCGCCGAGATTGGCGGCCCGGCGGTTCTGTGGAACCGTCGGGCCCCAAGGAGAGCGCGATGTCTCGCACGTTTCGCACCGCGATGCTGCTGGCCGTGACGCTGCTCGCCGGCTGCAAGACCAAGCAGGCAGATCCACCGCCGGCGGCCAGGCCGACCGAGGTGGCGAGGTCTGCGCCGGGAGCGGCACCCGCACTTCCCGACCGGCAAGCGGCCCGCCCCGCCGCGCCCGCCGCGCCTGGCGCCAGCGCGCCGGCGACTCCCGCCGAGGCCCAGGCCCGCAACATCACGGCGATGCAGCACCTGGCGGACACGCTCGCCGGCGATGCCCAGGACTGCGAGAAGCTGGCGGTCGACCTCAAGGCGTTCATCGCCGAGAACCGGGCGGTGCTCGCCCAGCTCATGGCGGCGGCGAACCGGCCGAGCGATGCAGCGCCGAGCGCGGCCAACCACGCCGCCGCGGCGGCCGCCGCCCGCAAGCTGCAGACCGCGATGGCGACGTGCGCCGCCACCGCCAGCGTCGCGGCCGCGATGAAGGACTTGCCCGGTCCGTAGCCGGGCTACAGCGCGCCGCGCGCGATCGTGATCCGCGTGATCGCGACCGGCGCCGCAGGTCGGTCGCCGGCGCCGCGCGGCACGCTCGCGATCCGGCTGACCACGTCGATCTCCTTGCACTTGCCGAAGATCGTGTAGTGGTTGTCGAGCGAGCTCGCCTCGACCTCGTCGATGAAGAACTGGCTGCCGTTGGTGCGCGGCCCGGCGTTGGCCATCGCCAGCGTGCCGGGCTGGTGGGTGAGGTCGGGCGCGAGCTCGTCGTCGAACTGGTAGCCCGGGCCGCCGGTGCCGTTGCCCAGCGGATCGCCGCCCTGGATCACGAACCGCGGGATCACGCGATGAAAGCCCAGGCCGTCGTAGAACGGCTTGCCGCGCATGATCTTGCCGGTCCGCGGATCGGTCCACGGCTTCTGCCCGGTCGCCAGGCCGATGAAGTTGGCGACCGTCGCGGGCGCCTTGTCGTCGAACAGCTGACAGTGCAGCGTGCCCTGGCTGGTGGCGATCGTCGCGATCAGCGCGCCCTTGCCCTTGATCGCGCGGGTGTAGCTCGCCAGGTCCGAGCTGTCCGGCGGCCGGACCTCGGCGGTGATCACCAGCTCCAGGCGCCGGTTGGCGCGCTTGCCCTCGTCGGTGCCGTTGTCGAGCACCGGCTGCTCGCGCCCGAAGCCCCGCGCGGTCAGCTGCCGGGCGGCGACCCCGTGCTTGACCAGGTAGGCCAGCACCGCGTCGGCGCGCTGCCGGCTGACCCGCCGGTTGTACTCGCCGGTGCGGTCGTTGTCCGGCGCCGTATCGTCGGTGTGGCACTCGATCCGCACCAGCCCGGCGGTCCTGGCCAGCGCGCGGGCGATCGCGTCGAGCAGCGGCCGGGCCGCCGGCTTGATCTGGGTGTCGCCCGGATCGAACAGCAGATCGGTCGAGATCGACCCGGCGTGGTCGACCTCGACCCGGCTCGCGGTGACCTCGACGTCGGGAGCCGGCGGCGGCGGGGCGGCGGCGGCGGCGCGCGACACGAGCATCCCCAGGGCACAGGCCACGGGCAGGCAAACGAGCAGGCTGCGATGCATCCCGGGGATTGTGAACCAGGCCGCTCACGCGGTCGACCCCGGGGGCCGGCCGGCGTGCGACGATGCGCCGCCATGTCCGCCGCCCCGACCAACCCGCTGATCGACGACCGCGACGTCGAGCTGATCCTCGACGAAGTGCTCGATCTCGGCCGGCTGCTCCGGCTGCCGCACTTTGCCGACCACGATCGCGAGACCTGCGAGCTGCTGCTCGCGTCGACCCGCGAGCTCGCCCGCGGCCAGCTCTACCCGGCGTACCGCGCGCTCGACGCCGCCCGCGGCGGGGCGGGGCTCGCCGCGCTCGGCGCGGAGATCGCCGTGACCTGCGCGCGCGCCCGCGCCGCCGGCGTCGAGGCCGCCTGGATCGCCGCGGTCGAGCGCGCGATGTCGGTGATCGCCGGGCTCACCGCCGAGCTGGCCGGCCGCGGCCTCGCCGGCTCCGCCGAGGCCATGGTGCTGCACGCGACCGACTACCTCGACCTGTTCGCGACCGCCGTGGTCGCCTGGCAGTGGCTCGATCTCGCCGCGATCGCCCACGAGGCGCTCTCCGGCCCGCTGCCGCGCGGCCGCGCGTCGCGCGACGCCGGCTACTACCGCGCCAAGCTCGCCGCCGCGCAGTACTGGATCCGGACCGAGCTGCCGCGGATCGATCACCTGGCCGCGCTGTGCCGCGACGGCGAGGACTCGTACCTGCGGCTCGACCCCGACTGGCTGTGAGCGTCGCCGAGCGGCAACGCGAGCACGAACTCCGAGCCTTGACCGATGCCCCGCGAGCGGGCCGTCAGCCTGCCGCCTAGCTCGCGCGCCGAGCAGGCGCTGAGGTGCAGCCCCATGCCGTGCCTGCCCGGCTTCGTGGTGTAACCGAGGCCAAACACCTGGTCGAGCTGCTCCGGGTCGATGCCGCAGCCATTGTCCTCCACGGCGATCTCCAGCCCGCCGTCTGCGCCGCGCCGCGCATGGATGGCGATCCGGCGGCTCGCCGCGCCGCTGGTCAGGACCGCATCGCGCGCGTTGGCGAGCAAGACGTTCAGGATCTGCAGCACCTTGTAGCGATCGATCGTCGGCGCCGGCGCGTCGTCAACGCGGTGCACCAGCTCGATCCCGTCGCGCTCGCACGGCGCGACATGCACCGCGAGCGCGTCGTCGAGCAGATCCGCCAGGCCGACGGTCTCCTGCACATCCGCCGGCCTGGCGTGCGCTTGCTGCGTATCGATCACCGCCTTGATGAGATCGATCTTCTTGGCGAGCGAGCCGAGCTCGGCGGCGGCCTCACCGTGCTCACGCTCGACCGCCTCTGCAAGTCGAGTGCAGTACTCCGGCAGCTTCTGGCCGCGGGGGTCGTTGGCAAAGAACTGGTCGAGGCGCCCCTGGTGCTCGCTGACCAGCGCCATGACCTGCGGGAGGCTGCGCACCTTCGACCGGGCGAGCCGCTCGACCAGCAGCGCGGCCGAGACGTTCACGCTGTTGAGGACGTTGCCGACGCTGTGAAGCACCGCGGTGGCGACATCGGCCCGCCCCGCCTCGCGCGAGATCTCGACGAGCCTGCGCTGGGCATCGCGCAGCTCGTCCAGGCTGGAGGCGAGCTGCAACCGGAGCACGATGTTGTTGCGCAGCGAGCGATGCACGCTGCGCATCATCACCAGGAGCGCCGCGCCGTAGATGAACTGCATGACCTGGAATGGATGCTCCAGGCCCTGCAGGGGATGGGCGAACGAAACAAAGGTCAGCGCCGCCATGTTGGAGCCGACGTAGAGCAGGTAGACCAGCGGGCTGCCCGCCAGCGACACCATCGCAGCGGCGTTGATCCCGACGATGCACACCGAGCACATCGCGACCTCGAGCGGCGGCAGCTGCGGGTAGGACGCCATGACGATCGCGCCGAGCCCGCCGCCGATCAGAAAATTCATGGTCGCGAACCACGCGAACACGCGCATGTGGTTGACGCGGGAGCGGCGCTCGCTCCAGATCGAGCCGACCAGGCGGACCACGACCAGGGCGACCACGACGAGGAACTGGATGAACACGCGGAGCCCGACGTGAGGGCCGATGATCAGCCAGAGCAGGACCACCGCGCCGAGCAGCGCGATGCCGGCGCCCTTGGTCCGGTGCAGCAGGTCCCGGACCAGCGCATTGTTCAGCGCGTCCTGAAGGGGTGCCTCGGCCGCGCTGGGACGCTCCAGCGTGATCGGATTGATGCTCGATGCCGCCACAGCCTTCTCCATGCGCATCGTCCGCCGAGCGCAGCTCTCAAGGGGCCGGGGCCGCGTCATCGCCCCGCGTCGGGTCGTGCGACCGCGCGAACTGTCGGAGCAGGTGAGACATCCGCCCCCACGGCCCTGGTCCGAGCCCGGGCCGCGGCGGTCGTTCAGGACAGGATGTCGGGCACCGCGGGGATCGAGGTCGGCGTGTTGCGCGGCGCGGGGGTGTGCGGGGTGCTGTCGAGCTGCAGCCGCAGCTCCTTGGCGCGGCGCGCGATCTCGCCGGCGTCCTGCTGGTAGGCGACCGCGAGCGCGCGGGCCAGCGCGTCGTCGGCGACGTCGCGCTGGCCGGCGACGACCGCGATCTTGGCCTCGATCAGCGCGAGCCCGGCCTGGTGGATGCGCTCGCCGCTCAGCGCCATGTAGCGCACGGCCTCCTCGAGCGCGGTGGTCGCCTGGTCGATGCGGCCGGCCGCGAGCTCGGCCTCGGCGAGCGCGCCCCAGTAGAACGTCATCCCGGCCTTCGAGCCGATGCCGGTGAGCGCGTTGATCCCGGCGCGGGCGATCGCCGCCCCCTCGGCGGCGCGGCCCAGGCCGGCGGTCGCCCAGCCGCGGGTGATCTGGGCCTGGGCGTGCCAGTGCGGCATGCCCTGGTCGGCGGCGAGCCGGAGCGCGACGTCGGCGTGGCGCTCGGCCTCGGCGAAGTCGCCGCGCAGGCAGCGCCAGGTCGCGAGCACGGTCTCGACGAACGCGCGCGTGCTGGGCTGGCCGAGCGCGGAGCACATCTCCATCGCCTCTTCGGCGCGGGTCTCGGCGCGGCTGCGATCGGCGTCGTGGGCGTGGACCCAGGTCAGGAACGCGGCGCACATCGCGCCGGCGTCCTGGCCGAACAGCACGGCGAGGCCGGCGTGGGCGATCGGATCGTACAGCGAGAGCGCGTCCTCGAACGCGCGGCGGGCCTCGGCGAGCCGGCCGCGCATCATCACCGCGGTGCCGTGCGCGGTCAGCGCGGCGAGCCGGATGCCGGTGTCGCCGGTGCGCTCGCCGAGCGCGGTGAGCCGGGCCGCGGCCTCCTGGGCGCCGGCGTGATCGCCGCTGATGAGGCGGAACGTCCACAGCCCCCACAGCGCGGGGAACTGGCGCGACACGGCGCGGTCGCCGGCGAGCTGGCAGAGCTCGAGCAGGCGGAGGTAGTTGGCCTCGACCTCCTTGGACGCAAAGCCCTGGGTCATCATCAGCGGCACGCCGAGCGTGACCCGCAGGCTGAGCTCGGCCTCGATCCGGTCGATCCGATCCATGCGGTCGAGCCGCTCCGGGGTGGCGTCGTCGGCGGGCGGCAGGTCGATCACGCCGCTGGATGCCCCCGCTGCGGCGCCGGTGCGCGGCGGGATCGCATCGAGCCAGCCGATCGCCTCCTTGGCGTGGTGGATCGCGTGCGAGTACGCCGACCCCATCAGCGCGTTGAGCGCCGCCTTCTGGGCGTAGCGGATCGCCTGCGCCTTCTGGTCGGCGCCGACATGGTGCAGCGCGAGCAGATCGGGCCGGGTGTGCGCCATCTCCGGGAACTGCTGCTCGATGACCTCGGCGATCCGGGCGTGGACCTTCTGCTGGACCCGGCGCGGCATCGACTCGTAGGCGGTGTCGCGGATCAGCGCGTGGCGGAACAGCCAGGTCGAGTTGCGCAGCCGGCGCTTGTGGTGGACGAGGTCGACCGCGGCGAGCCGCTCGAGGTCCTCCTGGACCGCGGCCTCGTCGAGCGAGCCGACCGCCGTGAGCAGCGCGAAGTCGAACTCGCGGCCGAGCGCGGCGGCGAGCTGCGCGGTCTTCTTGGCCCGGCCCAGCCGGTCGAGCCGCGCCATCAGCGACGCGCGCAGCGTGGTCGGGATCGCGACCTCGGACAGCGAGCCGGTCAGCACGTAGAGGTCGCCGCGCGCGGTCAGCGCCCCGGACTCCAGCACCATGCGGGTCAGCTCCTCGACGAACAGCGGCACGCCGTCGGCGCGCGACAGCATCTGCTCCAGCACGCTGGCGGGCAGCGCCTTGCCGCCGGTGAGCATCGCGACGATCTGCGCGACCTGCGGCCGGGTCAGCCGCGCGAGCTGGATCTGATCGGTCGCCGAGTTCGGCCAGGGCGGCGCGAAGTCGGGCCGGGCGGTGAACAGCGCGAGCACGCGGCTCGACGGGATCGCCGCGACCAGCGCGTTGAGCAGGTCGAGCGTCGTCGGATCGGCCCAGTGCAGGTCCTCGACGAACAGCACGACCGGGGTGCGCTCGCTGAGCTCGATCAGCAGCGAGACGATCATGTCGAGGGTGATCTCGCGGCGGCGGTTGGGCGCGAGCTCGATCGTGGGGTAGCGGTCGGTGTGCGGCACGGACAGCAGCGCGGCGACCAGCGGCACGACGTCGCCCGGCCGGAACCCGAACTCGATCAGCGCGGCCTCGATCCGGTCGAGCCGCGCCTCGGGCTCGATGTCGCCCAGGTCGAGCACGCGCTCGAGCACCTCCAGGATCGGGTGCAGCACCCGGTTGGAGGTCTCCAGCGTGCAGCGCGCCTCGAGCAGGACGTGGGAGCGCGCGCCGATCCGCCGGCTGAGCTCGGTGGCGAGCCGCGACTTGCCGATGCCGGCCTCGCCGGTGACCAGCACGCTCTGGCCGGCGCCGGCGGACACCTGGGTCCAGCGCTCGAGCAGCAGCGCCATCTCGCGATCGCGTCCGACCAGCGGCCGCGCCGGTCCGCCCTCCTGGGTGTCCCGGACGATCGCACGGGCGCGGACCGACTCGACGCGGAACAGCTCGATGCCGCGGCTCACGCCCTCGATCACGTGGGTCCCGATCGGCGTCATCACGATGTGGGCGCGCAGCGCCTGGGCGGTGGCCGCGCTGGCGACGATCGAGTCGGCGGCCGCCGCCGCGCTGAGCTGGCCGGCGATCATCGTGGTCATGCCGAACATCCGGCTCGGGATCCGGGCCTCGGTCTCGTTCGGATCGTAGGCGACCATGCCGGTGTGGATGCCGAGCCGGATCTCCATCCGGCGGGGCCCGGGGACGGTGGCGTTGCGCTCGACCACCGCGGCCCGGATCGCCAGGGCGGCGCGCGCCGCGCGGACCACGTCATCCTCGCTCGCCGTCGGATAGCCGAACTCGACCAGCACCTGGTGGCCGAGGCCGCCGCCGAGCTCGCCGTGGAACTGCTCGGCGACCTGGGTGCAGATCTCGTACTGGGTCTGGATCAGCGCGTCGAGGTCGTCGAGATCGAGCCTGGGGGTCGGCGACAGCGAGCAGCACACCGCGGTGATCTGGCGCCGCTCGCCGTCGACCAGCCGATCGCGGTTCGGCGGGCTCGGCGTGCCGAGCGATCCCGGCGTGGCGTGCGGGACGGCGGGGTTGGTGCCGCGCGCCGAGGGCACCACGGGGTGCGGGCCGGCGCCGGGGCGATCGGTCACCATCGTGCCGGGGATGCCGCCGGCGAACCGCTGCAGATCGGAGACGTCGCAGTCGTCGAGCTCGCGCAGCAGGCTCGACGCGGTCGCGGTGCGCTCGGTGACGTCCTTGATCACCGCGCGCTGGAGCAGCCGGCCGAGCGGGTGGTGGCGCAGCTGGGGCGGGATCGGGACCGGATCCGGACCGAGGTGGAACATCCACGCCATGACCGGCGTGCCGGCGATCACGGGGTAGCCGAGCAGGCACTCCAGGTAGACCAGGCCCCAGCTGTAGATGTCGGACTGGGAGTTCGGCGGGTAGCCGCGGATCTGCTCGGGCGCGGTGTAGTGCGGCGTGCCGAGCCACTCGTGCTGGCCGGTCAGCTTGGCCTGCGACGGGTCGGTGAGATCGTGGGCCATCGCGCCGATCCCGAAGTCGAGCACCATCGCGTTGCGCCGGGTCCCGGTCGACACGAGCATGATGTTGGCCGGCTTGAGGTCGCGGTGGACGACGCCGAGGTTGTGGGCGCACGACAGCGCGTCGAGCACCTGCGACATCAGGTAGCGCGCCTCGCGCGTGGTCATCGGCCCGTCCTCGAGCAGCGCGCGGTCGAGACCGCGACCCGCCGCGAACTGGAACGCGGCGAACAGGCGGCCGTCGTCGGTCTGCCCCGAGTCGACCAGGCCGACGATGTTGG
>JBGQCL010000147.1:0-23772 GCA_041495365.1 Kofleriaceae bacterium | reverse complement strand
GATCTCGAAGTCGCGGACCATGGTCATCTTCATCAACCAGATCCGGATGAAGATCGGCGTCATGTTCGGCTCGCCCGAGACTATCACGGGCGGCAACGCGCTCAAGTTCTACTCGTCGGTTCGCCTCGACATCCGCCGGATCGGCGCCCTCAAGAAGGAAGAGGACGTGATCGGCAACCGGACGCGCGTCAAGGTGGTGAAGAACAAGATGGCGCCCCCCTTCAAGGAGGTCGAGTTCGACATCCTGTACGGCCATGGCATCTCGCGCGAGGGCGATCTCGTCGATCTGGCGTCGGAGGCCAACATCATCGAGAAGAGCGGCGCCTGGTTCTCGTTCAACGGCGAGCGCATCGGGCAGGGCCGGGAGAACGCCAAGCAGTTCCTCGCCGATCACCCGGACATCTTCAACGTGATCGAGGCGAAGGTCCTCGCTCACCACAACATTCGCCGGATCGGGATCGATGTGGCCCCGGAGCCGACCTCTGCCTCCACATCCACGCCGGACGACAAGGCGAGCAAGGCGGGGCGGCCGGCCGCGGCGGCGCCGTCGGGATCGGCGTCGTCCTCGGGGTCCTCGTCCTCGGGGTCGTCCTCGGGGTCCTCGGGGTCCTCGTCCTCGGCGCACGCGAGCTCGAACGGAAAGCGCCCCAACGCGTAGGAGCGCTCGATGGGGCGGGTGACGTGGAGCGGCGAGTGTCCGCGTGTCGACAGATGCGTCGACAGATGCGTCGACAGATGCGTCGACAGATGCGTCGACAGACGCCCGGCGCGCCGTGCGGGCGGCGCCGTGCTGTGCGCTGCAGCGGATCGTGAAGCCTCCCCGGCGGCGGCGGTGTTCTCGGCGGTTCGGCGCTGGCGCCGCGGTCGCGGTTGCTTCGTGATCACCGCAGGTTACGCCGCGCGGTGCGGCGGCCGTCGGGTTTCCGGGCGAGTTTAGATCGATGCCTGTTCACGGCACGTTGGTAGGCGGCATGGACATCCGGTTCGCCGATCACTCGTCGTTTCAGCGCGCTGCCGCCGGCATGGTCGGGAGCGCGCTGCTGTTTGGAGCCGCGCTCCACCCGGTGACCCCGCTGGCGCCGCTCGCCGGCGGGATCCTCGGGATCGCGACCGGCGCGGCGATCGCGCATGGCCGGCTCGGCTGGCGGATCGCGGCGGCCGGCGCGGCGCTGGCGGCGCTGTTCCTGTCGGCGGCGAGCTGGCCGATGCTTGCGCTGGCAGCGGCGAGCCTGGCGCTCGGCATCGCCGTGGGCGGGCCGCGCGGCATGCGAGGCCTGATCGGCGTGCTGCTCGGTGCGGTCGTCGCGCTGGTCGCGATGTGGTGCGCGGTACGGATCTGCGCGGCCCGTCAGACGGTCGACTGGCCGCCGCTCGCGACGACCGCGATCGCGGCGGCGGCGATGGGCCTGGTCGGCGCGCTGGCGATGATGCCGCGGCACCTCCACGTCGCGCTCGATCCGGTGCGCGCGGCGCTGCACAAGCTGCCGGCCGGTCTCGACGCCGAGGTCCGCGGTCTGTGCACCCGCGCCGCGGTGATCTGGAGCACAGCGCGCGAGCGGATCGCCGACGAGGCCGGCAGGGCGCTAGTCCGCGACGGCGTGCTGAAGACGCTGGAGGTCGCGGCCCGGAGCGCCGAGGTCAAGGTCACCGGACCGAGCGAGGCCGAGCTCGCGCAGCGCATCGCGGACCTCGATCAGCGGATCGCCGCGGCGACCGACGGCGAGGTCCGGACCCAGTACCAGGCGGCGCGCGCGGCGATCGGCGATCAGCAGCGCTACCGCGACCACATCCGGCAGGGCCGCGAGCGGCTGGTCGCGCGGATGCACAACCACGTCGCGGCGCTGGAGAAGTTCGAGCTCGCCGCGACGGGGCTGGAGGCGGCGCGGGCCGCGAGCGCCGGCTCGACGGTGGTCAAGCAGCTCGAGGACCTGTCGCACGACGTGGCGGCCAGCGGCGAGGCGCTCGCCGAGCTGGAGCTCGGGGACGCGTCGCCGATCAGCGCGGCGCCCGGCGCGGCGTGAGCGCCCAGGCTCACGCGGATCACCGGGCGCGCGCTCTGGTAGGATCCGGGGCGGAGGAAGCATGCCCACGCTGACCCGGCTCCTGTTCGTTGCTGGTCTCGTTGCTGGTCTCTGCCTCGCGAGTCCCCGCGCCGCGCTCGCGGGCGATGCCGACGCGTTCTACAAGCAGGGCATCGCCTACAAGTCGGAGGGCAAGGCCGACGAGGCGATCGACGCGTTCGAGCACGCGGTCGCGGCCAACCCCAAGCACTACTACGCGTGGGCTGCCCTCGGCAACCTGTACAAGACCGCCCGGAAGGACCTCCCGAAGGCCGTCGCGGCGTACGAGCACGCGGTCGAGGGCCTGAAGAAGGACAAGGTCGTGTGGACCAACCTCGGGACGGCGTACTACCACAACAACCAGATCGACCTCGCGCTCAAGACGCTGGTCGCAGCGAGCGCGCTCGATCCCAACGACGGCGACATCCGCGGTCTGCTCGGCACCGTGCGGCGCCAGAAAGGCGACCTCCCCGGTGCGATCGCCGACCTCGAGGCCGCGACCCGGCTCAAGCCCGACAACGCGGAGTTCGCCACGAACCTCGGTGTCGCCTATCGCCACGCCAAGCGCGAGGACGACGCGATCAAGGCGTTCGAGAAGGCGATCGCGCTCGCGCCCAACGACGCCAGCATTCACTTCAACCTCGCGGTCGCGTACCGGCGGCAGACCGTGAAGAACCCGGACCTGCTCCCCAGGGCGATCGCGGAGTACGAGACCGCGACCACCCTCGAGCCCGGCAACGCCGCAGGCTGGTTCGATCTCGGCTTCATGTACAAGCAGGACCACCAGAACGACAGGGCGATCGCGGCATTCAACAAGTACCTGGAGCTCAACAAAGGCAAGGACGCGGGCGGCCAGAAGCGCATCGAGGACGAGGTCGGCGCGCTCGGCGGGACCCCGGTGACCGACGCCGGCAAGAAGCCGGGCGGCAAGGCCCCGGCGAAGAAGCCCGCGCCCAAGAAGTGATCCCGGACGGCCCGGAAGCGGCCCCGGTCGCGAACGCCTGTTAGTTAGGCGGCCCCCGGCGGCGATGGTACGCTGAATCCATGCGGATCAGCTGGTTGTCTGCCGAGGAGATCGCATCTGCCCGGCACGCGCTGACCGCGGGTGGTGCGACCTACGAGGATCACTTTCACCCGGACTTCGTGGCTCCGCCGGAGCCGGTGGACAGCGAGCTACTCGACTGGATCGGGGTCACCGAGCATGTCGCGCGCGCCGAGCGCGTGTCCAAGGCCGTCCGCGATACTGGCCTTGTTGCGGCGCGCGCCCGGTTCGCCGGCTCGGACAGCGCGATCGAGTCGGCGACGCTGGCCGCGGCGGCGCACCAGAGCGACGAGCTCGGGTTCGAGGAGGTGCTGCGCGTGCTGGCGTGCGCGATCGACGGCTACGTGTTCTACGCGCCGTTCCTCGAGCTCCTGGTCGCGCTCGGCCGGGGCCAGCGCGATCGCGCGGTGCAGGCCTACGAGGACTTCGTGTCCGCGTACGCCTGTGCGCTCGGCCCGGTCCTCCACGGTGCGGCGCGGGTCGGCGCGGTGCGCGACGGGCTCGCCGACTTCTACGTCAGCGCGGGCCGGCTCGACGATGCCGAGGCCCTGTTCGAGCGCCGCCACGAGGAGGACCGCGGCGACGTCGCGGTCGCGCTGACGGCGAGCCGGGCGTTCCTCGCCGCCGGCTCGATCAGCCACGCCGTGCGCTGGCTCGGGATCGGAGCGGGGCGCGCTGCGATGCTCGGCCGCGACGAGCTGGCCGGCCGGCTGCGCCAGAAGCAGGCCCGGGTACGCGAGCGGCTGAGCTGACCGCGAACCGCGAACCGCGAACCGCGAACCGCGAACCGCACCGCACGGGGCACGGGCGGCCGATACGCCCTGCGTCAGACCCGGCTGCTATGAAGCCGCGTGGCCAAGTCGCGCGCCGCTGCTGCCAGGCCGGGCCGTTCGATCTGGCGCTGCCAGTCGTGCGGTCACGCCGAGGCCCGGTGGCTCGGACGCTGCCCGCTGTGCCAGGAGTGGTCGAGCCTGGTCGAGGAGCTGGACAGTGCGTCGCCGCCGCGGCCGAGCGCGGCCGGCGTGGCCGAGGGCCGGTCGCCGGTCGCGATCACCGAGGCCGGGGAGGCCGGCGAGATCGGCGCCGGCGCGCGCCGGACCAGCGGGATCGGCGAGCTCGATCGCGTGCTCGGCGGCGGGATGGTCGCGGGCAGCCTGATCCTGCTCGGCGGCGATCCCGGCGTCGGCAAGTCGACGCTGCTGATCCAGGCGCTCGCCGGCCTGGCCGCGGGCGGCCGCGTGCTGTACGCCACCGGCGAGGAGTCGATCGCCCAGACCGCGCTGCGCGCGCGGCGGGTCGGAGCCGCGGCGGCCGCGCTGACCGTCGTCGCCGAGACCGACGTCGAGCGCATCCTCGGCCACGCCCGGGCTCAGCCGCCCGCCGTGCTCGCGGTCGACTCGATCCAGACCGTGTACACGCCGCTGCTCGATTCGATCCCGGGCTCGCTCGCCCAGGTCCGCGAGTGCGCGAGCCGGCTGATGCAGTTCGCCAAGACCACCGGGACCCCCACGATCCTCGTCGGCCACGTGACCAAGGACGGGGCGATCGCCGGCCCCAAGACGCTCGAGCACCTGGTCGACGTCGTGGTCCAGCTCGAGGGCGACGGTGGACCGTACCGGATCCTGCGCGCGCACAAGAACCGGTTCGGCTCGACCCAGGAGATCGGCGTGTTCGAGATGCGCGGCGCCGGGCTCGCCGAGGTGAAGAACCCGTCGGCGCACCTGCTCGCCGAGCGGCCGGTCGGCGCGCCGGGCTCGATCGTGGTGGCATCGGCCGACGGCATGCGGCCGCTGCTGGTCGAGGTCCAGGCGCTGGTCGCGCCGGCGAGCGCCGGGTTCGGGCGGCGGACCGCGGCGGGGGTCGATGGCAACCGCGTGGCGCTGCTGCTGGCGGTGCTGGCGCAGCGCGCGGGCTGCAACGTGCTCGATCGCGACGTGTTCGTCAACGTCGCCGGCGGGCTCCGGATCGCCGAGCCGGCGATCGATCTCGGCGTCGCGTGCGCGGTCGCATCGTCGGCGCGCGGCCGCGCGCTCGACGCCCACACCGTGGTGTTCGGCGAGGTCGGCCTCGCCGGCGAGATCCGCGCGGTGCCGCTGTGCGATCAGCGGCTGGCGGAGGCCGCGCGCCTGGGGTTCCGCCGGGCCATCATACCGGCCCAGAACGCGGCCCACGCAGCGCGGGCCGGCGGGGCGATCGAGCTGGTGCCCGTCGATCGTCTCGTCACCGCGCTCGGCGAGCTGTGAAGGGATCGAGACGCGCGACGCGACGCGCGGCGGGGTGAATCGACCGGCTTTGCCGGGCGAGAGGGGCGGGAAGGCCCCTGTCGATCAACCGGTCGCGGCACTAGAACGCGAGCACGAACCGCGACTGGATCGTGTGCGCGGTCGACGCGTTCCCGGTGTTCGTCAATGCCCCGTTGGTGTAGGCAGCGAGCTCGGTCGGGTGGCCCATGGCGCTGAGCGGGAACAGCACACCGTACGAGATCCCGAGGAACATGCCGTTGCCGGAGTAGCCGAGGTCGCCGTCGAACTCGGTGCCGTAGATGCGGCCATCGCCCGGCGTCGCCTCCTTGTGGAGCGCGAACGAGGTGACGTTCGCGACCTTGAATGTGATCGACCGGGTGACGTCGTACTGGAGGAACGGCTTGACGTACGCCGCGTTGCTGACCGCGCCGATCAGGTGACGCCACAGGAGCAGGTCGATCTGGTAGTCGCGGTTGAACGCGAACTGGGTCAGCGTCGTTCCGCTCGGCGCGAGCACGATGCCGGCGGGCGTGAGCGTGTTGCCGAGCGGGCTGCCGTACGCGAGGTTGGTCGCGCCCTGCGGGATGTTGACATAGCCATCCCCGCTCGCGAACCCGCCTTCCACACCGAGCCGTAGCTTGCCCTCGAAGGCGCGGTAGGTGGTCCGGGCAGAGCCCCCGAGCTTGCGGAGGTTGTAGTGGTTGAGCGTGAAGCCGGCGTCTGTGGTGCTGGGCGGGGCGATGGCGACGTCGGCCGACCCGAACTGGCCGGCGAGCTCGGCCTCGATCAGGAACGACCCGAAGCCGACCTTGGCCCACAGATCGGGCGAGTAGGTCTTCAGGTTGACCGGCTCGTAGGAGATCTGGCCGACGCTGTTGCCGACCGAGACCGGCGTCCCGGGCGGGAAGTTGGTGAGGTTGGACTCCCAGGACTGGGTCTTGTACTCGAAGTACACCCCGTAGTTGAACGCGATCTCGCCGCGGTCGATGGTGTCCTTGAACTCCTGCGGCGAGTCGATCCGCGAGATCACGCCGACCCAGCCGTTGGCGTCATCGCTGTCGTCGAGGTCGAACGGGTGGCCCTCGTGGCCCAGGCCGGGAGGAAGCGCGGTCTGGCCCGTGGTCTGCAACGTGGAGACCTGGTTCGACGCCGGCCGGGTCAGCGGCCAGTCCACCGCGGCCATCGCCCGCAGGTTGGTGCCGGGGATCAGCAGCGAGAAGCCGGCGCGATCGATCGTGTCGCCGTAGTCGGCGTCGTGGTTGTAGGTGCCGTTGATCGGATCCGCGCCGCCGGCGTTGTGCAGGATGCCCATGCCCCACTGGTTCGGCATCCGGCCGACCTTGAGAATGCCGAACGGGACCGCGACCTCGGCCCACGCGCGCTTGACCTCGAACGACGGCCGGTCGCTGTTGACCCCCTGCAGCACGTTGGCCTGGGTCCCGTTGCCGAACGCACCGGTCGGCGGCCGGGAGCCGAGCGGCAGCGCGGGATTCGCAGGGGTGATCAGCTGCGGGTAGCCGGCGCCGAGCAGCGGATCGCTCGGCGTCGAGCCGAACACGACATTGTCGAGCGCGTCGGCCTGGATGTGGACCGACGTGCCCTCGTCGAGGTTGATCGTCGGCTCGAGCCGGAGCCGCATGTTGGCGCTCGACAGTGCATCGTCGCACGGGGCGCCGGGCACGGTCGACTTGCAGCCGAGCGCGGTCGGAAACGGTGCGCCGCCGACCCTGGGATCGTCCTTGAACCCGAGGTTGAAGTTCTTGAACCAGTCGGTGCGCACGCGATAGTAACCGTCGAGCTCGAGCAGCTTCCAGCGCTTGCGGCGCGCCTTCGGCGCCGGCAGCGCGGGCGTCGTCGGAAGCAGCCCGGGGGTCTTGGGGGCGGCCTCGGCGACGCCCTCCTTCTTGGCGTCCGAGCCCTGGCCGGCACCGGGACCGGGGCCGCCGGTTGGATTCAGGCCACCGGGAGCGATCTGCGCGCGCACCACGGGCGCCCCCACGAGGAGCACGCCGGCCCAGAACGCCCAGGGGATCCAGCGAGCCCGGACCGGCCGGGCGGCCCCGGTGAGGGGCGGCGCCGGATCGCCCGATGTGTTGTGATGACCTTTGGTGTAATGCATAGAAAGTACGGAGGAATTGGGCTGGCTAAATCCACGGCGGACTATAGGCATGGCACCAGAGCCGGGTCAAACGTGCGAGGCAACGAAGTCACGATTGGCCGTGTCTGAATCCGGCAGGTTATGGTGCATGCGATGGCTAAAGACCGCGGCACGCTGCCCCGCGTTGCCTGCCTCCTCGCAGTTATCACGCTGCTCGGGTGCGGACCACGGGTCCAGCCGGACCGCCCGTTCCCGGATGAGCCGGTGGTGCATCGTGAACGTCCTCCAGCCCCGGCCCGGCCCGGCCGACAGGTCGTCGTGGGCGAGCTGTGCCCGCACGGTGCCGGCGGACGACCGGCGATCGCGCCGCTGCTGATCCGCACGACGCAGTGGCTCGACGCCACGAGCGAGGTGACCGGCGCGGTCGAGCGCGGCGCCACCCCGCGGTTCGTCGCGTTCGGGGTCGATGGCAAGGTCGCCGGCATGTTCGACACCCTCGGCCTCGCCGACATCGCGCTCGGTCAGTCGGTCGCGTCGGGGACCTACGTCGGCGGCACGCCGTGCAGCTCCGACGCCGGCCAGGGCCAGCGCACCGACGATCCGAAGTGCGCGGCCGAGACCGGCGGCTGCGGCCTCGCGGTCGCCGAGGTCACGCGGCCGGACGAACCGGTCGAGACCCCGCCGTTCCACACCGGAGGCGCCTGCGTGTCGGGCGACGCGCTCGGGGTCGATATCGACGGCGACGGCAAGGTCGAGTGGTTCCCGCTCGCCCAGGTGCTCGACGGGATCCGTGCGCCGGCCCAGGAGTGGACCGCGCTCCAGGGCACCCGGCCGGCGTGCAAGCCGTCGTTCGTGCTGTACGACGTGAAGCTCGCGCCCGCGCCCGAGCCCGGCAAGCTGCCCGACCCCCGCGCCACGGTGACGTTCGACCTGCTCGGGGTGGTGGACCTCGACGGCGACGGCCGCCAGGAGCTGGTGATCGCGCTGCGCTTCCCGACCGTGCGCACCGTCGTGGTGTACAGCGCGGGCGAGTCGTCGCAGCGCCTGGAGCTGGCCGGCGAGGCCCAGTCGTTCCAGAGGTAGGCCATGCGCGACGACGTCGGTCAGCTGCTGTGGATCGGGTACTCCGGCCCGGTGTCGCCCGCGCTGCGGCGCCGGCTCGAGCGCGGCGAGGTCGGCGGGACGATCCTGTTCAAGCGCAACCTGCCGCTCGCGGCGGACCCCACCGAGCTGTGCGATCTCGACGCGCTGGTCGAGCTGACGCGCGACCTGCATCGCTGCGCACGAGACGGCACGCCGGCGCTGATCGCGATCGACCAGGAGGGCGGCGCGGTCCAGCGCGTGCGGGCGCCGGCGACCCGGTGGCCGGCGATGGCGGCGCTCGATCGCTTCGCGGCCCCCGAGGATGCGGCGCTCGCCGAGGCGGTCGGCCGCGCGATCGGCGACGAGCTCGCCGCGCTCGGCCTCGACATCGACTTTGCGCCGGTGCTCGACGTCCACACCAACCCTGCCAACCCGATCATCGGAGACCGCGCGTTCGGGACCGACGCCGAGGCGGTCGCGCGCCGCGCCCTGGCGTTCGCGCGCGGCCTGGACGCGGCCGGCGTGATCGCGTGCGGCAAGCACTTCCCCGGCCACGGCGACACCGCGACCGACAGCCACCTCGAGCTGCCGCGCATCGATCACGGCTGGGACCGGCTGGAGCGCGTCGAGCTGCTGCCGTTCCGGCGCGCCGCGGCGGCCGGCCTGCCGATGATCATGACCGCTCACGTGGTGTTCGCGGCGCTCGATCCGGATCGCCCGGCGACGCTGTCGCCCGAGGTCGTCACCGGGCTGCTCCGCGGCCGGCTCGGCTACCGCGGCGTGGTGGTCAGCGACGACCTCGACATGCGGGCGATCGCCGACCACGTGGGCGCCGGGCCCGCCGCGGTCGCCGCGATCCGCGCCGGGTGCGACGTGGTGCTGGCGTGCAAGGACGAGGACCACCAGGCCGAGGCCGAGGCCGCGCTGATCCGCGAGGCCGAGGCCGACAGCGAGCTGCGCCGCCGGATCGGCGAGGCGGCCGCTCGGGTGCGCGCGCTCAAGCAGGCCCACGCCGCCACCTGGGCCGGGCGGGCCGCCCCGCCGCGCGAGATGGTCGGCAGCGCCGCGCACCTTCGCCTCGCCCGGTGGCTCGCCGAGCAGCTCGCGTCGGCATGACCCGCGCGATTCCGCCCGCGCGCCCGGCGCCCGGGGCACGAACGCCACACCCGCCGGCTGCTGCGCGGTTGGCGAGGGGGCGGCGCGCCATCGGCCTCTGCCCGGTCCCCGCCTGGTACATCGCTTGCTGCTCGTCTCGCGATGGCGAAGCAACCCAGCAAGCACGGCAACGGCGCGCCGACCGACCACGCGGTGACCGGCGCCGGTGGTGAGCTCCACCAGCGCGCGACCGAGACCGTCCTGACCACCAACCAGGGCGTGCCGGTCAGCGACGATCAGAACTCGCTGAAGGTCGGACCGCGCGGCCCGACGCTGCTGGAGGACTTCCACCTCCTCGAGAAGCTGACCCACTTCGATCACGAGCGGATCCCCGAGCGGATCGTCCACGCGCGCGGCTCGGCGGCGCACGGCACGTTCGCGCCGTACGACGTCGCCCGCACGTACTCGCGCGCGGCGTTCCTCCACTACCCCAAGGTCCGCACGCCGGTGTTCGTCCGGTTCTCGACCGTCGCCGGCGGCGCGGGCTCGATCGACCTGCCGCGCGACGTCCGCGGCTTCGCGACCAAGTTCTACACCTCGGAGGGCGTGTTCGATCTGGTCGGCAACAACATCCCGGTGTTCTTCATCCAGGACGCGCTCAAGTTCCCCGACCTGATCCACGCGGTCAAGATGGAGCCCGACCGCGGGTTCCCGCAGGCCGCGACCGCGCACGACACGTTCTGGGACTTCGTGTCGCTGATGCCCGAGTCGATGCACATGCTGATGTGGGCGATGTCCGACCGGGCGCTGCCGCGGTCGTACCGGATGATGGAGGGCTTCGGCGTCAACGCCTACCGGCTGGTCGACGCCGCCGGCCACGCCCACTTCGTCAAGTGGCACTGGCGGCCGGCCGGCGGCTCGGCCTCGGTGCTGTGGGACGAGGCCTGCAAGATCAACGGCGCCGATCCCGACTTCCACCGCCGCGACCTGTTCACCGCGATCCAGCGCGGCGAGTTCCCCGAGTACGAGCTGTCGATCCAGGCGGTGCCCGAGGCCGACGCCGACCGGCTCGACTTCGACATCCTCGACGCGACCAAGCTGATCCCCGAGGAGGTGGTGCCGCTGGTGCCGATCGGCAAGATGGTGCTCGATCGCTGGCCCGACAACTTCTTCGCCGAGACCGAGCAGGCCGCGTTCCACCCCGGCCACCTGGTCCCCGGCGTCGAGTTCTCCGACGACCCGCTGCTGCAGGGCCGGATCTTCTCGTACACCGACACCCAGCTCAAGCGGCTCGGCGGGCCCAACTTCCACGAGCTCGAGATCAACCGGCCGAAGTGCCCGATGCACAACTTCCAGCGCGATGGCATGGCGCGGTCCGCGGTCGACCGCGGCCGGGTCAGCTACGAGCCGAGCTCGCTCGATCTCCACTCGGATCTCGGCTCGGCCGCCTCGGCGCGCGAGACCCCGACCGGCTTCGCCACCCACCCGCGGGTCGCCGCCGGCGACAAGGTCCGCCAGCGCTCGGCGACGTTCGCCGATCACTACAGCCAGGCCCGGATGTTCTGGCGGTCGATGACACCGCCCGAGCAGCGCCACATCGTCGGCGCGTTCGCGTTCGAGCTGTCCAAGGTCGAGACCGTCGCGGTGCGGACCCGGATGCTCGGCCACCTCGCGATCATCGAGCCCGAGCTCGGAGACCGGATCGCGACCGCGATGGGGATGCAGGGCATGGCCGACGCGATCCGGCCGGCGATGCCGCCGCGCGACCTGGCGCCGTCGCCGTCGCTGAGCCTGCTCGGCAAGGCGCCGGCGAGCTTGCGCGGCCGCAGGGTCGGCGTGCTGGTCGGCGACGGGTTCGATGCCGAGCTGGTCGCCCAGCTGGCGGCGGCGATCGAGAAGGAGCACGCGTTCGTCGAGCGGGTCGGGCCCCGGATCGGCGGTGCGCGGGCGGCCGGCGGCGAGCTGGTCCCGGTCCACCACACGGTCGGCGGTGGCCCGTCGGTGCTGTTCGACGCGGTCGCGGTGCTGCCCGGCGCGGCGGCGGTCCCCGAGCTGCTCGCCGATCCGGTGGCGATCGCGTGGGTCGGCGACGCGTTCGTCCACTGCAAGGTGATCGCGACGATCGGCGACGCCGGGCCGCTGCTCGCCGCGGCGCGGGTGTCGCCCGACGCCGGCGTGATCGACCTCGGCGGCGACCGCGGGATCGCGCTGTTCGTGGCCGCCGCGCGCGATGGCCGGATCTGGTGGCGCGAGGCGGCTGCCCAGGCGGCGATCGTGCCGCCGCCGCAGCCGGCCGCGATGCCGCCGCGCGCGCCCGACCACGCGTCCCCGCGCACTCCGAAGCACTGAACGCGGCGGATGTGAATCGACACCATCGTTTGTGTTACGTGACGATTTGCCCATGAACGAGGGAGTGTCGATCTACCGATCTGAGGTCGGTCGGGTGGATTACGTGTGTCGTGCCCTGCGATCGGGCGGTGGCGCCCGTCGCGTGGCGTCGCGCCCGGGCTCGTGCGCGCGGCGCGTCCCGGTGATCGGCCGCTCGCGAAACCGGCGCTGAATCGTTGCCGCATCGCCGCGGGCGACGATCGTCGCGGCGCCTAGAGTGCCGCCGCGAAGGCGACGCGCGCTCGTGCGCCGCCGGCGCGATCCATCGTTTCACAAAGGGGACGACTGCAATGACGAAGAACACGATCCTCAGGGCGATCCTGCTCGGCGGGCTGATCGGCCCGTGGGCGGGGGGCTGCGCGACCGAGCCGGTCGACTCGGCCCAGCCCGACAACCAGGGCCAGATCAGCCTCGACGTCCAGCTCGCGCCGGGCATCCGCCTGGACACCGTCGCGTACACGATCACCGGGCCGGCGCAGTTCAGCCGCACGGGCACGATCGGCGTCGGCAACAGCTCGACGGTCAGCGCGGTCATCGGCGGGATCCCGCCGGGCAGCGGCTACCAGATCACGCTGCGCAGCGGGATCACCGGCGGCGGCGGCGACTGCTCGGGCTCGGCGACGTTCGACATCGGGCCCGGCGCGGTCACCCCGGTGTCGGTCCACATGACCTGCATCCTTGCGCCCGGCACCGGCAGCGTGCTGGTCAACGGCACGCTGAACGTGTGCCCGCGGATCGACGAGCTCGACGCGACGTCCGCCGAGGTCGCGTTCGGCAGCACGATCGCGCTCCAGGCCAAGGCGGTCGACGTCGACCACGTGCCGGCGCCGATCAGCTTCCACTGGACCGCGACCTCGGGCAGCGTCGGCGACGCCGCCGCGACCGCGCCGAGCTTCACCTGCACCAAGGTCGGCCGCGCGACGATCACCGTGGCGGTGTCCGACGGTGACCCGGCGTGCTCGTCCCAGCAGTCGGTCGACGTCGTGTGCACCGAGCCCGCGCCGCAGACCCCGATCAAGCACGTGATCGTGCTGATCGGCGAGAACCGCACGTTCGATCACATGTTCGGCACCTACGTGCCGCGCGACGGCCAGATCATCTCCAATCTGTTGTCCAGGGGCATCATCAACGCCGACGGCACGCCGGGCCCGAACTTCGCGCTCGCCGCGCAGGCCCAGGCCGCGCCGCAGGCCGCGTTCTACATCGCGCCGGACAGCAAGACGCCGTTCGCCGTGCTGCCCCCGCCGAGCACGTCGGGCGCGCCGAGCGCGCCGCGCACCACCGCGCCACCGTTCCAGACCGTCGACCAGGCGGCGCTCGAGACCGACATGGCGTCCGAGGACCTCGTGCTGCTCACCACCGGCGCGACCGGGCTGCCGGCCCGCGTGGTCGACACCCGCGTGACCAACGCCGCCGCGCTGCCCCCGGGGCCGTTCCAGATGACCGGCCCGACCATGCCGTACGACGCGTACACCGGCGACACGATCCATCGCTTCTTCCAGATGTGGCAGCAGACCGACTGCTCGATCGCCAGCGCGACGATGACCAACCCGAGCGGCTGCCTGAGCGACCTGTTCCCGTTCGTCGCGGTCTCGTTCTCGACCGCGGACAACGGCGTCGGCAGCTCGATGGCGTTCTTCAACATGACCAACGGCGACGTGCCGTTGCTCCGGATGCTCGCCGACAACTTCGCGATGAGCGACAACATGCACCAGTCGGTGCAGGGCGGCACCGGCGCCAACCACTCGCTGCTCGCGTTCGGCGACGCGGTCGCGTGGACCGACGGCCACGGCAACCCCGCGCTGCCGCCGGCCAGCGCGATCGCCAACCCCAACCCGCGGGCCGCCACCAACAACCGCTACACGCTCGACGGCAACTTCGCCAGCTGCTCGGACACCACGGCGCCCGGCATCGGCCCGATCGTCGGCTACCTGGCGCAGCTGCCGCAGAAGCCGAACCCGAACTGCGCGCCCAGCACGTACTACTACCTCAACAACACCAACCCGGCCTACAACCCGGACGGCTCGCTCAAGACCACCGGCACGTTCGTGCCGCCGACGATCCAGCGCTCGATCGGCGACTCGCTGAGCGAGAAGGGCATCTCGTGGCGGTTCTACGGCGGCGGGCTCGCGCGCGGCACCGGCTACTGCCAGATCTGCAACCCGTTCGAGTACCAGACCCAGTTCATGGCCGACCCGGCGATCCGCAACGAGCACCTCAAGGACACCGTCGACCTGTTCAGCGACATCGCCGGCGGCACGCTGCCGTCGGTGTCGTTCGCCCACCCCGACGGCGCGCTCGACGGTCACCCGTCGTCGTCGAAGCTCGGCCTGTTCGAGGCCTACGTCAAGAACATCCTGGTCCGGCTCCACGCCAACCCGACGCTGGAGGCCAGCACCGCGGTGATCGTCACGTTCGACGAGGGCGGCGGCTACTACGACTCGGGCTTCATCCAGCCGATCGACTTCTTCGGCGACGGCCCCCGCATCCCGCTGATCGTCGTCTCGCCGTTCACCACCGGCGGCAAGATCGATCACGGCTACGCCGACCACGTGTCGATCCTGAAGTTCATCGAGCGCAACTGGTCGCTCGCGCCGATCACCGGCCGCAGCCGCGACAACCTGCCGAACCCGATCGTCAACGCGACCAACCCGTGGGTGCCGACCAACATGCCGGCGCTGAGCGATCTGTTCGACCTGTTCGACTTCACCCGCTGACCGGGGAGCCGCCATGAGTCCGATGCCAGCGTGGAGCTGCGCGTGTGCCCTGATCCTGTGCGTGGTCGCCGCGTGCTCGCGGGCCGATCCGCCGACCGGCGCGCCGCCGCCCACGCCGCGGACTCGCTCCCCGGCCGCTTCGCCCGGCCCGGTGGCCGTGCGCCCGCGCGCGCCGAGCGCGGCCGCCGAGGCCGGCAAGCAGCTGTTCTTCGACCGGGCGCTGTCCGCGTCCGGCCGGGTCGCGTGCGCGACCTGCCACGACCCCGATCACGCCTACGGCCCGCCCAACGACCTCGCTGTTCAGCTAGCGGGGCCGCAGGGTGCGTCGCCCGGGCTGCGCGCGGTGCCGTCGCTGCGCTACAAGGAGTTCACCCCCGGCTACGCCGATCTGCTCGACAACGCCGACGGCGTCAGCCCGCCCGGCCCGGGCGGCGGGTTCACCTGGGACGGCCGCGCCGACTCGCTCGCCGAGCAGGCCCGGATCCCGCTGCTGTCGCCGTTCGAGATGGCCAACGCCACGCCGGCCGAGGTCGTCGCGCGGCTGCGCAGCTCGGGGTCGGCCGCCGCGTTCGTCCGCGCGTTCGGCGCCGGCGCGCTGGCCGATCCCGATGCCGCGTTCGCCAACCTCCTGCTCGCCCTGCAGTCGTTCCAGATCGAGGACCCGAGCTTTCACCCCTACGCGAGCAAGTACGATCGCCACCTCTTCCATCAGCCCGGGGGCGAGTTCACGCCGGCCGAGGAGCGCGGCTTCCAGGTGTTCGTCGATCCGCGGACCGCCAACTGCTCCGGCTGCCACTACGCCCACGCCAGCCAGGACGACGGCGCGCCGCCGCAGCTCACCGACTTCTCGTTCGAGGCGATCGGCGTGCCGCGCAACCCGAAGATCCCCGCCAACCGCGATCGCGGCTCGACCGACCTGGGGCTGTGCGGGCCGCTGCGCGACGACCACGCGCGGTTCCCCGAGTTCTGCGGCCTGTTCAAGACCCCGACGCTGCGCAACGTCGCGACCCGGCGCGCGTTGTTCCACAACGGCGTCATCCACTCGCTGGACCAGGCGATCCGGTTCTACAACACGCGCGATACCCGCCCCGAGCTGTGGTACCCGACCCTCGGCGGCCGCGCCAGGGCACGGCCCGACGCCGGCTTCCCGCGCTACGGCCTCGTCACCACCCAGTACGTCGGCGGCACGGTGCAGAAGTTCGACGACCTCCCGGCCGCGGATCGCAAGAACCTCGATGCACAGCTGCCGCTCGACGGCCGCGCCGCGGGCAGCGAGCCGCCGATGACCGAGCAGCAGGTCGAGGACCTGATCTGCTTCCTGCGGACCCTCACCGACGAGGATCAGCTGGCGGTGCAGCCTCCGTCCGCCGCGTGCCGCGGCTGACCGCGCGGGCCGCCGGATCGGCTCAGCGCTGGACCAGCAGGCCCTCGGCGAGCAGCAGCAGCAGCACCGCGGCGGCGAGCGCGTGCCACAGCTCGACGCGGCGGGAGTCGTCGCCGACCGCGCCGGCGGCGCCGGTGCCCGACACCGGCAGCGCGCTGGCCGCAGCCGGCGTCAGGTCGGAGCCGCGTGCGTCGACGTTGACCACGAACGCCAGCTCGTCGCGCTCGTGGGTCGAGCCGGTCTGATCGGTGCCGATCACGCGGTAGACGCCGGGGCGATCCGTGCGGCCGAACCGCACGCTGGACCGGCCGGCGATCCGCTCGCCCTCGAACACCGCGCCGATGCCGTCCGGCCCCCGGACCTCGAGCTTCTTGAGGTCGCCGGTCGGCAGCACGACCGAGCTGCCGACGGCGTGATCGGTGTCGCCGAACGCCGCGTGCTTGCGCGCCAGATGGCGGACCGCCTGCTGCAAGAGCGGCAGGAAGCCGGGGTGGATCGGCAGGTCGTTCCAGTCGCGATCGAGCGTCGAGGTGAACAGCAGCGTGCGGCCGGCGCCGATCGACGCCTCGACCAGCGCGGCGGCGCCGTTGGTGAACCGGGCGAGCACCTTGCGATCGGGCGACGTCGTCGGCCCGAGCAGCGAGACCTCGAAGAACTTGGCGTCGGCCAGCTCGGGCGCGGCCTTGGAGAACGGCCGGAAGATCGGGTGATCGGCCTCCCACTTCACCAGGTGGAGGGCGCGCGAGTCGCGCTCCTCGGGCGGCGCGCCCCACGTCGTGTCGATCGGATCGCGCAGGCTCTGCGGCAGCACCGGCAGCATCGTGCGGTCGTACGCCGCGGGATCGACGTGGTCGCCGGGCGCGACCAGGATGCCGCCGCCGGCGCGCACCCAGTCGGCCAGCGCGTTGACCCGCTCGGCCGGCAGCGCCGCGACGTTGGCGAGGATCACGACGTCGAACTCGTCGAGCTCGATCGCGCCGGCGGTGCCGCGTCGCCGGGGCTCGATGCCGGCGAGCTCCTCGCTGGTGATCACCCGGACCGACGTCCCGCTGTCCTCGCGGTCGCCCGGGCGCAGCGCGGCCTCGAGGTAGAACACCTCGTCGTCGTGGCGCACCGTGCGCGGGTCGCCGTCGACGATCAGCACGCGGACCCGGTCGCGCAGCGATGCCCGGACCCAGCGGAGGTCGTCGATCGCCAGCGCGTCGCCGGACAGCGTGACGCGGGCGTCGGCCGCGCGCCCCCCGGGCGGCAGCGCGGCCAGGAAGTGCTTGGTCTTGCGCTCGCCGGGACCGAGCGCGAGCGCACCGCGCGCGACCACCCGGTCGGCGATCGTCAGCGACAGCTCGACCTTGCTCGCGGCGTCCGAGAAGTTGCCGACCTCGGCGTCGAACGCCACGCCGCGGGTCGCCGCGCCCGGATCCGGGTCGACCCGGAGGCCGGTGATCGCGAGGTTGGGCAGCTTCGCCGGCCGCAGCTCGCTCACGACCAGCAGCGGCCCGTCCTTGCCCCACGGCGGATCGTCGGGCCGGAACCCGGTGCGCGCGAGCAGCGAGACCAGGAACACCGTCTTGCGGGCGTGGCTCGACGCCGCCAGCAGCTGGGCGGCGCGGGCGAGCGCGCGCGTGGTGTCGGCCGGCCGCGCGCTGGGCTCGAGCGCGAGCAGCTGATCGCGCAGCCGCAGGTGGTCGCGGGTCAGCTCGCTCGGGTGATCCGCGCCCTCGGCGGCGCGCACGATCGCGACCTCGGCCTCGGGCCCGAGCTGGGTCAGGATCCGGCGCGCCTCGTCGGTCGCTGCCTTGAGCCACGGCCTGCCGTCGACCGCGTAGCCGGCCGCGAACGAGTCGTCGATCACCAGCACGGCGGCCTGCGGCCCGCGCGTCACCTGCGGCCCCTTGCGGGTGCACGACGTGTACGGCTTGGCCAGCGCCACCGCGACCGCGGCGCACGCCAGCGCGCGCACCGCCAGCAGCAGCCGCTCGCGCAGCCGGAACTTGCGCGCGGTCCGCCGCCGGGTCGCCATCAGGAAGTCGAGCGCGGCGAACCGCACCACCCGCGCCCGCCGCCGCCCGATCAGGTGGATCGCGATCGGCACCGCGAGCGCGGTGACACCGACCAGCATGAGCGGCGCGAGGAAGCCCATCTCCGTCACCCACTATGCACCACGCCGCCGGCGACGGCCAAGCGCCCCCCGGCGTCGAGGCGCTCCGGTGACCGGTGCGCCGCCGCCGGCCCTGCGAGGCCGCCGTGCGGGCACCGGCGTTCGACGCCAGCGCACCCGCCGCGTGCCTGAAGCTGCCAGCCGCCGCCTGGGTCCGGCGAGCGGTCCACGCGGCACCGCGTGCTATGCACCGGCGATGGGGCCGATCGTATCGCGGTGGTCGAGTGCGCAGGACTTTCTGGGCGCGGCGGGGGCCTTCCTGGCCGCCCGGGAAGCAGAGCACTGCCCGCTGTTCGGGCTGTCCTCGACGATCGCGAGCCACCCCGAGATCGGCTACACCCCCGTGGTCAACGTCGACCAGGTCCGGTTCCCGGCGTGACCGCTCCCGGTTGCGCTCGGCCAGCCGGGCTGCGCAGGTGGCGCCGGATCGGAGACAATGCGCCATGCCCGACGCACCTCCGCGGTTCACCGTCAGCCACGCCAGGGACAGCGCGTTTCATGGCGATGGCCTGCGCCCGTTCTACGAGTATCGCGACCTCGGCATCGCCGCCGCGACCTCCGGCCGGTTCCATGCCCAGGTCATCCGGCCCAAGCCGGACAGTCCCGGGAAGGCGGGCCGTCACCGGCACGCGCTCGACTTCCAGATCGTCTACGTGCTGAAGGGCTGGGTGGTGTTCGACTACGAGGGCGTCGGCAACGTCCGGCTGGAGGCCGGCGACTGCGTCCATCAGCCGCCCGGCATCGTCCACGCCGAGATCGGGCACTCCGACGATCTCGAGATGCTCGAGATCACGGCACCGGCCCGGTTCGAGACAGCGGCGGTGGGGTCGAGGTAGAGGATCGGCCTGTGGATCACGGGGTCGGCACGGCATATCGCGTCGAGCGAGATGTACAGTGAGTGAAACTACATGTACATGTAATCGAGTCGAGTCCGATGCGTACGCGAGCCGACAAGCACCGGCAGCGATTTGATTCCGCCTCATTGACGGGGTAATGATGCGCGCGGTCCCAATCCACGTCATGGCCAAGTCTTGGAGGATGCATGCGCTTCGGTCGGTTCGAGGACGAGTCTCGCGAGTACGTCATCACGACGCCGCGCACACCGTATCCCTGGATCAACTACCTCGGCACCGAGCAGTTCTTCGGCCTCGTCTCGCACACGGGAGGCGGATATTGTTTCTATCGCGACGCCCGGCTGCGCCGGTTGACGCGGTACCGGTACAACAATGTCCCGACCGACGTCGGTGGACGCTACTACTATCTTCATGACGCCGGCGACTACTGGACGCCGGGTTGGTCGCCGGTCAAGCGCGAGCTGGACTTCTACGAGTGCCGGGTCGGCCTGTCGTACACGAAGATCACGGGCGAGCGAAACGGCCTGCGCGCCGAGGTCGTGTACTTCGTCCCGCTCGGCACGAACGCCGAGGTTCACCGGGTCACGGTCACGAACACCTCGAAGGCCAAGAAGCGCGCGAAGCTGTTCTCGTTCGTCGAGTTCTGCCTGTGGGACGCCTCCGATGACCAGACCAACTACCAGCGGAACCTCTCGATCGGCGAGGTCGAGGTCGACGGCTCGACGATCTACCACAAGACCGAGTACCGCGAGCGCCGCAACCACTACGCCGTGCACTCGGTCAACGCGGCAGTCGCGGGCTTCGATACCGACCGCGACAGCTTCCTCGGCCCGTGGAACGGCTTTGGCGAGCCCTCGGCCGTGGCGGAAGGCAGGTCGCGCAACTCGCTGGCCAGCGGCTGGGCGCCGATCGGATCGCACCAGCTCGACGTCGAGCTGGCGCCGGGCGAAGCGAAGACCTTCGTGTTCGTCCTGGGCTACGTCGAGAATCCGGTCGCGGAGAAGTGGGAGAAACCTGGAGTGATCAACAAGCAGCCGGCGCGGGGGCTGCTGGCTCGGTTCCAGACCACGCCCCAGGTGGACGCCGCGCTCGCCGCGCTGCGCGACCACTGGACGGAGCTGCTCTCGAACTACACCGTGAAGTCCAGCGACCCGCGGCTCGACCGGATGGTCAACATCTGGAACCCCTATCAGTGCATGGTGACCTTCAACATGTCGCGCTCTGCCTCGTACTTCGAGACCGGGATCGGCCGCGGGATGGGCTTCCGTGACTCGAACCAGGACCTGCTCGGCTTCGTGCACCTCGTGCCGTCGCGCGCCCGGGAGCGGATCGTCGACATCGCTGCCACGCAGAAGGCCGATGGCAGCGCCTACCACCAGTACCAGCCGCTCACCAAGCGCGGCAACAACGACATCGGCTCGGGATTCAACGACGACCCGCTCTGGCTGATCTCCGGAACCGCAGCCTACATCAAGGAGACCGGTGACCTCGCGATCCTCCAGGACACCATTCCGTTCGACAACGACCCGAACAACGCGGCGACGCTGTTCGAGCACCTGAAGCGCTCGTTTCACCATGTGCTGCACAACCTCGGCCCTCACGGTCTGCCGCTGATCGGCCGCGCGGACTGGAACGATTGCCTGAACCTCAACTGCTTCTCGGAAACTCCGGGCGAGTCGTTCCAGACGACTGGCAATCGGACCGGCCGCACCGCCGAGTCGGTCTTCATCGCGGGCCTGTTCGTGCACGTCGCACCGGACTACGCGGCCCTCGCCGAGTCCCTCGGGTTTCATGACGAGGCGAAGCTCGCGCGGGAGCAGCAGGCCAGGATGGAGCGGGTCGTGCTCGAGCACGCGTGGGACGGCGAGTGGTTCCTGCGCGCCTACGATTTCTTCGGCAACAAGGTGGGATCCCGGGACTGCGAGGATGGCCAGATCCTGATCGAGCCCCAGGGCTACTGCGTGATGGCGGGAATCGGGGTCAAGACCGGTTATGCGCAGAAGGCGCTCGACTCGGTCAAGGCGCGGCTGGAGACCCAGCACGGGATCGTGCTGAACCAGCCGGCCTACAAGGACTACCACCTCGAGCTCGGCGAGATCAGCTCCTACCCGCCGGGATACAAGGAGAACGCAGGCATCTTCTGCCACAACAACCCGTGGATCATGATCGCGGAGACGGTGATCGGCCGCGGCGATCGCGCGTTCGAGCTGTGGAAGAAGATCGCACCGGCCTATCGCGAGGAGATCTCCGAGGTCCACCGCCTGGAGCCCTACGTGTATGCGCAGATGATCGCCGGCAAGGACGCCGCGCGGCACGGCGAGGCCAAGAACTCGTGGCTCACCGGCACCGCCGCCTGGAACTTCGTGGCCATCTCACAGCACATCCTGGGTATCAAGCCGGAGCTCAGCGGTCTGCGCATCAACCCCTGCATCGGCGCCGATCTCCCGAGCTTCACGATCGTCCGCAGGTGCCGAGGCGCCACGTACCAGATCGCGGTCGACAACCGGTCCCGAGGCAAGGCGGCTCGCCTGAAGGTGAACGGCGTGGCCCATGACGGCACGCTCGTGCCGTACGCGGACGCGGGGGAGACGGTCGTGATCGAGTGCGAGGTATAGGGACCTACCGCGCGCACCGTTTCGCGCGGGTCCGGCTCGAAGCCGGCGACCGCGTCCACCAGCCGTCCGGTCAGGCTCGCGTGCGATACGTGATCTGCACGGAGGCGCTGATCGTCTTGTCCTCTGGCATGACCGGGGTCGCTTTGAAGTCGATCGCTGCGGCGCGATAGAGCAGGCGTCCGCCTCCCGCATCGATCTGGATCGAATCGATCCCGGTGAGATCGACGCGCGCTGCCTGGGCCACCAGCTTGGCCTCCCGGTGCGCGTTCTCGACGGCCAGGCGCAGGGCCTCCTCGCGGAGCGGGGCCTCGTTCTGGATCTGGAACGTGATGCCGCTGCTCTGGGTGGCGCCCGCCGTGATCCCGGCGTCGTAGATCTGACCCGCGTAGCCGACCTTGGTCTTGACGTTGACCCCGTTCGTGGCCCGGAAACCCACGATCGTGGAGACGTGGGTGGTCTCGTCGTAGCTGAAGATCGGGTTCACGCTGAGGCCTGTGGTGGTCACGCTGTGGTTGGGTTGAGCCGAGACGGCATCGATCACGCGCTGCGTGGCGCTCGCGTTGCTCGTGGTCGCCTCGGCTGCGGTCCTCGCGTCGATGACCACTCCGAGCTGGATGACCGCTTCGTCGGGGGCTGCCGATACTTTGCCCGTGCCGGTCACGTTCAGGGTTCCATGCTTGTCCGTCATCGTGATCTCCTCTTCCATGTTTCTGCGCGCGTGCCCGAAGGCCATCCCGGTCAGAGCAACTCGCATGCCGCCCGCGGTGGCCGTCGCGTGGTGGACGCCGAGGAACCATCGCTCGTGCTCGTCTCGTGAAGAATCGAAACGCGCATCGGTTGCGGCGGCGCGCCCGGCCGACGCATCGGCTGCCGCTCCGCCGCGACGCGAGAAAATTCCACTCACGACGCGAGCCGTCACCGGCATGACAGCGCAGGTCGCTGTGGAGCGAGGCCAGGCTCGCCAGCACGAGGGCGCTGTTCGCCGGGAGGAAGACCGGGATGCTGCGTGCGAGACTCGCCGCTGCTCGTCATGACGGCGCAGATCCCCGACACGATCCTGTACTCGACACCGCCGAACTACCGGGACGACCCGACCCCGCAGGAGTGGGCGATCGTCGGAGCTGCCGGGAAGGCCCTGTTCGACCCCGCGGCGCACCGGCTCGAGGTGGTGCCCATGCACACCGGCTGCTATCGAGGCTACCACTGCGGTTATCGCGTTCGCGACGCGCAGCTGCAGCTGGCGCGCGTCACCTGTGGCTTGCGGGGGAAGGACGTGGTGCGGATCGGGCTGGGCGCGGGTCCCAGGCTGTACGGCGCGACATTCCGGGCACGACTCCACAGGACACAGGCCTTCGATCCGAAGACCGGACGGCTCGGACCCGAGGAGCTCACGCCCGCCGGTGATTACCTGGTGGAAGGGCTCTCCGCACCCGTGGACTTCACGGGCGGACTGCTGCTCGCACGCGACTTCATCCAGGAGCTCTATGTGCACATGGGGTTCCAGCCTGCGTACAGGTACAATACCGTCGTCGAGCTTACCTTCGAGCACGGACGCCTGCAGGTCGCCGTGGATCACAGCGACGCGATCGCGCGGTATCGCGAGCGGCTGCGCGAGTTCGCCGAACGGCCCACGCGCCCCTGGTACCTGCGATGGCTCCGTCCGCTCCCGGAGGAGGCACCCCCTTCGCTACCGTTCGCGCACCGCTACTGATCGGGGACCATGGGCATGGTGCGTCGTGACGACGACGGAAGCCCCGCCGGGGACCCCGGCGAGAACCCGTCGTCACGCTGTGGAGATCCAGCGGGTGCAAGTCCGTCTCGGGAAGCGGCAACGCGCCGAGTAGCAGACTCCCGGCGCGGGGAGAGATCCCTGCGTCCGAAGCGGAGCGTCAAGAGCCGGGGAACCGGCGAAAGCCGCTCACCGGACAGCTGGCGGTCGGCGCGCGACCCGGGCGGCTCGCTGTGGGCCGCCCGGCTGAGCGCCGCACAGCCGGCATCGCGACCGCGGCAACGGCCCCGCGAGGGCTTCCCCCCG
>JBGQCL010000146.1:0-24012 GCA_041495365.1 Kofleriaceae bacterium | reverse complement strand
TGATCCCGATGTTGATCCAGCGCTGGCGCTTGCCCTCGTCCTCCGCGAACATGGCGAGCTCGTGGACGAGCGCCGGCAGGTCGGTCTTGCTGCGCAGCGCTCCGAGCCGCGTGCGCATCGCTTCGAGGGTCGCCGGGTCGCGCTCGTGCCCTGCCTTCCAAAAGCTGTCGTAGTTGGCTGCGAACTGCATCCACTCGCCCATCGCCGCGTGGAGCTGATCGTAGATCCACGCTTCGCGGGCGTTGTCCGGATCCATGCTCTCGGCGATGCGGAGCTCGCCGCTGAGCTCGTTGATCGCGGTCAGCGTCGAGCCGATGGTCGATTGCAGATCGAGCATCGACAGCTGTGAGCGCAGCGTGGTCAGCTTGAGCGCCGCGGTGCCGTCGCCATTGACGACGGCGATGCGGAGCTCGCCGATCGTCCTACCGAGCTCGGCCTCGAGCGCCGCCATACGCACGGTCTCGTACGAGTTCATCGGCAGCGTGGCGTGGTGGCCCGTCGACACGATCCGCTTGCGGATCACCGCGAGCATGCGGTCGGCCATGTCGAACGGATACGCGGCGAGCCGCTCCTTCGCGACCGCGAGCCGCTCGCGGCCGATATCGAGCTGCTCGCTCGCCGCGACGGCCGCCGCAAACACGTCGGCGAGCTCGCGCGTCGGACCTTGCATCGAAGCGGTCACATCGCCCACGAGATCGGGGCCGCTTGCGGTCGAGACCGCCGGCAGGCCGATCGCGAACATCTGCTCGGTGATGGCATCGAACCCGGCTTTCGCGTCGGACACGAGCGTGAGCTGCTCGGAGGCGTGCGCCGCCCACTTCGTCGCTTCGGCTGGGTCCGCAGCGCACGCGGTGCTGCGCTGCCGCAGTCGTGCTTGCAGCGGTGCGATGATCGGCGCGACGCCGAGAGGCACCGCGGCGCTCACGATGCTGTCGACCACCGACTCCAGGATCTCGAGGCGCTGCAGCGCCGGCGCAGCCCCGGCGCCCTTGGCCACCGCGCCGGATGCTTTCGCCGAGGTGAGCGCACGCTGGTCGGCGCGCGCATCGTCGAGGCCAAGCACGGGATCCCGTGTGTTCCGGGCGCCGAGCTCGTCGAGCGGGCTCGCACCATCGTCGAGCATGTGGTTACGAAACTCGGTCTCGTACGGCTCGGCGAGCTGCTTGCCCGGTGGGAACACGTACGAAAAGCGGTTGCCCGAGCCGACAACCAGGTGCGCGAGCTCGGGGGTGCCATAGAGCGCGTTCGCCACATCCACCGCGCTCGCGCTTGCGGGCTCGACGACGCGGACGGTCAGCCAGTCGCCGCGCCCGCGCTCGAGCTCGAGCTTCGCCGGCCGCGGCTCGCCGGGGATCGTCGTGTCGTAGACGAGCGGGAACTTGTCTGGGTGAAACTCGACGAACCCGGCGCACATCGACTCGGCCACCGCGTGCTCGATGGTCGTGCGCGCACCGAGCGTGTTCGGATCCGGTTGCGTCGGCGCTGGATCCCCTTGCGGCACTTGTAGCGGCCCCAGGCCCCGCGCGATCGGGTCGCGCGCCTCCGCTTTTGCCGCGGACACCGCGCGCGATCGCACCTTGGCATACGGCAACGCGAGCCGCGCGACGGCATGCCGGATGCCCAGGCCGAGACGCTCGACGATCCGGCTGACCACCGCAGGATCGAACGCGTCAGGGCCGCGGTCGCGGTCATCGAGCACGCGCACGCCGTCGATCAACTCGTAGATCGGCGCGTCGAGTAGCTGGCTGACGTGGTGCGGAGTGGTGTCCTGCATCCGCCACCCCAAGCTTGACATGATGAACGCACCGCATTCACTCGTCGGGAACGCGAGGCCCGGCCCGGTGATCTCGAACGCGAGCTCGGCCATCGCGCGGTGGAGCGCACGCTGCATCGTCTGCACGCCGTACTTGGCCCAGTAGCGTTCCGCGTTCAGCGGCTCGAGCTTCGGCTCACCTGCAGGCGCGAGCTGCGCGCTGGCCGAAGGCGCGGCGGTCACCGGCGGCAGCTTCGCGCCCGGCCCGGCGGCGGCTACGCGCTCGGCCATGGCATTGGCCTCAGCCTCTGCGGGGCTGTGGCGCGGCGCGACAACGCCAGCAGCCATCGGCGCCGCCGTACCTGTTTGTTTCGCCTGGATGGTGGGCGTGAGCTCGTGTGTCATCACGACGGACACGCCGGCCTGCTCATTCTGGACGGCGTGCGTCGCCTCGTGCGCGACCAGCGCCGGCGATGGCTGTGCATCTGCGAACGCCACTACCTGGCCGACGGTGATCGCCTGGGCGCCGAGCGGCATCAGCTCGGCAGCCATGCCGGTATGCGCCTCGATGCTCGCGAACGACCGACCGAACGAGCGCTCCATCTCCTGCCGATACGGAAGTGGACCACCTTTCCTCGCGCTCACGTCCGGCGGCTCTGGGTCGCTGGCGAGACCGGCGGGAGAGTCATCGAGAGAAACAACAGGCAACGCGTGCGGTGGCGTTCCCGCTGCTTGATTGCCTGCGGTCGTGCCAGGGGATTCCTGGGCGTGCGTCGGTGCCGCGGGGCGAGCTGCCGGCGCCTTGATCGCGGTGCGGTTGGTTTCGACCGTGCCTGCCTGGGCGTCCGCTGTCGCGTTCGCACGCGCGCGTGATTTCAGGTACGCGGCGCGGTCGAAGTGCCGAGGGTTCTCAGCGGTCTTCAAGAACTTCGAGCGGAGCTCGGGGAACTTCGAGCGGACGGTCAGATCGCCGAAGTAGTTCGCGAGGCTGGCGGCGAACCCATCGGTGCGATTGACGGAGCCTCCCTTTACAGCGTCAAGACGGCTGACGATTGCCCTCCGGTCACGGGCATCGAGCTCGGACACCCAGGCGAGCACATCCTCGGGCGCGGCGCTGCGAGAGATGATCGACGGTTCGATCGCCTCTTCGCCGGCGACCGGCGGCACCGGGCGGCGCGGTTCCTGGGCGTTCGTCAGCTTCGTTGCGATGTCGCCGAGCTTCTCGGTGGCATTCGTGTAGTGCTCGCGCGATCGTGCGGATGCGTTTGCGTCGAGCTCGCGCGCCTCGAGGTTCTCGAGGAGGGTGTCATGCGTTTGCTGCAGCTTCTCGCGCTCGGTGCGCCACTCATCGCGCCGAGCGATCGAGGCGAGCTGCTCGACGCGCGTAGCTGCGGATTCGATCTCCTGCCGCACGCGGTAGACGCGCTCGGTTGCTTCCTCATCCGGCGTTCGCTGCTTCCCAGCATCCCGCTTGCCTCCACCACCGTCGCCGGAGTCGTAGCCGTGTCCCCGCCCCCAATCGCCCCAGTCACGCATCTCGGCGCATCCCTCCGCCCGGAAGGTCGCGAAATACGGTCCGGCATGCAAGGGCCGGGGTAGCATTCGATGCGGCGGTGCTTGCGGTCATCGAGAACCGAATGCTCGATCATCCTCATCCTTCAGCTCCATGGATGGATGTTCCTCGTCGGGTCGCACTGACGGCGATCAGAACCGTCGGCGAAGTCAGCAGGCTCACGCTTCTTTCTGCTCCTGATACTTGTTCGTGCTCGGCGGGCGGCGATCCGCGCTGGCGCTGAAGGCGCGGCGCGGATCGAACCGTGAGCCCACTTACCACCCCGATGGTTTTGAGCCACAACGGTGGCGATCCCCGAGCCGGACTGTTCTTCCAGGGCCCCGATGATGGCCCGCAGCTCGTGTCGACCGAGGCGCTCGAGGCGACGTTCGGCGCGGCGGGATCCTCCGTCCAGCTGATCGTCCTGAGCGCCTGCTACAGCGAGCTGAACGCCCAGGCGCTGCTGCGCCACGTCGGCTGTGTCGTCGGGATGAGCGGCGCGATCGCCGACGACGCGTCACGCAGCTTTGCGATCGGCTTCTACGGCGGCCTCGGCGAGCGCGAGTCGATCGCCGCCGCGTACGCGCAGGGCTGCGCTGCGATCACTCTCCAGGGGCTTGCCGATCGCGATCGCCCCAGGCTCGCCGTCCGCGTCGGCGTCGACGCCGGCAAGCTCGTCCTGGCCGCGGACCCGCCCGATCGAGCTGACCGCCGCGGTGGGTAGCGCCATGGAGTCGCTGCATACCAGGAGCAAGACAGACCCGCTTGATCGAATGGCTTCGCAGGTCGTCACCGAAGGCGGGGTCGGCACGGACCCTCGGTAGCCGTGTCGCCGCGGCGGGCGGGTTCGACTTCACGGCAGAAACGAGCAGGACACACGCGCTTCCGCGCCGTGGTTCGTACCAAGGCGGCGGCGGGAAGTGCGACAGGTGGCAACAGGCCACATCGGCGGTGGTGGCTGGCACCCCACGTGGGGGCGCGCTGTGCGCGATCGGCTACGAGGGGTTGCAGTGGCAAGTGGCACAAGCTGGCACCCACGTGGGCGTTGCTGTCCGCGGTGGTGGTGCGGTGCCCGGCGATTCCGCGGAATCGTGGTCGGCTCCCTTGAACGGCTGCGATGGCGAGCGGAGGCGAGCGGGTGTCCAAGGGGAACCCGTTCGAGGCGCGATCGCGGGACGTCAACGCTCGGCCCGCCGTGGGCGACCACGAGCAGGATGGGGTCGGGCGCCGCGACCGTGATTTGGATTGGCCGGGTGTTGTCCCGCATATACCTCGCGCCGTCCGCGCATGAAACGGTGGTGATTCGGCGGGCGCGGTCCCGACGCCCATCCGCGCAGCAGCCCACGGCGAGCCGAGCGTGTACGCGCTCTCCTGGGCGCTACGCCCCTGCACACTCCTCGCGGCGCGCCGCACGTCCGCGAGACCCACCGCGTCGCCGGCGTTTGACGCAGCACGGGCACGCGCCTTACCCTCGCTGCGATGTATCTGGGCATCGTCAAGGGCACCGTGGTCGCCGTGCGCAAGGCGGCCGGGCTGGAGGGCAAGAAGCTGCTGCTCGTCCAGCCGGTCGACGAGCACGGCGCCCCGGTCGGTGACGTCCAGGCTGCGGTCGACACCGTGCAGGCCGGGGACGGCGACCTGGTCTACCTGGTCGGCTCGCGCGAGGCGGCGCTGGCCTGCGATCCGTGGTTCGTGCCGGTCGACGCCGCGATCGTCGGGATCGTCGACGGGATCGGCCTGCCCGCCAAGGCCGGGCCGTGAGGTACTGCCGGGTGGTCGCGCCGATGTGGGCGACGGCCAAGCACCCCGCGTTCGCCGGCCGGCCGCTGTTCGTGGTCCAGCCGCTCGACGAGCACGGCAGCGACGCAGGCCCGAGCTTCGTGGCGGTCGATCATGTCCAGGCCGGGATCGGCGATCGCGTCGTGGTGCTCACCGAGGGCAACGGCGTGCGCCAGATCCTCAAGGCCGGTGACATCGTGCCGATCCGGTCGATCATCGTCGGCATCGTCGACAGCGTCGACATCGTCGACCGGGGGGAGCCCGCGTGAAGCCGCTGCGGGTCCAGGTCGCGGCGATCGCGCGCCAGCTCCACGCCGCCGGCTGGGTCGCCAACCACGACGGCAACGTCACCGCACGCGACGGAGCGCGCTTCGTCGCGACGCCGACGGCGACGTCGAAGCGGCTGATCGGCGACCGCGACCTGATCGAGGTCGACGCCCGCGGCCAGGTCCACGGCCCCGGCAAGGTGTTCGGTGAGATCGGCCTGCACCTGGCGGTCTACGAGCGCCGGCCCGACGTCGGATGCGTGGTCCACGCCCATCCGCCGTGCGCGACGGCGATCAGCGCGAGCCCCGGCAACCCGATCGAGCGGCCGTTCCTCGCCGAGGCCGTGGTGTCGCTCGGCCCGCGCATCCCCAGGCTGCCCTACGCCCAGCCCGGCGACGCCGCGCGCGCCGCGCTGGCGCCGTGGTGCGAGCTGGTCGACGCCGTGATCCTGGGCAACCACGGGGTGCTCGCGTGGGGCGCCGACCCCGAGCAGGCGTTCCTCCGGCTCGAGCTGGTGGAGCACCTGGCGCGGATCGCGGTCGCCGCCGCGCCGCTCGGCGGGGTCGAGCCGCTACCCGAGGCCGCGATCGCGCCGCTGCTCGCCGCGCGCGCCAGGGCCGGCATCGGCCGCGCCGCCGACCGCGCGGTCACCACCGCCGCCCAGCTGCTCGGCGACCCGCCGCGCCCGGTCGTGGCCTGCGCGCCGGCCCCGCACTCGCCGGTGCCGACCATCGCGCCGGGCGGCTCGGGTGGATCGAGCTCCGGCGGCTCGCTCGCCGCGATCGTGCGCGAGGAGATCGTGCGCGCGCTCGGCAAGCCGGCGTGAGCGCCGGCGGCTACCCTACTGGGCTTCGCAGTAGCCGTAGTTGCAGGAGCCTCCGTTCGGGCATTCGTCGGAGGTCGTGCAGGCCTTGCAGTCCGTCTTGTTCGTGGTCTTGAAGTCGAAGTAGCAGCCGCACGAGAACCCGGTCCGCACCTTGAAGTCACCGCTGCCGTCCGGTGAGTTGAGCTCGCCGCGCCGCTGCACCTTCATCGCGCACTGCGGCACCTCCGAGGCGGCGATGATCGAGTCGACCAGGCGCTGATCGAGCTTGTCGACGCTGAACAGCAAGGTCATGGCATTCGCGGCCGCGCTGGTGCCGCCGATGCTATCGAGCGGAACGACGAAGTGCACGTAGCCCCACAGCGGGTAGTGGCCATCGCGCACGTTCATCTTGTCGGTCGTCGTCGGCTTCGAGTCCGGCAGGTACCCTGCCGTCTGGTTGAACGACTGCAGGTACAGCCCCTTCAGGTTGCCGCGGTTCTTGTCGTAGAAGTCGATCGACAGGATGCCGATCGCCGCATCCGGATCGGTCGCCGCCAGCAGGCTGTCGCGCAGGTTGTCGGTTGACACCCGGTCGATGCCCCAGAACGGCATGCTCGGCGAGATCTTCACGCCGAGCAGCAGCGCGCTCAGCACGGTCGAGCCGGCGGTGGTGTTGCGGATGTAGTACTTGGTGTAGTCGACCCACGGCATGGCGGGCTTCATATCGATGCCCACCGGAGGCATGCCGCCATTGGCGAACACCATGTGCGCCGCCTCGGCGCTGATCGACGCCTCCTTCGACGCCGCCTTGGTCGCGAACACGAACGGGACCACAGGGCCGGTGTACTCGGTCACCGTCGTCGGCGTCGGCATGAACCCGCAGGTCGTGGAGTAGAGGTCCGAGATGCCGATCGTGAGCGCGACCCCGACGACCGGCATCCCCTTCGGGTCGATCCGGCAGTTGACCTGGTTGCCGCTGTCGTCGAAGTAGAATGCCCAGCCGCCCTTGGTCGGGTCCGCCGGATCCTTCATCAGCCGCTTCGTGGGATCGGTCACTTCCGCGAACACGTTCGTGACGCCCGCGCACGACGACGCGTTCTGGAACACCGCGCGGTAGGGCGTCGGGGCAGCGGACAGCGACGGCTGCGCGGCGCGCATCAGCGGCCCGAAGTCGGACGAACCGAACAGCCAGACCATGTTCGGGGTGCTGCCCGACATCGGCGCGCCGTCGGTGCACAGGTTGAGCGGTTCCGCCGGCACCGAGGCGGAGCCTTGCGGCGTGGTCATCGGGGGTGTCGACTGCGCCGGCAGCGTCGCGATGCCGCCGGGACAGCCGAGCTTGAGGCGGTCGCAATTGCTGAACTGCTGGTACGTCGACGTCGTGCACTGATTGAGGAAGTCGGTCAGCTTGGTCGGCGGACTGCTCTGCGTCGGGAAGAAGCAGCCCGTCGGGCCGAGCCCGGACTCGACGCACACGTTGCTCATGCACTTCGGATGATTGTCGAAGCGATCGCAGTCGGAGTCGACCGAGCACTGCTGCGACGAGGAATCGAGCAGGAAGCTGCATCCGCTGAGCGCTCCGCACAGCAGCGCGGCAGCCATGCCGGTGATCGTGGTGACGGACAGACGTTCGCCCGACGGACGTTGCAGACACCCCATAGGGAAACCGTACCGAATCAAAAACCGACGGTACAGCTGGATCTCGGAAACTAACCGACCGAGCGACGAACCGCACGAAACCCGAGGTGCTCGCGCAGCACATGTCGTAAGCAGCGTCACGCCGCTGAAACATGGCGACGGGTTGGTGTATCAGCTGACACGAGGGGTGATGGGCGCCGGACCGGGGCCCTGCGCAGATTGTCGTACAGTAACCTCGACACCCGCCGGACGTACCGCCGCCATGCGCGCCCCGTTGGTTTTCCGCCTCGGCCTCGGGCTCTGCCTCGGCCTGCTGGTCGCCTGCGCCCGCGCCGACGGTGATCCCAAGCCCGCCGGCACCGAGCGGTCGCGCGGCCCGGCCGCCGCCGAGGGTCCGCTGGTGCTCGAGCTGTTCACCTCGCAGGGCTGCAGCAGCTGTCCGCCCGCCGACGAGCTGCTCGCCCGGCTGGCGCGCGCCGGCAGCCTGGGCGATCGCCCGCTCGCGCCGCTGTCGTTCCATGTCGACTACTGGAACGACCTGGGCTGGGCCGATCCGTACTCGTCACCGGCGTGGACCGAGCGACAGCGCCAGTACGCCCGGGTCATCGGGGATGACCGGGTCTACACCCCCGAGCTGGTGGTGGGGGGTGCCACCGGCATGGTCGGCTCGAACCTCGCGGCCGTGACCGATGCCATCCAGCGCGCCGCCCACCCGACCCTGCTCCCCGCGACCGCCCGCTGGACGGCGGACGCCGTCACCGTGACCGCCACGGCGCCCGGCGATGCCGAGGTCTGGGTGGCGATCTGGGAGGATGGCACCCGCACCCACGTGGCGCGCGGCGAGAACGCCGGCGAGACCCTGGCGAGCGAGCGAGTGGTCCGGCACCTGGAGCACGCCGCCACGGCGGGGCCAAACGCCTCCCTCGCAGTCCGGCTGGATCCCACCTGGCACGCCTCTGGCGCCGTGGTGTTCGCGCAGCGCGCGGACCGCCGCATCGTGGCATCCGCCCTGCTGCGCCGCGACGCGCCGCCGGCGCGGACCCGCTGACCCCACGCACGCTCAGCGCTCAGCGCTCAGCGCTCAGTCAGATCGACGCGGCCTTGCGGCCGACCCGCCGGTCCTTGCGATCGCAGATGCCGGTGCCGTCGAACACCGGCACGTGGCGTGCCCAGGCGTGGCTGCCGCCGCTGCCGGACAGACCGAGGAAGTAGCCCTTGCGGCCCACGAACAGATCGAGCCGGTTCCCCAGGATATGACCGCCCGTGTCATCGGCCATCACGCAGCCGTCGTGCACGTAGCCACCCCAGGGGCCCCGCCCCGGCATCGTGCGGCCTTCGAGGAGCGGGACGTAGAGCCAGGACCCGAGCTTCACGACCCGGGGATCGACCGCCACCGTCCGGAACGGCTGCAGGGGCTTGCCGGTGCCCGCGGTGCCCCACTGCGCCTGGGTGACCTTGAAGCACGGGCTGCGCTTGCAGTTACACGCGCCCCAGATGTTGAGCACGCGGCCGTCGTGCAGCTTGCCGGTGCCCTGGACCGCGAGCTGCGAGGCGAACTCCCTGGAGACCTCGGCGATCGGCTCGCACCGGAGGCCGCTGTACAGCGTGACCAGGTCCGGCGTCACCGCCGCGAGCTCGGTCTCGACATCTCCGCTGGTCCGGTTCTCGTTGGCCACCCGCGGGGGCCCGACCTCGTCCTCCCCGATCACGTAGTAGAAGGTGATGGTGAATTGCCCGAGCGGGCGCGGCCCGGTGTCCTCCGCTCGCGGCACGGTGGACGTCGGCATGGGCTCGATCACCGCCGGAGCCACGTCGGGGATCTCGTTGCTCGCCTGGCAGCCAAAGCCGAGCGCGAGCGGCGCCAGGCACCGGATTCCATGGACGATTCGATCGAGGAGGTCGGCGAGCAGGCCCATCGCCGAGCGCACCACCGGACGAACGACCGCGACGACGGCGCCCAGCCCACGTGGGCGTGGGCGATCGCCCTCACCGCCAGGCGGTGTGCAATCGGCGGTCACGTCGCGTTCGATCGCGTCCCTCATACGTGCCCGAGCCGACCGTTTCCGCTGGGGCCAAAGGAGTCTAGCCCTGATCCGCCGGACGCAACGGCGACCCGGCCGGAAAACTCACTGTCATCTGACGACCACGATGAGTGCAGTTCTCATGGCCCAACCACCCTCAGAACCGCGCTTGTAGTGTCGCGTTCAGGCCGAGCTGTTGCGCTGAGCCTGGCACGTAAGACAGGGCGCACGGCTGCAGCTGGCCGCACGGGGCCGCCACGCGCTCTCCGGAGCGGTCGTAGCTGTAGAACAACTCGACCAGCATGCTGAACATCCTTGCGAAATCGACCTTGGCCGTCGCCTTGACGGCGTACTGGCGATCCGCGCTCGCCCCGGGCGACAGGACGGTGATCTGCGTATCGACATTGTTGCTGCGGATGACCGCGGTCGTCGGCCCCATCATGTCCGGCGCCACTCCCGGGATGCCATGAGGGGACGTCAAGGTGGCCGGCTTCTCCACACCGGCGACGAGGCCGAGCGTCAGCCAGTCGTCCCAGTTGCGGTCCAGCCCGATCGCGCCGAAGTAGTCCGCGGTCGCGGTGTAGCTGGCCGGGAACTGCTGGTCGATCGGCAGGCTCGGCAGGGTGTGCAGCAGGAAAGCGAGATCGCGGTAGCTCAGGTCGAGCCGTAGCCGGGTCCGATCGAGCTTCACCCGGACGTTGAGGTCGCCCGCCTTGCCGTACTGCGTGGTCGTCCGGCCCGGGGCGTCCGGATCCGCCAGGGTCTGCCCGAGCACGGTGAACTCGGTTTGCGCCAGCCATGCCAGCCCGCCGGGGTATCGCTCCGGGGCGAACAGGTCGCTGACGGCCTCGCCGTGGAACTTGTAGAGCTGGTAGTCGATCGACGATCGCAGCGGCATGCCGCTGTGGATCGATGCCTGCAGGGACCCGCCGAACAACCGGATCTTCTCGCCCCGGACACCCGCCAGCTCGTTGTAGCCGCGATCGAAGTACCCGCCGTTGGCCTCCAGCCGCAGCATCGGGACCGGATCGAGGCCGGCGCCACCGAGCACCGCCAGCGCGGACCGCGCCTCGCCCTTCGGATCGATCAGCGTCGCGCTCTTCGCGCCCACGAAGGCATACGTGCGGTCGGTGTCGAGCTGCAGCTTGATCCCCGGGACCGAGGATGGGGCAGAGGATGGGGTGCGCGTGTACTCGGGGCTGCCACCCCAGGACAGCCGGTAGGAGTAGCCGAGCCGGAGCCGGTCGGAGGACACCGGGAACGCGGTGAGGCTGACCCGGGTCGGGTCCTTGTGGCTGGGGTCCCTCCAGTCGCTGACCGTGATGTACGAGCCGTCATCCGACAGGCCGAGGCGGGCCTCGCTCAGGTCGTCGATCCGCACCACGAGCGCGCCTTCGGCCTGGAGGTGGCCACTGCGGTACTCGCGGTACATCACCGCGTGCGACAGCGTCTCGAAGCCCGAGTACCGCGTGTCGTAGCCGTCGAAGAACAGCACGCCGAGCGAGCTCGGGGTGCCGAACCGCCAGCCCGGCACGCTCGGCACGGTCTCGCCGGGCTTGACCAGGATGTTCTCGTTGGTGAGCGTGAACGCGAGCCGGGTGTCCATGAACCCGCTCGCGCCGCGGACCTCGCCGGTGTCCTCGCTCATCGCGGCGTCGCGCTCGGCGGCCTCCCGGACGGCGCGCTCGGCGGCCTCCCGGACGGCGCGCTCGGTCAGGATCCGGGCGACCTCGCGATCGACCAGCTCGCGGAGCCTGGCCTCGTCGATCCCGGGCGCCGGCCCGGGCGGCACGCCGGCCGGGCCGAGGCCTCGGCTGCCGTCCGGCGCTCCCGGAGGAGATGCCGGCTCCGCGGGTTGCGCGTGGACGATCCGCAGCCCGCCACCCGGGATCGGCGTCACCGCAGGAAACACCGTAGAAATGGCCGCGGCACGCGCCGCGAACACAACGGCTCGAATCGATCGTGGCACGCAACTCTCTTAGGACATGCCCGTGTGCACACCTAGAGCCGCGCCGGGTTTTCAGCAAGTGGACCGGCGGCTCGCACGGCAACTTGTGCTCTACTGCGCGGCGTCATGCCACGCGCGAAGATCGTCTGCACGCTGGGGCCTGCCTCGTCGACGCCGCAGCGCATCGGCGAGCTGATCGACGCCGGAATGAGCGTTGCCCGGCTCAACTTTTCGCATGGAACTCACGACGATCACGCACGGATGCTCCAGATCGTGCGCGCCGAGGCCGACCGCCGCGGCAAGGCGATCGCCGTGCTGCTCGATCTCCAGGGCCCCAAGATCCGGGTCGGCAAGCTGGCGACCGGCCAGATCGAGCTCCGGCCGGGCGCCGAGCTCACGATCACCACCGACGACATCGTCGGGGACGTGCGCCGGATATCGACGACCTACCGGGGCCTGCCGCGCGACGTCAAGGCCGGCGACCAGATCCTGCTCGACGACGGCTACCTCAGCCTCGCGGTGACCCACGTCCGCGACCACGAGGTCGACACCATCGTCGTCACCGGCGGGATCCTCAAGAACAACAAGGGCATCAACCTGCCCGGCGTCGAGGTCTCGGCGCCGGCCGTGACCGACAAGGACCGGCTCGACATCGGCTTCGGGCTGCGCCACGGCGTCGACTATGTCGCGCTGTCGTTCGTCCGGCGCGCCGAGGACGTGCTCGAGGCCAAGCGCCTGCTCACCGTCGACCAGGTCTCGATCCCGGTGATCGCCAAGATCGAGAAGCCGCAGGCGCTGGAGCGGCTCGGCGAGATCATCGACGCCGCCGACGGCACCATGGTCGCGCGCGGCGACCTCGGCGTCGAGATGGGCCCCGAGAAGGTGCCGCTGTGGCAGAAGCGGATCATCGAGGAGACCAACCGGCGCGGCAAGATCGTCATCACCGCGACCCAGATGCTGGAGTCGATGATCAGCCAGCCGCGGCCGACCCGCGCCGAGGCGTCCGACGTCGCCAACGCCGTGCTCGACGGCACCGATGCGCTGATGCTGTCCGGCGAGTCCGCGTCGGGGCTGTTCCCGGTCGAGGCGGTCCGCACGATGGCGCGGATCATCGACGAGATCGAGCGCAGCGCGTACTACCGCGCCAACGTCGAGGTCCCCGACATCCAGCTCGAGGTCCCGACCAACGCGATCGCGCACGCCGCGATCACCGCCGCCCGCGCGATGCGGCTCAAGACCATCGTCGTGGTATCCGAGTCCGGCGGCGCCGCGCGGCTGGTCTCGGAGTACCGCCCGGATGCAAATATCGTGGCTTTGACGACCAACGAGGTCAGCTTCCGGCGGCTCGCGCTGTTCTGGGGGGTGACACCGGTCCTGATCTCCCCCGCCGCCACCACCGAGGAGCTGGTCGACCGCGTCGAGGCGACCTTGATCGAGCGCAACCTGGCGCTGCCGGGCGAGAACGTGCTGATCACGATGGCGGTGCCGGTCGGCTCCGGTATGCAGACCAACGTCCTGAAGATTCACGAGATCCAGCGCTGACCCCGCCGGCGGGGGCGCGCGCGGCGGGTTGATCACAACCGGCGCGAGACGATCACATCCCGGCACGACCCGGCACGACCGGGGCGCGGCGTTTCGATGCCACCTGCTGCGACGAGGTTGAGCGCGCGCGGCCAGCACGCTAGTCTCGGCATGGTGGTCGCGACTCCACGATCGATCGACGCAGGTGTAGGGATCGGCGAGATCTTCGTCGAGAAGTATCGCGTCGACCGGATCCTCGGTCACGGCGGCATGGGCGTGGTCGCGATGTGCACCCACCTCGCGCTCAACGAGCACGTCGCGATCAAGATGCTGCGCAAGGACGTGCTCGACGATGCGGACGCGGTCGAGCGGTTCATGCGCGAGGCCCAGGCCGCGGTCAAGCTCAAGAGCGAGTACGTCGCGCGGGTGATCGACGTCGGCCGGTCGAGCGCCAACGTCCCCTACATGGTGATGGAGTACCTCGACGGCGAGGACCTCGGGCAGCTGCTCGAGGATCGCCGCACGCTCGGCGTGCCGTGGGCGGTCGAGATCACGGTGCAGTGCTGCGAGGCGCTCGCCGAGGCCCACTCGCTCAGCATCGTCCACCGCGACGTCAAGCCGACCAACCTGTTCGTGACCTGGCGGCCCGACGGCAGCGCGATCATCAAGGTGCTCGACTTCGGGATCTCCAAGGCGCTGGCCGGCAACTCGATCACGCTGACCCAGACCCAGTCGCTGCTCGGCACGCCGGCGTACATGTCGCCCGAGCAGATGCGCTCGGCCCGCAACGTCGACGCGCGCACCGACATCTGGTCGCTCGGCACCGTGCTGTACGAGATGCTCGAGGGCCGGCGGCCGTTCGAGGCCGAAAGCTTCTCGGAGATGTGCGTCAAGGTCGCGGTCGATCCCCCGGGCGCGATGACCCACACGCCGCCCGGGCTCCAGCAGGTCGTGCTGCGTTGCCTCGAGAAGGCGCCGGAGCAGCGCTACGCGTCGATGGCCGAGCTCGCGCGCGACCTGGTGCCGTTCGCGCAGGATCCACATCAGGCGCAGGTCCTGGTCGAGCGCATGACGCGCACGCTGCGCCGCAGCCAGGTCCAGCCGGTGGAGTGGATCCCGTCGAACAGCTCGGGCTCGATCCGCCTGCCGAGCGGCGAGCGCCTCGCCGAGAGCTCGCCGGCACCGGCGACCGCGCCGGCACCGGCGACCGCGCCGGCGCCGCTGTCCTCGCCGCCGCCCGTGGCCGCACCTGCAACCGGCGATACGGCTGCACCCGGCGATGCGCCTGCCCCGGCCGCGGCGTCGCCGGCCGCTGGAGCCGACAGCGCGGCCCCCGAGCCCGTGCGAGCCGAGCGATCCGGGCCGGCGCTCAGCGACACCCTGGCGGTGAGCCGGCCGCGGCGCCGCGGCATGCTCGCGATCGCCACCGCGGTGATCGCTGCAGCCGCGCTCGGCATCGCGATCTCGATCGCGCGCTCCCCCGCGCGGCGCGGCGATGCGATCGAGCCGCCGTCCGCCAGCCAGCCCGCGCCGACTCGGGCCCCTGCACCCGCGGCGCCGGCGCCAGCGCCCGAGGTGGCCACACCCACCGCCGCGGCCTCCGATCCGCAGCCCGCCGCGCTGCCGTCCGCACCCTCGTCCTCGCCCGAGGCGCACACGGCGGCGTCGGGAGCAACGGGAGCCAAGAGACCGACGGGGCCAGCCAGACCACCGGCCGGCAACCAGACCCACCCGGCGAGCGCCAGCAGCGGGCAGGCTGCCCCGACACGGCCCGGGTCCAAGGCCCCACGCCGGTTCGTCCTGCGCGGCCGCGTGCTCATCGACGGCAAGGACTGCACGACCGAGAAGGACCCGCTCATGAGGGCCAAGGCCCTCCCGCCGTGTCCGGCGGAGACCGCCGAGGACTGACGGCAAGGGACGATGATCGCCCCGTGATCCCCGGAGCTGGTAAGATCCTCGCCATGCGCGTCGCCGTCCGGCTCGCCAAGATCGCGGTCGCCGTGGCCATCGTCGCCGCCGGCCGCCCTGCGATCGCCGATCCGCAGCCCGAGCCCGCCGATCCGCCGGCCGAGAAGCCCGACCCCAAGGTCGAGAAGGCCGACCAGCTGTTCACCGAGGCCAGGGCGCTGCTGCCGTCCAACTTGAGCGAGGCCTGCAAGAAGTTCGACGAGTCGCTGCGCTACAACCCGGCCGCGATCGGCACGCTGCTCAACGTCGCGCTGTGCGACGAGAAGCTCGGCCGCGTCGCGTCCGCGGTCATCAAGTTCACCGAGGCCCGCGATCGCTCCCGCGAGCAGGGCCTGCCCGAGCACCTGCGCGCCGCCGAGGACCACCTCGCCGCGCTCGAGCCCCAGGTCCCGCACCTCGCGATCCGGCTGACCCAGCAGCTCCCCGAGACCAAGGTGCTGGTCGACGATCACGTCGTCGCCTCCGGCGCGCTCGGCGACATCCCGATCGATCCCGGCGAGCACGTCATCGTGGTCAGCGCCCCCGACCGCCTGCCCCACCGCGCCTCGCTCGTGATCGCGCCCGCCGAGCACAAGGCGATCGTCATCCCGGCGCTCGTCCGCTCGGTCACCGTCAACAGCTCGTGGCGCCGGATCGGCCAGATCGCCACCATCACCGGCGGCGCCGCGTTCGGCACCAGCATCGGTCTGGCGCTCTACGGCCTCCACCTCCACAACCAGCAGTTCCCGGGGCACTGCACGCACCGCCCCGGCGGGGTCGACGGCTGCGACGCCACGGGCCAGTCCAGCAACGAGCGCGCCCGGACCTACGGCAACGTCGCCACCGTGGTCGGCGGCGTCGGCCTCGCGGTCGCCGCCGCCGGCGCCGTCGTCTGGTACCTCGCCCCGCGCAGCTTCCAGAGCGCCGACGCCCCGCCGCGCCTCGTGCTCGACGTCACCGGCGATCACCTCGGCGTCGTCGCCCTCGGCCGGTTCTGAGCGCACGCATAGCCGTGTGCCCCGGCCGCGGAGGTGGTCAGCGGTGCTGCGCGGCGAATGCGCGCTCGCACCGGTCGCGGCCGAGCTCACTCTTCTCGATGTCCGGATTTCGGACACATTGTCGATCGCGCGCCTGGCCCGATGTCAGAGTGCGTTGCTAGCGTCGCATCGTGAACACGGAGCAGGCATCAGCGAGCCTCACCGAGGCGCAGCTCGAGCAGATCATCCAGCGCTACCGGCTGGAGATGGCGCGCTATGACGGCGCGGCGAGATTCGCGCTCGGGCTCGCCTCGAAGTTCGGCGAGAAGTTCCGGGACCTCGCCTCCCAGTGGCGCGGGCCTTCCACAACGCTGAAACGCGCTATCCTGGAGGCAACGAGATGACTTCGGACAGATTGCTGACGCTGACGGAGCTGGTGGAAGGCCTGGAACGTTATGGCGAGGAGTACCAGGTGCTTGACGTCTTTGCGTGGCACGTGCAGGAGTTGCGAGACGCCTTTCAGCACGGCCGTCTCGGCGAACTGCAGCGCCTCGATCCCGAGCAGCCGGACCGCGCTTGGTTCGGCTTCCAGCGCGATGGAGCCGAGTATCAGATCAAGGTCCATCCATCGGGAATTGCTCAGATCACACGTCGGTCGACCGGCCGGCTGGAGCTCTCTCGAGATCAGCTCGCCCAGGGTGGTCTCGAAGCCGAGGTCATACGCTGCACCGAGTTCCCCGGCATGCTCCTGGGGTTTCTCATCGGAGAGCCCCTGAGCGAGGCGCCGAATGCTTCGCGGCACGTCCTCACGATGCGCTACAACGAGGACGAGAACCGCTGGCGCGCCTACGACGGCCCGCAAGCCGTCTGGATCCGCAATCACGCGTTGAAGATCGAGCCCGCGTTCGCGTAGGTCGCGCTGCATGGTGGCGAGCCGTGCGGCGAGTTTGGCCGGCAACATCTCCCGAGACCGCCGCTACGATCCTCCACCCGATACCTGAGTGGCGTTCGACGATGGCCGGTGTTGGGGCAGGCCGCCGGGCGGGACGACGAGCATCGACTTGTGGATCGCGACGTCGTGGAACTCGAGGTGGGTCTCGGGGATGCCGCGCAGCGCGCTGCCGGCGCGGACGTCGCCGATCACCCGCGCGAGCAGCAGCGCCGCGTCGTCGAGCCGGCCGTCGCGCCACGCGATCGCGCCGCCGGCGAGCCAGCCGCACCAGGGCGTTGGCGCCGGATCGGCCAGATCGCCACCATCACCGGCGGCGCGCGTTCGAGCAGCTCGGCCCCGGCGCCGACCGCGGCCTGGACGATCCAGTGGTCGAGATCGATGCGCGGGATGACCCGGCCGTAGTCGGGCAAGCCGTCGGCCCGGGGAAAATCCCGGGCGATGAGCTCCTCACCGTCGAGGTAAAGCACCGCCTGACGGATCTCGTTCGTATGCCAGAACTCTGGACGGTCGGTGACGCCGAGGTAGTCGAGCTCGGCGATCGCCGCCGGACCGACGAAGTCGCCGCATACCTTGTCGCGGGGGAAGGTCTTTTGATCGAGGAGCGCGACCGCGTAGCCGGCCTCGGCGAGATACGCGGCACCCGCGGGTCCGCCCGCCGGCAACGGCGACGTCGAAGTCGGGGAGCTGGCGCAAGGTGATCATCGCAGCATGCTTTCGAAGAGCAGCGTGCCCAAGCTATCATAGGTGAGATCAGCGCAACTTGCGGTCGGCGGGCAGGTAGCCGTCGCGGGTCTGCGGCAGCTTCATGCCGAGCACGGCGCTCGCGACCTGGGTGCGCAGGACCTGGGCGGTGCCGCCGGCGATCGTGAACATGCGGGCGTCGCGGACGTGGCGCTCGAGCGCGTTGTGGCGGCCGTAGCCCGCCGAGCCGTGGATCTGGAGCGCGTCGCTGGTGACCTTGTTGGCCATCTCGGCGGCGAAGATCTTGGCCTGCGCGGCCTTCGCGAGATCCGGGAAGTCGGTCCCGCTGCACGCGGCGGCGTGGAGCAAGAGGCGCGCGGCGTCGAGCTGGATCGACATGTCGGCGAGCATCCACTGCAGACCCTGGAACTCGGCGATCGGGCGGCCGAACTGGTGGCGCGACCGGGCGTAGGCCACGGCCTCCTCGAACGCGCCCTGGGCGATGCCGAGGGCGACGGTGCCGGCGCCGACGCGCTGGGCGTTGTAGGCGGCCATCAGCGCGGCGAAGCTGCGGGACAGGCCGCCGGGCGGGACGACGAGCATCGACCGGTGGATCGCGAGGTCGTGGAACTCGAGGTGGGTCTCGGGGATGCCGCGCACGCCCATCGCGTACAGCCGCTTGCCGACGACCAGCTCGCCGGGCGCGTCGCCGTCGCGCAGGCAGAGGAACGCGCCGATGCCCTGCTCGACGCCATCGTCGAACACGCGGGCGAAGATCAGGTGGAGCCGGGACACGCCGCCGCCGGTGATCCAGTACTTCTCGCCGTTGAGGATGTAGTGATCGCCGCGGCGGTCGGCGCGCGTGGTCATCTCGCTGGCGGCGCTGCCCGCGCCGGGCTCCGAGATGCAGATCGCCGGCTTGTCGCCCGACAGCACGGCGGCGGCGGCGAGCTGGAGCTGCGGCTCGCTGCCGTAGCGGGCGATCGCGCCGATCGCGCCCATGTTGGCCTCGACGGTGATCCGGCCCATCGTGGCGCACCCGCGGGCCATCTCCTCGATGACGATCACGGCGTCGTGGTAGCTCCGGCCCTGGCCGCCGACGCGCGTGGGCAGGGTCATGCCCATGAAGCCGGCGTCGCGGAGCAGCGCGACGTTGGCCCAGGGATACTGCTCGGTGCGATCGGTGTCGGCGGCGGTCGGGGCGAACTGGCCCTGCGCGAGCTCGCGCGCGCGGAGCTGGAGGGACCGCTGCTCGGGGGTGAGGGGATGCATGTCGGGCTCCGGGTGAAGGTCAGGCGGCGTGCGGCGGAGGCGCGGCGCCGCGCAGCCATGCCGCGTCGGGAGCCGCGAGATCGGCGGCGGCGGCGCGGTGGCGGATCGCCTCGGCCGGATCGGCGCGGGCGTCGGCGATCCGGGCGGCGTAGAGGTGGGCGATCGCGCGCTGCGCGCTGCCGGCGCGAATGTCGTCGATCACCCGGGCGAGCAGCGGCGCCGCGTCGTCGAGCCGGCCGGCGCGCCACGCGATCGCGCCGCCGGCGAGCCAGCCGAACCAGGGCGTCCGGGGCGCGGACGCGGCGGCGGGGTCGCCGGCGTCGATCGCCCGGCCGAGCTCGACGCAGGCGACGATCCGCGCCGCGGCGACCAGCGGCCGCAGCTCCGGCCCGGGGCCGGCCTCGTCGAGCGCGGCCAGCGCCGCGGCGTGCTCGCCGCGCAGCAGGTGAGCGAACCCGCGGGCGATCCGCGGCCGCGCCCGGGCAGCGGCCCGGCGGGGGCGTGCCCGCGCGCGATCCGCGAGCTCGCGCAGCGCGGCCGTGTCGCCACGCGGAGCGCCCGCGACAGCGCGGCGGCGCCGGCGAGCGCGCGGAACGCGAACCACACGGTCAGCACGAGCGCGAGGCCCGCGGCCATCCACGCCTTGCCGGTGGCGTCGGTCTCCGACGTCGCGACCAGCAGCGCGTAGGCGAAGGTCATCATCACCGGCACTGCCCAGCGCGACAGGGCGCCCCAGCCGCGGACGATCAGCTCGGTCAGGTCCGCCATGGCTCGATCACCGCTCGTTCATCGCTGGATCATCGCCCGATCATCGCCCGATCATCGCTCGGCCTCGCTCGCACCGGAGCCCATCGCCGGGTGGCCGGAAGCGGCGATCACTTGGTGCCGCGCACGTGGCGGGCGATCCGCATCGCGCACTCCAGCGCCTGCTCGTAGTTGAGCCGCGGATCGACCCGGCTCTTGTACGCGCGCTCGAGGTCGGCGTCGGCCAGGCCGCGAGCGCCGCCGGTGCACTCGGTGACGTCCTCGCCGGTCAGCTCGATGTGCACGCCGCCCAGCCGCGACCCGAGCCCGGTGTGCAGCGCGAAGCTCTGCTCGAGCTCGTCGACGATCCGGTCGAACCGCCGGGTCTTGATCCCCGTCGCGGTGGTCTCGGTGTTGCCGTGCATCGGATCGCAGATCCACAGCACCTCGCGGCCCGTGCGCCGGACCGCCTCGACCAGCGGCGGCAGCTTGCCGGCGACCTGGCCCGCGCCCATCCGGTGGATCAGGGTGATCCGGCCGGGCCGGCGCTGGGGATCGAGGGCGTCAAGCAGGCCGATCAGCCACTCGGTGGTCATCGCCGGGCCGATCTTGATCCCGAGCGGGTTCTGGATCCCGCGGTGGAACTCGACGTGGGCGCCGTCGAGCTGCGCGGTCCGCATGCCGATCCACGGGAAGTGGGTCGACAGGTTGTACCAGCCGGGCCGGCGCGGCACCCGCCGGGCCTGGGCCTGCTCGTAGGGCAGCGCGAGCGCCTCGTGGCTGGTGTAGATGTCGACCCGGCGCAGGACCTCGCTCTCGACGCCGGTGATCGCCGACACGAAGTCGAGCGACTCGCGGATCGACTCGACGATCCGCTCGTACTGCGCCGCGTGCGGCGAGCCGTGGGCGAACGAGATGTCCCAGTACTCGGTATGGTGCAGGTCGGCGAAGCCGCCGTCGACCAGCGCGCGGATGAAGTTGAGGGTCAGCCCGGCGCGCTCGTAGGCGCGCAGCATCAGCGCCGGATCGGGCGTGCGATCGGCGGCGGTGAAGCCGTCGCGGTTGATCAGGTCGCCGCGGTACGCCGGCAGCGTGACGTCACCGCGGGTCTCGACGTCGGCCGAGCGCGGCTTGGCGTACTGGCCCGCGATCCGGCCGATCCGGACCACCCGCTTGCGCGTGCCGTGGACCAGCACGAGCGACATCTGGAGCAGGATCTTGAGCTTGGCGGCGATCGGCTCGGACCGGCAGTCGTCGAAGCTCTCCGCACAGTCGCCGCCCTGGAGCACGAACGCCTCGCCGCGCGCCGCCCGCGCGAGCTCGCCGCGCAGCTGCTCGATCTCCCACGAGGTGACCAGCGGCGGCAGCCGGCCGATCTGCTCGATCACGGCGGCGAGCGCCCCGCGATCGGGGTACTCGGCCTGCTGCTGGGCGGGCCGGCGCGTCCAGCTGTCGGGTGACCAGTTGGGCGCGTCGACCTCGGCGTGGCCGGACGGGGAGACGAATGGAAACACCGATGCGATGGTCATGGTCCCGGCTCCTTGCCCGCGTCGGCGTCCAGCGCGCTCGCCGGAGCGCTCGGTGAGCCGCCGCACGCGACCGGGCGCTTGCCCTCGTAGTCGAGCCGCGGCCGGGTCGCCGAGTACAGCCGCCCGGGATCGATCGCGGCGCGCGGTGACGCCTTCCAGCCGCGCAGCACGTCGGCCACCGCCTCGCGGATGATCGTGTCGGTCACCTGGATCCTGCTCTCGGGCAGCTTGAGCCGGCCGATCACGCCGTCTCCGCCCGAGGCCAGGAAGTCGCTGGTCGCCAGCTTGTAGCTCGCGCCCTCGTCGAGCGCCTTGCCGCGGACCTGGACCTGGACGTCGAGCTTGCCGGCCTTGCAGCGCGCCCGGGCGGTCAGCCCGGCCCACGACAGGATGCCGCCGGTGCGCGACAGGTTCGAGGTCACCAGCGTGCGCAGATCCTTGCCGGTGAGCTCGACGATCGCGAACCGGTTGTCGAACGGGATCGCCTCGAACAGCGCGCCGTAGGTCAGCGTGCCGGCGGGCAGGTCGGCGCGCAGCCCGCCGCCGTTGGTCAGCGCGACCTGGGCGTCGGGGCGCGCCTCGAGCATCAGATCGGTGAACAGGTTGCCCTCGGGGGACTCGACCGACCACGCCCGCTTGACGATGCTGGCGAGCACGACCCCGAGCCTCTCCTGGCGGCGCTCGCCGGCGCTCGCCAGCGCCGCGTCGACGATCTTCTGGACCTCGGGATCGGGGGTCACCGGCTTGCCCTCGTAATCGCCGAGGTGGCAGTCCGCGACCGGCGCCGGGTTGTTGTTCTTGTCGAGCGGGCACATCAGGTGCGGCCTGTCGATGTGGACGTCGGCGATCTTGCCATCGGGGCCGACCGTCACGTCGACCCGGCCGAACGCGCGGCCCTGCGCGTACGACTCGATCACGGCGACGCCGTCGAGCCGGTGCGCGACCCCGGCGTGGGTGTGGCCGCCGACGATGACGTCGACCGTGCCGCGCGGCAGGTCCTTGAGCAGCTTGAACAGCTCCTCGCGCTTGTCGCACGACGAGCTGTCGTCGGGCTGATCGAACTGCTTGCAGTTCGTTCCGATGTGCATGGTCGCGATGATCAGGGTGGCGCCCTGGGAGCGCAGCGCGGTCGCGTGGTCGACGAGCGCCTGCGCCGGCGGCGAGATCCGCAGCCCGGCGAAGTTCGCCGGCATCGTCGTGTACGGCGTCGACTCGGTGCTCGCGCCGATGATCCCGATCTTGATCCCGGCGACCTCGACCATCGTCGATCCCGGCATGTTGGGCCACAGGATCCGCGAGCCGGTCACGTTGTCGACGATGTTCGACGCCAGGAACGGGAAGTGAGCCTCGCGCGCCCGGGCCTTGAGCGCGCCGCGCGGATCGTCGTTGGGGCCGGTCGCGGTCGCCGCCGGGCCCTCGGGGCCGTAGTCGAACTCGTGGTTGCCGATCGCGACCCCGGCGTAGCCGAGGTGGTTGTAGACCCTCACCACGTCGGCGCCCTCGCCGAGGTTGGACTCCAGCGTGCCCTGGAACATGTCACCGCCGTCCACCAGCACGACGCCGCCGCCGTCCGCCGCGCGCGCCGCGCGCAGGTTGGCCACGAACCCGGCGAACAGCGGCAGACGCTCCAGCGCGCCGTGCAGATCGTTGGTGCCGACGATCGAGATCGTCACCGCGCGGTCGCGCGCCGGTGGCTGCGGCTCGTGCCCGACGGGCCGCCACCTGCCGTCGCCGAGCGCGGGTGCACTCGGAGCGGGAGGGTGCGAGCACGCGATCACGACCCAGAAGGCAAGCAGAACCGGTCTCATGCTGCGCGGACTCTACCCCTGGATCGTCGCAGGGCGAAGATCGATCGTGGCCGCACTCGCGCCCATGTCCGGCCCCGCGATCGCGCGGCCGGTCGACCTCACGCTCGGCGCAAGCCGGCGTAACCTGGCCGTCACCGGCACCGCGCACCGCCCGCCGCGCCGGGGCGTGAATAAACGAAGGTAGACTGCGTCTGCTCCAGGAGGATCGATGCGTTCTCGACTACATCGACTGGTTGTCTCGACAGGGCTCGCCGCCGCGACGCTGCTCGGCACCGCCGGAAGCTCGTTCGCGGAGCCAGGCGACCACCGTCACAATGATCACGACCGCGATCACGACCGCGACCGCGATCACGACCGCGACCGCGACGCCTCGCCCCGCGAGGCGCCGCCGCCGCCGCGCACGGATCCGCACGACGCGCGCAAGATCGGCTCCGTCTGGGTCGGCGGGCGCTGGGACTGGAACCGCCGCGAGCATCGCTGGGACTGGCTCCCCGGGAAGTGGGAGCGCGAGCGCCACGGCAAGCGCTGGCGCGACGCCCGCTGGGAGCAGCGCGACGGCGTCTACGTCCTGGTCGACGGCGACTGGCTCGAGGCCGACCTGCGGTTCCCGGCCGAGGCACCGCCGGCGCCGCGCGCGGAGGTCGCTCCCCCGGCGAAGGCCGGCTACGTCTGGACGCGCGGCCGCTGGGACTGGCAGAAAGCCAGCTGGACCTGGCTCCCCGGCCACTGGGAGCACGAGCGCGTCCGGATGCGCTGGGTCGACGGCCGCTGGAAGCTCTACGGCGATCACTGGGGGTGGGTCGAGGGCGGATGGATCG
>JBGQCL010000145.1:0-24032 GCA_041495365.1 Kofleriaceae bacterium | reverse complement strand
GAGCGAAGCCCGACGAGGCGCGCCAGAGGCGCGTCTCGTCGGAACAGCGCAGCGAGGAACGGACGGAAGATGATGACTAGGGGGTGGCCCTGAATAGGGACACCCCCTAGCGCGCAGGCTCGCAGACCCGCGGTCACGCCATCGCGTCGGCGATCAGCTGGAGCGCGCGCTGGCGTGCGGCGAGATCGGGGATCAGGGTCGACAGCATCAGCTCGTGGGCGCCGGTCTCGCGGGCGAGCGCGCGCAGCCGGTCGGCGACCGTGGCCGGGCTCCCGATCGCCGCGCCGGTGAAGAACTCGTCGGCGATCGTGCGCTCCTCGGGGGTGAACTCGTGAGCCAGGGCCGCCTCGATCGTGGGGATCGGCGCCCGGCGGCCGGTGCGATTCTTGACCACGGCGACCCGGACCGGCGCCGCCAGGCGGTGCGCGGCGTCGTCGGTCTCGGCGCAGATCGCGGTGACTGCGAGGATCGCGGTCGGCTCGCGCAGCGCGGCGGACGGCTGGAACCGCGCGCGGTAGTGGGCGATCGCCTCGGCCGCGTGGCGCATCGCGAAGTGACCGGCGAACGCGTACGGCAGGCCGAGCTGGGCGGCGATCGAGGCGCCGGCCAGGGTCGAGCCGAGCATCCAGATCTGGCCGATCGGCGCGTCGGACGGCATCGCCACGATCCGGGCGAACGGGTGCGACACCGGGAACTCGCCGCGCTCGAACGCGAGCAGCTCCGCGAGCTGGTGGTTGACGTCGTGGTCCGCGCGCTGGAGCGCCGCGGCGGCGACCGGATCGGTCCCGGGCGCGCGGCCCAGGCCGAGATCGATCCGGCCCGGGTGCAGCGCTTCCAGCGTGCGGAACACCTCGACGACGTGGAGCGGCGCGTGGTTGGGGACCATGATGCCGCCGGCGCCGAGCCGGATCCGCCGGGTGACCGCCGCGGCCTGCGCGATCAGGATCTCGGGCGCCGAGGTCGCGATGTTGGCCATGTTGTGGTGCTCGGCGAACCAGTACCGGATGTAGCCGAGCGCGTCGGCGGTGCGCGCGAGCTCGATCGAGTCCCGGATCGCCTGGCGCGGCGCGACGCCGGCACCGACCGGAGAGAGATCGAGGACGGAGAGCGGCGGCTGCATGGCGACAGCTTGTCCCGGACCCGCCGCGGCGTCGAGCGCGACGCGCACCCGGGCGGGCGCCGCCGCCGGTCACTTCTTGATCAGGCCGCAGGCGATCCGGTTGCCGGCGGCGCCCGCCGGATCGGTCTTCATGTCGTCAGCCTTCTCGTGGATCACCAGGGCGGTGCCGCCGCCGGTGAACACCGAGTGCGGGCCGTCGTCCATCGTCACGCCGGGCGCGACCACGCTGGCGGTCGAGCCGCCCTTCGCGTCGACCGTGAAGTTCGGCATGTCGCCGGCGTGCGACCCCTGCGGGTTGTCGGTGCCGTGCTGCTTGTGCTCGGGGTTGAAGTGACCGCCGGCCGACTTGAAGTCCGGGGCCTCGCACCTGGCGGTCTCGTGGATGTGGATCGCATGGTCGCCCGCCGGCAGGCCCTTGACCGCGAGCGTGATCTTCACGCCTCCCGGATCCGGCGCCAGCTTGGCGGTGCCGATGCTCTTGCCCTTGGCATCGCTGAGCTTGACCGTGACCGGCTTGGCGGGGGCCGGCTTCTTGTCGGCGGGCCTGGCGGTATCGGCGAGCGCGGAGCCAGCGACCAGGGAGGCGAACAGAGTGGAAACCAGGAGCGTCTTGGTCATGGCGGGATATTGAGCCGTCCGGCGAGCGCCGTCCACGATTTGGCCGCTGGCAGGCGATTGGCATGCCGCGTCAACCGTTGGTGCCCCAACGAACGGCTCAGCCCTCGTCGTCGTGGCCGCGCGGCGCGGCGTGGATGTCGGCGACCACCGCGAAGTGATCGGAGGGCCACACCCCGCCGGTCGGCTGGTCGAGCGCCAGCCGCGCCGCGATCGGCTCGCCGCGCAGGTGGGCGTCGGGGCCGCGCACGAACACGTAGTCGATCCGGTTCGACGGCTCGTGCGAGCGCAGCGCGTACGGGTTGCGGCGATCGTAGGTGTGGCCCGGCCCGGTCGCCGCCACCGCCCAGCAGTCGGCGAAGTACACCGAGCGGCCATCGAGCGAGGTCAGCCCGCGCAGGAACCGGATCTCGTCGGAGTCGGGCGACGCGTTGAAGTCGCCGAGCACGACCGGCGGCGGCTCGCCGACCGGCGCGAGCCGGGCGACGTGATCGGCGAGCGCGACGACCTGGGCGCGCCGGACGTCGCACCGGTGGAACTGCACGGTCAGGTGGGTGACGAACACCGGGATCGGGCCGTGCGGCGCGTCGACCCGGGCGAACACCACCGCGCGACTGTCGAGCGGCGGCGGGGTCGGCAGCGGCAGGCACCGGGTGTCGAGCAGCCGGTGCGGCGACAGGATCGCGTTGCCGAACGTCAGGCCGCCGCCGACCTGCCACGCCGGCGCGTGGTAGACGTACCAGCCCAGCCCCGCGGCGATCTCGTCGGCCTGGCTCGGCAGCGCGCCGAGCGCGAGCACCTCCTGCAGCCCGATCACGTCGGCGTCGAGCGCGGCGAGGCCATCCCGGATCAGCGACAGCCGCCGGTCCCATGGACCCTGGCGGTTCCAGATGTTGAGGGTCGCGACGCGCCAGATCGCAGGATCACGCATGTCCGGCCGCGAGCGTACAACGCCGGGCCGGCCGGGTGGGCCGCCGACCCCGGAACGCATCACGGGGAGCCGGGTCAGCGCGGCGCGACCGCGACGCCGTCCTCGATCCGGTCGGTCGGGTGGAGGATCACCACGGCGCCCGGCGCCAGCCCACCGCTGACCTCGACCTCGACCCGGCCGCGGTGCCCGATCTTGATCGCCACCAGGCGGGCCCGGCCGCGCTCGACGGCGTAGACCGCCCAGCGGTCGCGGTCGCGGAACACCGCGCTCGCCGGTACGGTCGCGACGCGATCGCCGCGCCAGGTGAAGATCCGGGCCTCGACCCGGAACCCGTCGCCGAGCGCGGCCGGCGGGTCCGCGATCGCTGCGATCATCTTCACGCGCTGCTCCTCGACGCCGAGCGCCGAGATCCGGGTGAACCCCGACGGCTCGACTCGGCGAACCTCGCCGCGCAGCGCCGCGTCGCCGCCCCACGCCTCGATCGCGACCGGCATGCCCGGCGCGATCCGCGCCGCGTCGCTCGATAGCACGTCGATCGCGACCTCGAGCGCGCGCGGGTCGCCGATCTCCAGCAGCGCCGCCCCGGCGGCGACCGGACCCGCGCTGTCGCGCACGACCCGCAGCACCCGGCCGGTTGCCGGGGCGATCACCGCCACGGCCCGCGCCGGCCGCGCCGGCCCCTCGCCGAGCACCGCGCGGGCGGCCGCGGCCTCGGCGTCCGCGCTCGCGCGCTCGGTCTCGGCGGCGGCGAGATCGCGGATCGCGAGCTGCTCCTGGTCGTCGGCGCGCTCGCGCTCCGCGCCGGCGATCGCGCCGCGCTGATCGAGCGCCCGGGTCCGCGCGGCCTCGCGGATCGCGGCGTCGCGCGCGAGCCGGGCACGGGCGACCGCGATCTCGGCGCGGCGCTGGTGAGCGATCGCGGCCGCGAGTCGCGCGACGGCCTCGCCGCGGCTGTGGTCGTCGAGCAGCACCGGGGCGGGTGGATCGATGCGCGCCACCGCGTCGCCGGCGACGACCGCGGCGCCCGGATCGAGCTCGATCCGCTGCAGCTCGCCGGTGATCGGCGCCGCCACGACGTAGCGGTCGCGGACCCGGGTCCGGCCGTCCTCGTCGACCTCGACGTCGAGCGGGCCGCGCCGCACGGCGGCGACATCGACCGCCACCGGCTGGGGCAGCCAGGCGCGGACGATGCCGCCCGCGATCGCCAGGCCGCCGGCGGCCAGGCCGATCCGCGACAGCCAGCGGGTCAGCGCGCGGTGCCGGCGGTGCGCCGGGTGGAGGGTGCCGGGGACCAGGGACGGAACAGGGGGTGGGACGGTCGACTGGGCAGGCATGGCATCACTCCGAGGACTTGAGGACCCCGACGAGATCGAGGTGGTCGAGCTGTCTGCGCACGAGCAGCGCGCTGACCGCCGCGGACACCAGGCCGATCACCGCGGCCTGGGCGTAGGTCGAGCTCGCGATGTGGAGCGGGAACCGGATCGCCTCGGGGTCGATGCTGGCGGCCAGCACCGCCGCCCACCAGTGGCCGAGCACGAAGCCGAGCGGGATCCCGATCAGGACCTGGGCGGCGAGCTCGCCGAGCAGGATGCCCGAGATCTCGACCCGGGTGAACCCGAGCACGCGCAGGCTGGCGAGATCGCGGCTGCGCATCGACAGCGCGATCCGCGCGTTGTTGTAGACCACACCGATCGCGATCGCCGCCGCCGACAGGGTCAGGATCAGCGTCATCACGAGCATCGAGCCGCCGGTCTGCTCGCGGTAGCGCTCGATGATGCGCGCCGTCGTGGCCGTGCCGAGCACGGCGGGCAGCTGCTGGAGCCGGGCCCGCACCCGATCGCTGCGATCGGCGTCGACCCGGAGCAGCAGCGCCGACACCCGGGGCTCCTCGTCCAGCACCCGCGCGAGCCAGTCGGCGCGCGCGTAGGTCTGCATGCCGAACGCCTCGTCGAGCACCCCGGCGAGCGGCAGCCGGCGGGTCGAGTAGTCGCCCTCGAGCAGGTCGACGTCGACCAGCTCGCCGACCCGGACGCCGAGCAGCTCGGCGAGCCGGTCGGTCATCACCAGGCCCTCGGCCGGCAGGGTCACCGGCGCCGCGCCGTGGTCGAGCAGGTGGCGGAGCTCGGGCCGCGCCGGCAGGCCGAGGATCATCGTGTCGCGCCAGCGCGCGCCGACGTGGACCCGCACGGGCACCACGCGCTGGCCCTCGGCGAGCTCGACGCCGGGCAGGTGCTCGATCTCGCGCAGCGCACGCGCCGGCAGCGCGTGGGCGAGCGTCACCGTGATGTCCTCCTGGTGCTCGCGCGGGAACACCTCGGCCATCAGGTGGTCGAACGAGTCCCACGAGAACCGGCCCATCACGAAGATCGCGATCCCCATCGCGATGCCGAGCACCGACAGCCCGAACCGGAACGGCCGGCGCTGGATCTCGCGGACCACCATCATCGCCGGTGGCCCGATCACGCGACGCAGGCCGAGCCGCTCGAGCACCGAGTGACGGTAGGACAGCGGGGCGGGCGGCCGCATCGCCTGGGCCGGCGGCATCCGCGCGATCCGCGCGACCGCGGTCAGCGCGCCGGCGACCGCGGTCACGAGGCCGATCCCGACGGTCAGCGCGACCATCGACGGCGCGACCCGGAACAGCCGGGTCGGGAACCGGTAGAAGTCGGCGTACAGGTTGGTCATCCACCGCCCCGACCACACGCCGAGCGCGATGCCGAGCACCGCCGCGATCGCCACGATCAGCGCGACCAGCACCAGGTAGTGGCGCGCGATCCGCCGGTTGGCGAACCCGAGCGCCTTGAGCACCGCGATCTGGGTGCGCTCGAGGAACACCAGCCGCGACACCACGACGTTGACCAGGAACGCGGCGACCGCGAGGAACACCGCCGGGATCATCAGCGCGAGGCTGCGCAGGATCCCGAGCTCGCTCGACAGCGCGTAGTTCGAGGTCTGCCTGGCGCGCGGCACCGCGTGGCGTCCGCCGTAGCGCGCGAGCTCGCGGTCGACCGCGTCGAGCGCGCCTTGCAGCGACGCGCCGGGCTCGAGCCGCAGCATCACGTCGTTGAACGCGCCGTCCATGCGGAACGCCGGCGCGATCGCGCCGCGCCGCATCCACAGCACGGCGAACCGGGAGTTGTCGACCACGACCTCGCGGCCCGACATCGCGAGCACGTACTCGGGCGACAGCGCGACGCCGACCAGGTGGAGCTTGCGCAGCGTGCCGTTGATCACCACCGGCAGGTGATCGCCGGGCGTCAGGTGGTGGGCCTCGGCGAACTGCTCGAGCACGGTCGCCTCGTCGATCCCACAGGGGGCTCCGCCCCCCGCCCCGCCGGCCAAGCCGGCAGGGTCCCCACCCCCCGGCTCCTCGCTTCGCTCGTCGCACGCCCCGGCCTGCGGCAGCCGGCCCGCCCGCAGGTACAGCGCGCCGAGCGGCGGGGCGCCGGTGTCGGGGATCGAGACCAGGCGGCCGCTGATCGGATCGGGCTCGCCGGGCAACGCGACCATGACGTCCTCGGACACCCGGGCGTAGGCCAGCGCGACGCCGGGCAGCCGCTCGAGCCGCGACAGGACGGCATCGGGGGCGCGCTCGAGGTGGGCGAACACGTCGCCGAGGCGGTACTGCTCGTAGTAGGCATCGCGCGCACCGAGCAACGACTGCCAGGTGCTGCGCAACATCACCATGGCCATGATCCCGCACGCCAGCACCAGCGCGATCGTCGCGACCTGGCCCTTGAGCCGCCACAGATCGCGGCCGAGCTTGTGGTCGAGCGCGCTCACCAGCGCAGCTCCTCGACCGGGCGCGGCGCCGGGTTGACCTCGATCCGGCTGATCCGCCCGTCGGCCAGCGTGATCACGCGCCGGGCGATCTGCGCGATCGGCGCGTTGTGGGTGATGATCACCGTCGTCGTGCCGAGCTCGCGGTTGACCCGGTCGAGCGCGGCGAGCACCCGCACGCCGGTCTCGAAGTCGAGCGCACCGGTCGGCTCGTCGCACAGCAGGATGTCGGGCCGCTTGGCGACCGCGCGGGCGACCGCGACGCGCTGCTGCTCGCCGCCCGACAGCTGCGCCGGGAAGTGATCGAGCCGCCCGCCGAGCCCGACCAGCTCGAGCGCGTCGACCGCCGGCATCGGGTCGTCGGCGATCTCGGTGACCAGCTCGACGTTCTCGCGCGCGGTCAGGCTGGGCAGCAGGTTGTAGAACTGGAACACGAAGCCGATGTGGCGGCGGCGATACAGCGTCAGCTCGTCCTCGTCGGCGGCGCTGACGTCCATCCCGCGGTACACGACGCGGCCGCTGGTGCACACGTCGAGCCCACCGAGGATGTTGAGCAGCGTCGACTTGCCGCTGCCCGACGCGCCGAGCAGCACCATCAGCTCGCCCTCGACCAGGTCGACATCGACCCCGCGCAGCGCGACCACGTCGACCTCGCCCATCCGGTAGCGCTTCACCAGGTCTCGCGCGGTGAGGATCGCCGGTGCCGGCTGCGCCGCCTGCCCGGCGGCGAGGACCTGCGGTGCGCGTGCGGTCGCCATCGCTCGCGACGCTGCATCCCCCGTGCCCGAGGATTCGCAGTCATCGACCGCGGCACGCGAAGCGGTTGCGCGGAGCCCGGCCGGCGGCGCAGCCGCTGCGCGGCCCCCGGCGCTGACGGACCGCTACCCGGGCGCTGGCTGGCAGCGGTCTTGCTACAGGCGCATCGTGGGACCATGCGCCACTGCCTTGCGATCCTCGCCGCGGCTGCCGCGGCCCTCGGCGGCGCTGCGTGCGGCCTCGACACGACCTCGTTCCGGCCGATCGAGCGCGCCGACCCGAGCCACGCCGGCCCGCCGAGCGTCGCCTACGACATCCAGCTCGCCGACAAGCTCACGGCCCGTGCCCACGTGTGGTCGAGCGGCGGCTACGTCTCGCCCGGCGACCAGCCGATGACCCATGTCGGGTTCGAGATCCGCAGCGCGATCGCGCGGCCGCTGACGTTCGATGCCGACGCGCTGGAGCTCGTCGTGTTCGACCGCGACGGCGCGCGCCTGCCACCGGCTCGGCTCGCCATGATCACCCCGCGCAGCCCGTCGCTGATCATCGTGCAGCCGGCGTCGACCACGATGCTCGGCGCGTACTTCGAGCTCCCGGTCCGGCCGCGCAACGTCGGCAGCATGCAGGTGCGATGGACGGTGCGGCTCGACGCCGAGGAGTACCGCCAGGTCACCGGGTTCCTCCGCGACGACGACGCCCAGCTCGTCGAGCCCGGCTCGCCGCCCGGGCCGCGGTCGCCCAGCTCGTAGCCTCAGTTCGCCGGACCGCGCGGCGCGGGCGGCCCAGGCGACGGGTGGTCGAGCAGGCCGCGCGCGAACACGCCGATCATCGACATCGCGATGTCCGGATGATCCTCCAGCACGTCGAACATCGCGGTCGCGCTGCTGGACAGCGCGCGGACCGGCCCGGCCGCGACCAGGGTCGCGCCATGGCCGACGCCGGCGAGGGTCTCGAGCCCGCCGAACGCCTGGCCCGCCGCGAGCTCGGAGGTCGCGCCGCCCGGCTCCTGGACGAGGAGCGCGCCGTCGAGCACCAGCGCAAAGCCCGACGCGAGCTCGCCGGCGCGCGCGACGGTGGCGCCCGGCGCCCAGGTCACCTCCTCGGAGCTGTGCGCGAGCATCGCGAGGCCCTGCAGCCGCGCACCGACGAACGGCGCGAGCTGGCGCAGCGCGATCAGCCGCTCGACCAGCCCCAGCCCGGGGGCGGCCCGCGGCAGCGCGATCACCCGAGCGCGCGGCCGGTTCGCGAGCAGCCGCGCCGCGAGATCGCGCACCACCGCGATCAGGACACCGAAGTTGTCCTCGACGATCTCCGCGAGGTCGGACGCCGACAGCAGCAGCGTCCGGGTCTCGGTCGCCGCGACCGCACGCGCGGCGTGCCCGCGGCCGGCGAACGCCTCGAGCTCGCCGAACATCTCGCGCGGCCCCCACGACCGGCCGTCGCCGACCCCACCGGGCGCTCCACTTCCCGACTCGCTGCGCGCGTCGATCCCACGGGGGGCTCTGCCCCCCTCCCCGCCGGCCGAGCCGGCAGGGCCCCTCCCCCCCGACTCGCTGCGCGCGTCGATCCGGCCGTCGAGCACGAGGTGCAGCCCGGGCAGCCGCGCGCCTGCCGGCGCGATCACCGCGCCGGGCGCGAACTCGGTCTGGACCAGGTTCTCGGCGATCGTCGCGAGCTCGCTGAGCTCGGCGGTCGCGAACATCGGGAACTGGCGCAGCAGCAGCATGCGGCGCAGCAGCCTGGGGTTGACGTCAGCCATCGAGCCTCGCGATCGCCTGATCGAAGGCGTGCGCGACCAGCCGGGGCTCGCCCGGCGGGCGCAGCCGCGCGAGATCGCCGCGCAGCCCGATCAGGCGGTGCTCCGCGACGTGATAGGCGACCACGCAGCGCAGCGACTCGCTACGGTCGTCGAGCAGGGTGGCGATGAACGCCTCGTAGCTGGCGAACGGGCCGGGCGCGAGGCTGCCGAGCTGGGCGCGCCGGAGCACGGGCGACACGCCGTCGAGCACGGCGAACAGCGGCACGCGCAGCTCGGCCGGCAGCACGGCCTCGGCGATCTCCTGCGCGGCGCCGTGGCGAGCGTCGTTGGTCCCGCGGATCGCTTCGTGGATGCTGCGCAGGCCGGCGCGCGGGTGCAGGATCCCGAGCGCGCGAAATGCATGCTCGAACGCCCACCACCGCTTCTCGGCGAGCAGCTCGCGGATCAGCGTCGCGCCGGGCGTGACGGGGCCGGCCGCGTCGAGCTGGTCCGCGAACGTCGCGTAGCGGGCCGCGTCGGCGACCGCGCGCCGCAGGTAGCCGCCGATCGCGGCCTCGTCGATCACGAGCCCGGGATCGTCGGCGCGCATCCGGCCGACCGCGCGCAGGATCTTGTACTCGGTGGTGGCGTCGAGCTCGTCCAGCAGGCGGGCGACCAGCGCCCGCGCCGCCGGCGCGGTCCGGAACCGGCTGATCGTGCGCGGCAGGTGGCGGCGGACGCCGAGCGGCGTGCCCGGATCGTCGAGCGCCGCGATCAGGACATCCAGCCCGCGCCGGCCGAGCGCCAGGAACACGCGGCGGACGTCGCCGCGCACGTGGGGGTCCTCGAGCAGCGCGAGCAGGCGCTCGGGATCGGCCAGCGCCGGTGCGCGCGCCAGCACCGCGAGCACCTCGCGCATCACCGGTGGCTCGCCGTGATCGCTTCCCCGGGGGGCTCCCCCCCACGTCTCGCTGCGGGCGATCCCCCGGGGGGCTCCGACCCCCGCCCCGCCGGCGAAGCCGTCGGGGCCCCCACCCCCCGTCTCGCTCCGCTCGAGCAGCTGGTGCAGCACCGGGCCGAACTGCGGGTCCGGCGTGTGGCCGATCGCGCGGGCCAGCGCGAGGCGATCATCGGTGCCGCCCGCGATCAGCGCCGCGATCCCGGCGGCGACCTCGCCGGCGGCCGGTCCGGCGACCGATCCGGCACCCGATCCGGCACCCGATCCGGCACTACTCGGCTCGGCGGCGAGCGCGGTCAGCGCGACCGCGCGGACATCGGGGTTCGGGTCGTGCACCGCGGCGGCGAGCCGATCGCGGTGGTAGCCGGTGCGGCTCGACACCGCGAGCGCGACCGCGCGGATCTTCGGATCGGCATGATCGACCAGGTGGCCGAGCACGCGCACGACGTCCGATCGCAGCTCGCCCTCGAGCAGCGACAGCGCGTGCTGCACGACGGCGGTGCGCGGGTGGTACAGCACGAGCGCCGGCACCCGGCCGCGCCACGCCAGCAGGTCGAGCGCGGCGAGCGCCTCGACCTCGTCCGGGCTGGCCAGCGCCTCGGTCAGCAGGTCCTGCGAGTCGGCGTCGAGCTCGGGGATCCGGACGTCGCGCTGGATCTCGCCCGCCTTGAGGGTCTCGCGGAACTGCGCGACGTAGGCGCGCCGGGTGACCGCGATCGCGGCCAGCCAGACCGCCGCGGCCACCGCGGTGACCGCGCCGAGCAGCCGCAGGCCGCCGCCCAGCGCGTCGAGCCCGAACACCCCCAGCGCGGCGAGCGCCTGGCCGCCGCGCTGGCCGAGCGCGTCCGCCACCGGCTTCCAGCCGTCGCGCACGATCGCCGGGACCGGCAGGAACAGGATCTCGCTCGACACCCGGTGCAGGCTGTGGCGCAGCCCGCCATCGCCGAGCTTGAGCGCGAACACCGCGATCAGCGCACCGGTGAGCGTGAACCCGAGCGCGGTGGAGACCAGCACGACCGGCAGCACCATCATCGCGTTGCCGACCCCCCAGCGCGCCAGCAGCCGCGGGGTCACCAGGAGCTGGATCGTCAGCCCGAACAGGTTGAGCCCGGTGTAGATCGCGCCGAACGCCCACGCGAGATCGCCGGCGGCGATCCGGCCGGCGAGGATGCGCTTGAATACCAGGTCGCCGAACGTCAGCGCGACCATCGACAGCAGCTCGACGACGATCAGCAGCCGCACGTAGCGTTGCGACGCGCGCGACAGCACCTCGGCGCGGCGGCGCCGGACGGCGGGCTCGGCGGCGCCGACCCGCGGCGTCAGCGCGAACGCGGTGATCGCGGCGGCGACGAACGCGAGCGCGCCGGCGGTGACCAGCACCGGCGCGGCGAACACGCGGCCGAGCCCGCCCGCGATCGCCGAGCCGACCATCGCGCCGAGCACTCCGCCCGCGCCGATCGCGGCGAACACCCGCTTGGCCTCCGCGATCCGCAGGCTGCGGTCGACCACGGTCCAGAACGCCGGGACCACCAGGGTCGCGACCAGTCCGGTCCACACGTACAGCACGAACACCGCCGGCCGCGCGGTCGCGATCACCACGGCGAGCAGCGAGGTGCCGGCGATCGCGAGCCCGAGGAACGCGAGCAGCATGCGCCGCGGATCGCGCCCGCCGCCCCACCGCCGCACGCCGGCCACCGCGAGCAGCGCCGCGCACGCCATCGCGACGTAGGCCCAGGCCAGGCGATCCGGCCCGAGCCGGGCGAGGAACAGCGCGTCGCGCGCGGTCTCCAGCAGGGCGTGCGCGACCAGGATGGCGAACAGCACCGCCGCGGGGGCGAGCGCGCTCCGGCGCAACAGCGCGGCGTCGCTCACGACCGCCAGATCCCGATCACGCGCAGCGCGCCGGTCGCCGGGTCGCGCGCGACGTGCACGAAGGTCTGCCCATCGAACCCGGGCCGCGCGGTCGCGATCCGGAGGATCGCATAGTCGGCCGGCGGCAGCGCGGCGGTGCAGGCATGGCCGGCGGGATCGGGACGGACCACCGCCGCCGGACCGAGCGGGTGCGCCTCCGCGTCGTACGCGGCGACCCGGTACTCGGTCGCGCCCGCGGTCGCGCCCAGCCGGTAGACCAGCGCGAGGTCGTCGAAGCACAGCGACGCGCCGGCGCCCGCGGTCACCACCGCGAAGCGATCCAGCGGGTTGACTCGCTCGAACCAGGTGCGCGCGATCTTGCGCTGGCGGGCGACCAGCGTGTCGGTCAGGTAGTCGGCTGCGCGCGGATCGCTCAGCCGGCCGAGCTCGACCACCGCGCGGATCTGCTCGCGGGTGAACCGGATCAGGATCTTGGCGGCCCAGAAGTTGTCGAACCGATCGGCGGTGAGGAACGGGAGGTACGCCGGCGACTGGGGCTTCCAGCCATCGGGATCGAAGCTGTCGACGTCGAACATCGCGACCCCGCGCAGCGGCGAGGCCGGGACGCCCTCCCACGGCCGGCGCTCCAGCCCGAGGGTGGCCAGCGAGCGCGCCATCGTCGCGAAGTCGAGCCAGTACTCGCGGCCTGGCCGGGGATTGTGGTCGGTCGTGTTCATCACGCCGAACGCCTTGCCGAAGTCGATCAGGTGGTGCTGGACGTAGTGGCGGCCGCTGTCCTCGACCCAGGTATCCAGGAAGTTGCCCTCCTGGACGTCGACGTGCTCCAGCCACGCGAACCACGTGTAGGCACCGCGCAGGTCGCGGCGCAGCTGGTGCGGGATGCGATCGTTGGGATCGTCGTCGCGCACGCCCTCGGCCGGCGGACCGCCGAGCGCCTTGCCGGCCAGCCAGCGCGACGCGACCGCGCGCAGCCGATCCTCGGGGGTGTGCGGCGTGCGGCGCAGCAGCGCGTCGAGCTCCGCGCGCAGCAACCGGTGCTCGTTGTCGAAGATGTCGGCGGACGTCGCATCGGGCGCCAGCACCAGATCGTCGGGCTGGAACACCACGACGTGGTCGTCGGTGACGTGCAGCCCGCAGGCGCCGAGCAGCTTGCCGGCGATCACGTGGGTCGCGGTCACCTGCTCGGGGTATCCGGGGGTGTCGAACTTGAGCAGGAACCGGATGCCGCGCGCGTCGGTCACGATCAGGTTGAGCTCGGTGCCCTCCGCCTTGTAGGAGTGCACCGTCCATGGCCGGTGCAGCTCGGGGGTCCCCAGCACCCCCGGTCCGGTGCGCAGCTCGTCGAGCGTCAGGTCGCGCACGCCGATCCGGTTGGTGAACCAGGTCGAGTCCGGCACCTCGTCGAGCGCGTTGACCCCGAGCGCGCGCTGCCCGCGCGGCAGCTCCATCGCGCGGGTCAGCCGGCGCTGGACCGTGCCATCGTAGTGATACAGCGCGTGGAGGAACGCGCGCGCCGCGGGCCGGGCCGGCACGTCGCGGCGATCGTCGACCTGGTGGACCGGCGGGGCGTTGGCGAACCGCGCCGCGGGGACGTCGCGGGCCGCGCAGCCCGCCGCGAGCAGGGGAGCCGCGAGCAGGAAGCCCGCGAGCACGTGGCCCGCGAGCACGTGGATCGAGAGCCTGGTCATCATCGTCGCCTCACGCGTTCGTCGAGCCCGAACACCTGGTTGAAGGACAGGTTGAGGAACAGGCCGCCGTCGATCGACGACGACAGGCTGCCGCGGAAACCAAACGCATACTCGGTGTGGCCCTGCAGGCCGAAGCCGTAGCCGACTCGCAGGTGACGGGCCTCGAGCGCGTCGAGCGCGTCGAACACCCGGCCGGCGTCGACGAACACGCTCGCCATCAGGATGCCCGACACGTCCCACTCGTACTCGGCCGAGCCGACCGCGAGCACGCGATCGCGGAACCGGTCGAACGGGTAGCCGCGCAGGTCGTCGGCGCCCCCGAGCTGCGGCAGCTCGGTGAACGGCACCTCGGCCAGCGTGCCGGACACGCCTTCGCCGCGCACCCGGAGCGCCAGCACGCGCGGGCCGTCGGCGAGCCGGAAGAAGTGCTGGAGATCGAGGCCGTAGCGCCAGTAGTCGGGCGCCTGGTCGAGCCGGTGGGTCCGCCCCGCGAACACCGCCGCGAGCGAGCCCGCCGAGTACAGCGCGGCCGGCTCGAAGTAGGTCGCGCGCCCGCGGTCGTCGAACCGCAGCTCCAGCTCGGAGTACAGCGAGCGCACGCCGCCGAACCCGACCAGCGCCATCGGATCGTAGACCGCGTCGATCGGCACGCTGCCCGCGGTGAGGTCGCTCGCCGCGCTGGCCCCGAACGTACGATCGGTCAGCTCGGTCGAGCTGCGCAGGTGGAGATCGCCGATCAGCCGCGCGTCGATCACGCCGGCGACCCGCGCGATCCGCTCGTGGTAGCGGGTGTCGAGCGCGGCCGGATCGGTCCGCGGGTCGACCGGAGCGGCAGGCCGCACCGAGTCGTCGTGGTTGCCGATGCCCCAGAACAGATCCTTGGGGCGCAGCTCGTACTGGCCGTCGAGCTCGACCGCGAGGTGGCTGCCCAGCCGGTCGCCGCTCTGCAGCGCCGCCTTGTAGGCCTGGCTGTAGCGGCCGCCGGCGCGGGCCTCGACCGAGAGGTGCTCGCGCGCACCGGCCAGGTCGCGGTCGACGAACCGCACGCCCGCGCTGATCCCGTACCCGCTGTCGAACGCCGCGGTCGGGACCAGGCCGATCGTGCGAGCGTCATTGAAGAACACGCGGTAATATAGCTCGTTGAGGTGGTAGCGATCGTACGCCCACGCGGTCAGCTTGACCGGCGACAGCACCACGTCCGCCGCGACCCGGGGGACGAACAGGACGCCGCGCAGGCCGAGCCGCCAGATCGAGTCCCCATCCGGGGGATCGATCCGGCCGCTCTCGGCGCCCGGCACCGGCGCGCCGGCGACGTCGGCCCAGGTCCGCTCGCGGCTCGCCGCGGTCTCGCCGGGCGCTGCCGCGGGTGGCGCGTCGGGCCCGGCCGGGCGGGGAACGGTCGCGCTCGCGACCTCGGGCCTGACCGCCGGCGGGTCCGCCACGGGATCGGCGGCCGCGGGGGTCGCCGCGGCCGCGGCCAGCATCGCCGCGACACGAGCGAACCCTTTGCAACGCCGCCCGGTCATAGCGATCCTCGGGGGCCCGAGGTGTTTCCCGCGCCCCAGGTCGAAGCATGCCCATCACGAGACCCTTGTGCCACCATCTTGCGAGCAGGTCAGTGCAACCGCGGTGCCCCACACCTGCGCGACGGAGTCAGCTTCCCCTCGTCGCGCCGGCACGCAAGATCCGCGTCGGGCCGCGGCCGGCGCGCAGCGCGTGCGCGATGCGAGCCTGCCGGCCGCGCATTCGCCGGCCCGGCGGCGGCCCTCCCGACCACCGCGCGCGGCATCGGGTCGCGCGGCGCTTCACCGCGCGATCCCGGCTGGCGTGCGCGGCGCGATCGGCGAATCGCGGCGAGCGCTCCGCCCGGTCCCGACGCCACCTCGCAGATCGGGCAGGCGAACGCCGCCTCCCTGCGCGTCGCGGACTCCCGATCATGAGTCGCCGACCTCGATTCCCCGCGACTCCACGCGACGCATGAATTGCGTCGACGATTGCAGCCCCAAACGCATACGTTTCGCTTGCCAGTAGCAATGTCGATAACAAGGTTGTCCCGCATGACGAATCGCACCCTGTCTCCCCGGCTCTCCTCCTCGCGCACGATCTTGCTCGGCGCGCTGTCGCTCGCCGGCTGCGCCAACAACTCGGGCAACACGAATGTCGCGTGTGATCCATTGACAAAGACCGCAGCGGTGGCGGCGCCGGCGCCGGCATGGAAGGGCGGGACGGTGTTCACGATCGTCATGGAGAACCACAGCCGGGGCGAGATCCTCGGCAACGCGCAGGCGCCGTACATCAACCAGCTCGCGAACGACCAAGCCGTGGCCGAGGGCTATCACGACTCGTTCGTCCACCCGAGCGAGCCGAACTACTTCTGGATGGTCGCCGGCCAGAACTTCGGGGTGCTCGACGACAGCGATCCGGGATCGCATCACCTCGCCTCGACCTCGCACATCGCAGACCAGATCGAGCTCGCCGGCCTGAGCTGGAAGTCGTACCAGGAGAGCATGGGCACTCCGTGCGGGGTGACCTCGCACGGCCGCTACGCGGCCAAGCACAACCCGTTCGCCTACTTCGACGACATCAACGGCTGGGACGGCAAGGCGTACCACCCCGAGCAGCGCTGCAACGCCCACGTCGTCGACTACTCCCAGCTCGACGCCGACATCGCCAACCACGCGCTGCCGAGCTACGTGTTCATCACGCCGAACCTCGACAACGACATGCACGACGGCTCGATCGGCCAGGGCGACAGCTGGCTGGCTCGCGAGGTGCCAAAGCTGCTCGCGACCGACAACTTCAAGAACGGCGGTGTGATCTTCCTGCTGTGGGACGAGGGTGGCGGCTCGCCGGCGTCCGACGATCCGCCGTTCCTCGCGATCTCGCCCAACGCAGCGCACGGCATGAAGTCGCAGACCGACTACGACACCAGCTCGTACCTGATGACCGTGCAGCACATCCTCGGGCTCCAGCCGCTGCCGTGCGCGGCTGCCGCCGACCGCAGCACGACCGCGGCGATGACCGATCTGTTCACCGTGCCGCTCACCGGCAACTAGCCGGCGGCGGCGCAGGGGCGCCGTCGATCGCCCGGGCCAGCGACCCGTGCGCGCGCGCCACAGCGCGGGCCGCCGCCGCATGCTGCGCGGCGCAACCTGCGGCAGGCAGATCGTCCTCGCGAATGCGACCGGGTCGTTCCCCGGTCGCATTCGCGCGCGTCGCGTCGCCTCTCCAAGCAGCGATGACTGTCCCCCATGACCCGGTGCACCCGGCTCCCCTCGTGCGCGTCGCGCGCCCGCGCCGGCGCATCGTCCGCCGCATCGTCCGCCGCATCCTCTGGCTCGCCGTGCTCGGCGGCCTGGCGGCCACGCTGGAGATCGGCCGCCGCGGGCCGGATTGCGCTGCGGCAGCGGGCACCGCGCCGGCCGCGATCGTCGCCCGGGTCTGCGAGCGCGAGTACACGCGCACCGGCGACCCGACCACCGGCACGCGGCTCGCCGAGGCCCACCGGGACGCAGGCGATCTGACGGCCGCGAGCGCGATCGCCCGCGGCCTGCTCGCGACACCGGCGCGCGGCGACGCGCTGCGCGTGCTCGGTGAGATCGCACTGGCCCAGCGCCGCATCCCCGCCGCGCTCGCCGCGTTCGAGCGCGCGCGCGCGCTGCACGACCTCGACGGCCAGCTTGCCGAGCTCGCCCGCGATGACGCGGCGATCGCCGCGGTCCAGCGAGCGCTCTCGCAGCGCCCACCCGCCGCGTCGCCGTGACGGCGGAGCCGCGGCGAGCGCCGCCCGGCCGCCGTTCTCGCCCCCCCGGCTACTGCACGACCAGGCGGGACTGTCGGACGTCGAGGCCCGCGTCCTTGGCGGCTGCCGTGTCGGCGTCGTAGGTCCCCGTCAGCGGGGGCAGGCTGAAGCCCCCGGTCAGCGCGACCATGGTGTAGGTCCCGGCGGAGGTCAGCGTCACATCGACCTCGGTCGACGCATCGGACACCCGGCACCTCGGATCGCCGGGACAGCGCAGCACGAGCTGGACCTCCTCGTGATACACCCAGATCGCGCGAGGGCCCTTGCCGCCGGACACCACGATGTGTGCGATGTCGCCGGCGCTGGCCTCATCGCCGCGGTACCGCGCGCTGTGCTTGACGTCGACGTTGAGCGCGAGCGCGGGCGGCGGCCGGCGCAGCACCACCAGGGCGACCGCCGCGGCCGCCGCGAGCGCCACCCCGGGCGCCGCGTAGGCCCACCAGCGACGCCGGGGGGCGCCGACGGCGGCCAGCACGCGAGCCTCCCAGCCCACCGGCGGCTCGTGCTCGGCGCCGAGCCGCGCCAGCGCCGCCTCGATCCGCTCGGTCGATGGCTCGTCCGGACGCTCGTTCGAACCGGTCATGGCGTCCCTCCCGTGCGGGTCTCGATGCAGGTGCGCAGCGACGGCAGCGCCCGCGCGACCTGCGCCTGCAGCGTCCCCGGCTTCTCGTGGCACACATCGGCCATTTCCTCGAACGTGAAGCCCTGCTGAAATCGCAGCAGCACCGCCGTGACCACATGCGGCGCCAGCTGCTGCAGGCAGCCGACGAGCGCCTCGCGCAGCCGCTCGTCGTCGAGGTGCTCGCCGGGCGACGGCCCGGGGTCCGGGATGTGGGCCGCATCCTCGCTGTCGACGTGGGATCGAGCACGCCGGCGCGACTTGGCGGCATCCAGCACGCGGTGTCGCGCGATGGCGAACAGCCACGTACGCACGGTCGAGCGTCCGCTGAACTTGGGAAGGTCGCGAAACGCAGCAATGAACACCTGTTGTTGCACGTCCTCGGCCAGCGCCCTGTCGCGCAGCGCTTCGCGGCAGTAGCGAAATACCGAGGTCCCGTGTCGCTGCATCAAACTTCGAAGCGCACCGGTCATATCCCCATTGGCGACGAGACCGATGACATCACTATCGGGATCTGCAGCGCGCCCAGCGCTGGGGCGTTCTCGCACATCGTCCGGGACGTCGGTCTTCGCGTTAGACCCCACAACTCCGCGGAATTCAATCACATCGACGACGGTGATTCAACAGCCGGGGGCCGCGCCGCACCGCGAAAAAATTTCGCCGCCGGGCGCCGGCGCACGGAGCCTGGCCTGCTGCATGTCCCCGCGCCGTGCGGAACACTGCGTTCCGGGGTGCCCGCGCTGTGGTCGATTCCGCAATTCCCGACTCACGCGCGGATCGCCCGACACGCGATGCGATCGCGTGGCGCGCGCGGCTTGACGGAACGGCTAGACCACGCGCTTGAAGCGACCGGTCTTGGCCATCGACAGCACGACGTCGATCGGTCCGTTCGGCGTCGCCATCCGCACCGCGATGCCGACCGGGAGGTCGCCGATGTGGACGCGAGGGACCCCGAACTCGCACTGAAAGCCGTGGCGCTCCAGCACCTCGCTGGCCCGGCCGGTGAGGATGTTCGCGAGCTCGGTCGCCCCGTCGGTCGCGGCCTCCGGCGCCGGATCCGGATCGCACATCAGGCGGCGGACCAGCTCCAGCGCGATCCAGTGCGGGAACACCCAGGTGACCGGACCGCGCACATCGCCCTTGAAGTCGAGCGCGACCGCGATGGTCTGCGACGCGCTCGGCGGCTCACCGATCGCCGCGATCACCGCCTCGACCCCGACCGTGGTCCGCAGGTAGCGGACCACCACGTCGAGGAAGCTGTGCACCACCTCGGGCCCGAGCAGGTCCGTCATCGCCCGGGCACCGCACCGCGGTCCCCCGGGCCGGCGGCCGGCGGAACCGGTGCATCGTCGAGCTTGTCGAACTTGGGCAGCGGGATCTCGCGCGTGTAGTTCAGGACCCGGCGAAACACCGACACCGCGTAGTCGGGATTGAATGGCTTGAGCAGGTAGCACTTGACGCCCGCCCGCCGGCAGACGTCGATCTTGTCGCGGGTGTTGAGCGAGGTGCAGATCACGATGATCGCCTGGGGGTAGCGCACCCGGAGCTCGGCGGCCGCGGTCGCGCCGTCGCGTCCGGGCATCACGATGTCCAGCGAGACCAGGTCGGGTCGGTGTTGCTCGTACAGCTCCAGCAGCTGATCGGCGGTGCCCGCCTGGGCCACCACCGTGAACCCCGCGCGCTCCAGCAGCTTTGCGAGCTGCGCGCGCATGATCGGAGAATCGTCGACGATGATGGCCGAGGGCATGCACTGTGTAGGATCGGCCGGCCCGGTGCGGTGTTGAGCGGCGATCGGGCCTCAAGATCTCGCAGACCTGGCCGGTTTGACTGACAGCAAGCGATGCTCGATCCTGTCCCGTACGGCGTGCCCGCGATCAGCCGGCACGACCTCGTCCAGCGCCAGCTGAGCGAGGCGTTCCCGGACGGCGTGCCGGAGCTCCCCGGACTGGCCGCGTTCGTCGAGGCGGCCGGCCGGACCTACACCGCGCTGGACCACGAGCGCGGCCACCTGGAGCAGCGCGTCGAGCAGCTGACCCAGCTGGAGCAGATCGTGAGCGAGCGCGCCGCCGAGCTCGAGCAGCGCAACCGCAACCTGACCGTGCTGCTGAGCAGCGTCGCGCAGGGGTTCGCCACGGTCGAGCTCGACGGGACGCTCCGCGCCGAGTGCTCGCAGGCCTTCACCCGCTGGTTCGGCGCGCCGAGCAGCGACGTGCCGATCTGGACCGTGCTGGCAGGCGACGACGGCAACCTCGCGGCGTGGATCCAGCTCGGCTTCGAGAGCTTGCACTCCGAGCTGATGCCGATCGACGTCGTGCTCGGCCAGCTGCCGCACCGGCTGGAGCGCCAGGGCCGCCAGCTCCACGTCGAGTACCAGCCGATCGGCCTGCCCATGACCTCGATCCTCGTCGCGGTGACCGACGCCACCGACGAGATCGCGCGGCAGTGCGCCGAGGCCGGCCAGCGCGAGCTGCTCGCGGTGATCGACAACGCGTATCGCGATCGCGCAGGCTTCCTGGCGTTCCTCCACGAGACCGACGCGCTGCTCGCCGAGCCGCTCGCGCGCCACCCGCTCGGCGAGCTCGAGCGCCGGCTCCACACGCTCAAGGGCAACGCCGCGCTGTTCGGCGTCACCAGCGTGTCCGAGCTGTGCCACGACCTAGAGACCCGGATCGACGCCGGATCCGGCGTCCCCGACGCGGCCGCGTGGACCCAGCTGGTCGACACCTGGCGCGAGTTCCAGGACCGGGTCGAGGCGCTGCTCCACGTCTCGCAGCGCCGCGCGATCCTGGTCGACTGGGACGAGTACCAGTCGGTGCTCGGCGCGATCGGTGACGATGAGCCGCCGTGGGCGGCGCAGATCCGGCGGTGGAGCCAGGACCCGACGCGCCCCCACCTCGAGCACTTCGCCGACCGCGCCCGCGAGCTCGCGCGCCGGCTCGGCAAGGCCGAGCTCGACGTCGAGCTGCGCGACAACGGGCTGCGGGTCGACGGCGAGCGGTTCGCGCCGCTGTGGTCGGCGCTGACCCACAGCGTGCGCAACGCGATCGATCACGGGATCGAGCCGACCGAGCAGCGGCTGGCGTGCGGCAAGCCGGCGCGGGCGCACCTGGTGCTCACCACCGAGCTGCGCGGCGGCGAGCTGGTGGTCGAGATCCGCGACGACGGCCGCGGCATCGACTGGCCGGCGGTCACCACGCGCGCCGCGGCGATGGGCCTGCCGATCCGGACCCCGCGCGAGCTGGCCAACGCGCTGTTCGCGAGCGGGCTGTCGACGGCGCCCGAGATCACCGAGACCTCGGGCCGCGGCCTGGGGATGAGCGCGCTGCGCGCGACCTGCAGCGAGCTCGGCGGCCGGGTCGAGCTGCTGAGCGAGCCGGGCGCCGGCACCACCGTGCGGTGCTGCGTCCCGATCGCGCGATCACCGTCCCGCACCCACGCCGCCTCGCTGTTCCGGGCCTAGGACTGCCATGAGTATGTGGCGCGTGCTGCTGGTCGACGACTCCACCCTGGTGCGCAACGCCATGCAGCTCGCGCTGGAGCCGTACGGCCTGGAGCTCGGGCACGCCGACAACGGCCAGGTCGCGGTCGACCGGACGCGGTCGGCGCGCTGGGACCTGATCTTCCTCGACGTGGTGATGCCGGTCATGGATGGCCCGACCGCGCTGCGCCACATCCGGGCGCGCGGCGACACCACGCCGGTGGTGCTGGTGACCTCGGTGTCGACCGCCGCGGTGGTGGCGGCGGCGGTCAAGCTCGGCGGCGTGTCGTACATCGGCAAGCCGTTCACCCCGGACCAGATCCGCGCGGTCGCCGCCCGCATGCTCAAGCTCGACGCCGGGCTCCTGCTCCACCCACCGCGCGTGCTGCTCCAGCACACCGACCCGGCGCTGCCCGCGCGGCTCCGCAAGCTCCTGCCCGGCCACGTGGCGATCGACGCGTCGCCGACGCTCGCCCACACGCTCGACCTCGCCGAGGCCGGGCACCGCGACCTCGTGCTGTTCGAGTCGCGCGACCTGGCCGACGAGCGGGTCAGCATCGCCAACCTGATCCGGCGCTCGCTGCCCGCCGCCGGAATCTTCGCGATCAGCGACACCGCCGGCCCGGCCACGTGGTGGCAGCCCGACGCGGGGCTCGACGGGCTGGTGCCGTGCGCGCTCGACGACGCCGTGGTCCGCGGCTTCCTGTACGCCAACTTCCTGCGCCCGCTGGCCGTGCTCGACGGCATCGCCGCGCACGCTGCCGGCTTCCTCGGCCCGCCCGCCGGCCTGCCGGTCTACCTCGCCGCGCTGACCCGTGCGCTGATCGCTCGCTGCACCGGACTCGACCCGACCCTCGATCTGCAGATCGACCTCACCCGCATGCCGGACGACGCCGGCGCGGTGACCGCGGTGGTCGCGGTGGTCGATCGCGACCTGCGCGCGGCCGGTGCAGCCCCCGAATTCCGGCTCGCCCCGGCGATGCAGGCCCGCGTCGGTGACCGGCTGCCGGGCGTCGTCGTGCTGCGCACATGACCCCGGAAGTCCCTGTATCGAGATGCCCGACACGGGAGTCGAGCGAGGCGGGGACGGAGCCCCGTGGGCGTGATGGAGACCGGCAATCGCTACCTCACGATGCGCCGCCGGTTCCACAAGCGGATCGCCGAGCACCTGGTCCACAGCGCGGGCGACCGCCGGCGCCGCGCGCGCGATCGGCTACCACTTCGCCCGCTCCGACGAGCCGACCGAGGTGCGCGGCCGCGCGGATCCTGGAGAGCATCGCGCTCGCGATCACCGGCCGCACCGCGGAGTTCTGCGGCGAGCACCTGGCGCGGCTGATGCCCGGCGACCGCTGGCTCCGGCGCTACGTCGACGTCTACCGCGCGTGCCTGCACGTCGCCGAGGAGACCGAGGATGCCCGGGCACTGATCGCCGCCGCGCTCGCCCGCGCGACCGACCCGCTGCGCGCCAACCCGTTCGACGAGATCCTCGGGCGCCGCGCGCTCGCCGAGCTCGGCGATGACGGCCTCGCGATCGCCGACCTGAGCCGCGCGCTGACCCTGGCCACGCGCACGCACAACGTGCTGCAGGAAGGCGTCGTCCGGCTCGCGCTCGCCGGCCGGTTGTGGGCGGCGGATCGCGCCGCCGCGGAGGCCCACCTCGACGCCGCCGAGGCCCGGTTCACCGTCGCCCGGGCCGAGCGCTGGCTGCGGCGCGCCCAGCAGCGGCGCGGCATCGCCGCCTGACCGGCGCTCGGCGTCATCCCCGCCAATCGGCTAGGAGGTTCTTGCACCGGTCGCGCAAACTCCGCGCACGAAACTGCATGCGCCGAGCAACCGGCGTGTCCAGGTTGTCGTCCAAGTCGTGCTGACCGGTCGAAACTTTCAGGGGAGCCATCGCGTGCGCCGATGGTGGATCGCGACCGCCGGTCTGCTCGCCGGCGCGGCCGTGTACCACTGCGTCGTGCCCGCGCTGGTGGCGCGTCGCATCGAGGCCATGCTCGCGGCCCGCGGGTTCCCCGCAGCGAGCGTCGCGGTGTCCGGCCTCGGCCTCGACCACCTGCGGCTGACCGGGGTGTCGCTCGGCGACGGCCTGGCGCTCGGCGCGATCGAGATCGACGCCGGCATCTCGGTGCTGTGGCAACCGCGGATCCACCAGGTCACGATCCGCGGCGCCGAGCTGTCGGCCGCGGCGCTCGACCACCTGGCACCGCGGGGGACCACCGAGCCCGCCCGCGACCTGCCGTTCGACGTCGTGCGCATCGTCGACGCAACGCTCACCGTGGGCGGTGCGCGGCTCGCGGTGTCGGGGACGATCGCACCCGCCGGACCGTCGGTCGACCTGACCGCGGCGAGCGACGCGATCGCGCTGGGCCCGGCCGTGGCGCGCGACGTCCACGCGTCGGTCCGCGACGACGCCGGCGCCCTGCGCGCATGCGCCACCGGCCGCGTCGCGGCGGCCGCCGTCGAGATCTGCGCCGCGCTGCCGCGCTCGCTCGGCGCGCTGCGCGCCCTGCGCGCGGTCGATGCCCGCTGGACCGTCGCGGCGGACGGCTGGCAGCTCCAGGGACGCAGCGCGGTGGCGTGGACGGACGGTGTCGAGCTCCGCTCCGGTCACGCCGAGCTCACCGCGCGGGCGCTGCACGGCCGCGGCGCGACCGTCCGCGGCGCCTCGATCG
>JBGQCL010000144.1:0-24187 GCA_041495365.1 Kofleriaceae bacterium | reverse complement strand
GCGAGCAGGTCGTCGCCGAAGCCAACGGGCGTTGCAATCAAGAGAACCTGCTCGCGCAACTCAAGACCGGCGTCCGCGCGTTACATGCACCGCTCAATACGCTCAACGCCAACTGGGCCTATATGGCGATTGTCGCGATCGCCTGGTCGCTCAAGGCGTGGTTCGCGCTCACCATCCCGGTCACGCCGCGGTGGCGGACCAAGCACGACGCTGATCGCGAACGCGTGCTGCGCATGGAGTTCCGCTCCTTCGTGCAACGATCTATGCTCATCCCGACTCAGATCCTCCGAACCGGCCGACAACTGGTCTATCGCCTGCTGGCGTGGCGGCCCGATCTCTCGATTTTCTTTCGCCTGCTTGATGCATTGTAAGACAGTAGTGGCCTCCCAATGCCATCCTGCTCGGGATAGGTCGAGCGACTCTCAACCACAAACCGAATCAAGGAGTCAGTCAGATCGACATTCGGTGGAGGGCGATCGCAGCGGGATCAACCCGACGCAACCCGACGCTTGAGCTGCGCCCTGCGGACTCGGTGTCTGCGCTGACAGATCTCGGTAGCTGCAATGCAATTCTTAGGCCTGGCTATCGCTTGATTTTGGACTAGCCTCGCTGCAACCCAGACCTTGAGCGTCCTGTATACACGCGCCGGGCGTCCGGCGTTACCGCACATGCCCACACCCAGTCGACATGGCCGTGGGCCACACCCAGTCGGTGTGGCCCTGGAAGGTGGCGAGCGCGCGCCCGGTCTCGATGTCCCAGACCGAGAGAGGCCAGATTTTGGCCGCCATTTCCGCCGCTTGCAAGCACTGCAGCGAAACGCAGCGAATCGTGTGCAGCACCGGCCGCGATCGACTGCTCGGCCGCCGAGCTCCGGCCGCCGCGGATGATGCGAAGCTTCGAGATCTCGGTGCACGTCCACTCCCAATGCAGAGCCGCGTCAAGCGACTTGACACCTAGGCATCGGTGCGAAACAATCCTCGAACTACAAAATGGAGGGGAGCCATGAGTGCGGAGGTAATTGGGAGGGTCAAGTCTGGCGCCGGAAAGTCCTACGAGGTGAAGTGGGACCATAGCTGCCACGAGGTTTACGTTTCGTACTCGGGGTGGGCGTCTTGCGGGAAAGCCTCATCTGCGTCAGAGGCCATGAGGAAAGCCGAGGCGTTCCTCTACGACAAGTAGCGATCGCGGCGAGGGCTGCCCCAGATGGCCACAGCCAGATCGAGATTGAGTCTCAACGAGTCGGCTCGTCGATCGAGTCAGGCATGTCGCTTGAGTAATATCGGAGGTGGACGTGACTGCCGATCCGCAGACAGATCCTCAACTCGGGCTCCGCGAGAGAGCACTTCTTATGGCGGTGACAGCCAAGATAGTCTACGCCAAACAAGCTGGGGACTCCTTGACGAAGATCAAGTGGAGTGGGGATCCGCCGCTCCTCTACCCGGCAAGTGGACCGACAGACGTCCCCGACTTCGATGACCTTCACCCCCACGCGCTCACGCCGGCCTATCGCGCCAAGATCGAACCGCTGATCCTCCATTGGTCATCGGTTATTGAGCAGGTCGACCGGGAGCTTGCCGCGGAACAATTCGCCAAAGACGGTCCACCGAAAACGGACGCCTTGGCGAGCGAAGACGAGGCTCGAACCACAGAGCGGCATGCTCAACTTGCGAGCCTGAGGGCGAACCTCGCGAAGGCGGGCGGCGCACTCTTGCTAATCGGAGTCCAACCGGCCCTGGATGACGAGGTGGACCGCAACGCCCGAGCGGAAGGCCTCGCGACTTGCGGGCTACTCTCGTTGATCGGAGCCTCAGAGGTTCGTCCGTTCATCCGCGCGTGGGCAGACACCCAACGGGAGGTCTTCACGGCTTGCTTGTGGGTCGCGGCCGTTCAGTTCGGGACTCTGCTCCAGGGCAACCTTCAAGCTGAGGTGGATCATGAAGGGCGAAAGCAATACTTGGGAGACCTTCTTTCCGAGCCCCTTCTTCCTCTGATCCACTCGCGTGGCTTCGTCACGGCCCTTGTCGAGGTGGGAGATGAAGGGTTCCACGTCTCTTGCGCAAACATCTTGCTCAACCACCTACTCAACCACTATAGCCCCGCAGCGCTGGGGTCCGCGTTCTCAGCGATCCTCGCGGGGATGTGCATCCAGAAACGACTCGGAAGGCGCGATATTGCAGACGCACTGGGGGAGAAGCTTCAGGCCATCGAATCTGTGCTCTTTCGAATGGTCGACGCTCATGATGATGTCCGGCTGGCAGTCCTGGAGTACGCCGATCAGAAGGCTAACCTGGCGGATCGGCCGGAGTTCACGTTGCACCCGGATGGTGTTGGCACCGATTCACTGCTGCTGACCTCGACCGGCGGACGTCTTGATCCACCGCTTCTCGATGACCAGGCCGCGCTCCTTCGTGCCATGAACGTCGGCCAGACGCGCGTTGCTATCGCGCTGGTGGATTCGGGACGAATCGACGTGGAGCTCCGACTTGATGGGGGCATGACGCTGCTCCATCTCGCCGCAGGACTTGGCCTAGTTGGCCTCGTGGAGTCCCTTCTCGCCCACGGGGCTGACGTCAACGCAGGGGACAGCGAACGCGGCCGATGGCCTCTGCTAGCGGCCATCGAGGCCGGCCACCTGGAGGTGGCGCAGCTGCTCCTCGCAAGAGGGGCCGACCCGAAGTCGGAGGACGCGCGTGGACGATCCATGCTGTTCTTCGTCGCTCTGCGCGGCAACGCCACAGCAGTCAAAGAGCTCCTGAAGCTCGGAGTACCCGCTGGTCCGAGTTGCCTACGCACCGCTGCGACCTCGGGATGTGTGGACGTGGTGTCGGCTCTCATCGACGCCGGTGTTGACGTCAACGACCAGACGGGATTCGACGACAAAAAGGGCACCATGCTAATGGCGGCCCTGCCAACGGTCACCAGTGACTTGATGGCAAAGGTGACAAAGCGCGAGCCCGAACACATCCGACAAGACCAAATCACCATTGCCCAAGCGCTCGTGGATGCCGGAGCCAACCCGAACGCCGTCGATGACGACGGAAACACGGTGCTCCATCTCATCGCCTCCGGGACATGCCTGCCAGCAGTCGAGATCCTCGCGCGCCACAGAGCCAACCTAGATCATCTCGATCGGAGTGGACGCACGCCCCTGATCATTGCCATACAGCGAGGAGACGTCAGCGTCGCCGAGAAGCTCATTGTCGCGGGCGCGAATGTCAACTTCGCGAACGAAAACGGGTTCACGGTCCTGATGCTCGCGGTTGAAAAGCAGCAGCACTCTATTGCCGAACTGCTGCTTGTTCGGGGAGCCAGCGTCGCTCCGGAAGCCCGTTCGAACGGGAAGACCTTCACGGCGATCTCTATCGCCGAAATGAGGCATGACGAAAGGATGCTGACGCTCCTTCGCGCCCACACGACTCAAGATGTTGGAGCAAACGCCCCCCCCTCAAATACAAGCAAGTCAGCACGGCAGGACATCATCGACGAAGGCCTAGGTCGCGTGTTGATGCAGGCTGCGGCGGAGGGCAATGTCGCGCACGTGGAGAGGCTCCTCGCGGCTGGGGTGCCCGCGGATTTTCGATACGCTGCGAATGGCATGACGCCCCTCATGGGCGCAGCACTACATGGTCATGCGCAAGTGGTTCGCGTTCTTCTCGCGGATGGTGCTGACGTGCTCACAGAGGGCAACGATCACCAAACGGCAAGACTATGCGCCGAAGTTGCGGGTCACGCCTCAATTGTTGCAGTTCTTGCCGAGGCTGAAGCCGAGGCGCGGAGAAATAAGCGCGGGGAACCGTTGACGCCGCGCGACTCGTCAGCAGTGATGACTGAGCTTGAGCTCGAGGAGTCGGACCCGTCGAGCCCGAGCCCCGTTCAACAGCGACCTGGGCAGTCGCGCCCACAGAGCACAACGGGCAAGGCGGCCGAGGCCGGCGAGGCCCAGCAGACGAAGCGTAAGGCGGCTCCACGCTCGCGTTCATCACGCGCGGCAATAGTCGCAAGCATCGCGCTACTCATGATCGTTGCCGCTGTTCTCACCATCGTGATCGCCAAGCGCGACTCGGCCCCCACCCGATACATCTCACAGAGCACATCGGAGGGCGCCGCCAAGTCTGCGCCAGATGGGCCTGGCCCCAGGTGGTCGAGCCAAGTCTCGGGGGTCACGGAAGGGCTGACCGGGATTGCGTGGTCGGGCTCACACCTGGTCGCCGTGGGTCACGGTGGCACGTTCATTTCGTCGCCCGACGGCATCACGTGGACGCGAGCCCGTACAAGGGTGTCGGCTGCGAACTACTACACGGCAGTCACTTACGGGGCTGGATTCTTCGTCGCTGTTGGAACCAATCGAGAGGGAACCCCACTCGGTGCGATCATCACCACTTCGTCAGACGGTATCACCTGGACTGAGCGCACTTCTGCCACCACCCCCGGCTTGAACGGCATTGCCTACGGCAACCGAACCTTTGTCGCTGTCGGGAACCTTGGCGCGGTCGAGTGGTCGCGCGACGCAGCAACCTGGACCGCCGGCAACGCTGGAACCACGAACCACCTCGACGGGCTCGCATTCCTCAACGGGAAGTTCGTCATCACAGGACACCACGGGACGTTGTTGACCTCAACCGATGGGAAGAACTGGACCGATCGTTCGGCTGGGCTGTCGGTTTGGAGTGGACCGGACGCGGGATTCTTCCGTGCTGCATACGGCAATGATCGGTACCTCGTACCAGCGGGGGCAGCGATCTTAACCTCGGTCGGACCTGACCTGAGTAGGTGGAGCGCGGTCGAGGGCAAACTCAATCTCCGAAATGCCGTGTTCGGTGACGGGAGGTTCGTGGCGATCGGCAGCGAGGGCATCCTGATCTCGTTGGATGGAACTGCCTGGAACCCTGCGATTCGGCCGGCCTACATTGAGGGTGGGGATGTCGTGTCTACAGGATCAATGTTCGTCGTGGTGGGCAATGCGGGAAAGATCTTCACCTTTGTCGGAACTCCACCCCCCCCTGCGGCAGTTGCGCCGCGAGCGCACAAGGAGCCTCCGGGGACCGGGACCGACACGACCGCGACGGACCGTCGACCGCCCAGCAGCGGCAGCCGCGCGCCCAACCAGCGGACGACCATCACGGCTTCCTCGGTCCTGCCGAACTGGCAGGGCTACACGTTCGCGGCGTCGAACCTGATCGACAACAAGCTCTCGACCAGCTGGCAACCGGAGCGCAATCCCGACAGTGGCGTCAGCGAGTGGGTGATGATGACCTTCTCGACTCCGCAGAAAATCACCGGCTTCGAGTTCTCAAACGGCTTCCAGTGGAACTTTCAGCAGCAGGATCTCTACCGCAAGAACAACCGCATCGAAAACGCGGTCATCCAGTTTTCGGACGGGGCCGAAATATCCATCCACTTCGACGATGACGCCAACAAGAAGACGGTGCCGCTTCCGAGGTCAAGGCAGTGCGACTGGATCAAGCTCGTCGTGAAGTCGGTCTACAAGGGCACCGATTGGAACGACCTGGCCGTATCGGAGTTCCACGCGCTCGTCGAAGACAAATGACGCGTTGGTGTTAGCGAGCACGTCCTTTGAGGGAAAGAGCCGGGTTCGAAGCGGGCTGGTTGATGGCCTTGGCCATGAATGAGAGCCGCTCACCGGGGATCGTCAGATCGTGGAAGAAGTAGGACACGTCGAGAGCTTCGCATGAATGCGCACCCGTTTGGGAATGTCTGGTCGGGCCAGCGCTCCGCGCGACGGGTCACAGCGTGCCGCAAATCGGCTGGGTGGCAAAGCAAGCGCCGCAGGTGCGGCGGATCAGAACGCGTACAGCGCGCCGCCGTCAGCGACACGCCAAGGTCGGGGTTGCCCCGGCCGGCGTAGCTGAACGGATTGAGCTCGGCGACGAGCGACAGACCGCGCGAACGAGCGGATCAGGCCGACCCCGGGGTAGAGGCCGAGATCGAGCTGCGGATCGAGCGGGACCACGAAGCGCGCGGCGGCGTAGACGTGGGGCGAGAACGCCCAGACCACGCCGGGTACGAGGGAGCGCGCAGCGTAGCTGCCGCTGACGAAGGTCGGCGCGACCTCGCGCTCGAGCGCCAGGGTGTCGGTGACCATGCGGCCGAGGCCGACGCTGGTCGTGATGTCGCGCTGCCAGCCGGCGAGCGAGCCGCCGCTGGGGCGGTGGGCTACGGTGGTGCCGGCTAGCGCCGCGGCGTAGTACGATGGTGGGGCGTCGTCGGCGCGAGCGGCGGGCGCTGCGCCGACCAGCGCGGCGGCGCGGCCGGTCGGCCCGGGGAACGGACGGGAGCAGGGGCTAGCTGAAGCCGGCGTGGCGAACATGGTCGAGGAGCTCCTGGGTCTCGGGGGCGTCGAGCGACGCGCTCTGGCGGATCGCCTGATCGATCACGATGCGCGAGCCGGGGGCGGGCTCGCGCGGGTGCTTGGCCAGCACGAGCAGGCGCGTGCCGACGTAGACCGCCTCTTCGAGGTTGTGGGTGACCAGCACGATCGTCGTCTGCTGGCCGTGGAACGCGCCGACGATCGCGCGCTGCAGCGACGCGCGGGTGGCAGGGTCGAGCGCGCCGAACGGCTCGTCCATCAGGAGGATGCGTGGCTGCATGATCAGGGCCTGCGCGATCGCGACGCGCTGCTGCATGCCGCCCGACAGCTGGTGCGGGTACTTGGCGGCGTGCTCGTGCAGCTTGACCTGCTCGAGGTGGTGCATCGCCTCGTCGCGGAACCCGCGGTGCGCGCGGCTGCGGTACCACGGCCAGGTCAGCCACTTCTGGACCAGGTAGGTGCGGGACAGCTCGAGGCCGAACATCACGTTCTCGAGCACGGTGCGGTGCGGGAACAGCGAGTACTTCTGGAACACGATGCCGCGCGTGCGGTCGGGGTGCGTGATCGGCTCGCCGCACGAGCGCAGCGTGCCCTTCCACGGCCGCTCCGCGCCGAGCACGAGCCGTAGCAGCGTCGACTTGCCGCAGCCGCTCGCCCCGATCACGCTGACGAACTGGTGGCCGTCGATCGCGAGGTCGAGGCCCTCGAACACGACCTGGTACCCGCCGCGCACGCGGTAGCGGTGCGCGAGCTTCCGGCACTCCAGGACGGGGTGGTTCGGTGCCATCGCGGGTCAATCCTCCTTGCGCGCCGCGGCCCACGGCGCGACCGCGCGCGACGCCGCGTGGAAGCCGAGGTCGATCGCGGTCCCGAGCACCGCGAGCCAGATCACGTAGACCAGGATGTGGTCGATCCGGACCATGCGCCCGCTGAGCACGATGCCGTGGCCGATGCCCTCGCTCGCGTTGACGTACTCGGCGGCGATCAGGTAGATCCACGCCGGGCCGACCGCGAGCCGGATCATCTCGACGATCTGCGGGACGATCTGCGGCAGGATGCCCTTGACCACGACCGCGGCGGTCGACGCGCCGAGCGAGTACGCCTTGACGATCATGTTGCTCGGGACCGCGCGCGCCACCATCGCGACCCCGAGCGTCAGCGTCGGCGAGATGCCGAACGCGATCAGCGCGATCTTGAAGCCGTCGCCGGTCGCGCCGAACACGACGATGAACAGCGCGATCAGCGCGGTCGGCGGGACCTTCGCGATCGCGGTCACGGTCGGCGCGCACAGCGCGTGCACCGACGACAGCACCCCCATCGCGATGCCGAGCGTCGCGGAGATCGCGATGCCGATGCCGAGCCCGCGCGCGAGGATCCACAGCGACGCACAGGTGTCGGTCCAGAACGGCACGGCCTGGGTGCGCGGGTCGACCTCGGTGAGCTCGCGGAGCGCGGTCCACAGCTGGCCGAGCCCCGGGCTGAACCGCGGGTTGCCGCCGCCGAGCTCGTGGCGATGCACGTAGAGGCTGTACGCGGCGATCACCACCACCACGCCGGCCGCGCCGAGCACCACGCGCGTGGCCGGCGCGAGCGGTGAGCCGATGATCGAGCGAAACCGCGGCTCGACCGTCACCGGGCCACCGCGTACGAGGCGTCGAACCGCAGCTTCTCGGTGGCCTTCGCGCCGTAGCCGATCGCGAAGTGGGTGTCCTTGACCAGGCCGTGGTCGATCGAGAACTTCTTGATCTTGTCCATCGTCGCCTTCGTGGCGTCGGCCTCGAGGAACGCCGCGGCCCGCGCGCGATCGGTGTACAGGTCGGTGCCGCCCATCATCTTCTTGAACTCGTCGACCGAGGCGTGCGCGCCGGCCGCCATGATCGCGATCGCGTCCTCGCGGGTCGCCGGGTCCTCGATCGCTCGCATCGCGTCGTACCAGGCCTCGGTCAGCACCATGCCGAGCCGGGGCGCCTCCTCGAGCGCCTTGTGGTTGACCACGAGCAGGTCGATGATCTCGCCGGGGATCTGCTTGCTCGAGAAGATCACCTTGCCCTTGCCGCCCTCGGTGGCCTGGAACAGGTGCGGGTTCCAGGTCGTCACCGCCTCGACGCTGGGATCGGCGACGAACGCCTTGCCGGCCTCGTCGCCGTCGGTGTTCTTGATCTTGACGTCGGACTCCTTCATCCCGACCGAGTCGAGCCCGCGGACCAGGAGGTAGTGGCTGACGCTGAGCTCGGCGAGCAGGATCTGCTTGCCGCGCAGGCCCTTGAGGTCGTCGATGCCGCGGACCAGCACGCCGTCGCCGCCGTTGGACGTGTCGTTGACGACGATCGCCACGGTGTCGACTCCCGCCGCGGCGGGCTGCAGCGCCTCCATCGCGGTGAGCGCGCAGCCGTCGAGCTTGCCGGCGGCGAACGCGGTGACCGAGTCCATGTAGGCCGGGAACTCGACGAGCTTGACGCGGATCCCCTGATCGGCGGCGCGCCGGGCGAGGAACCCCTTGGCCTCCATCAGCTTGAACGGCATCCAGCCGGTCCACACCGACCACGCGATCTGGAACTCGCGGCCCGCGGCGGCCGGCCTGGCCTCGCTGGGCTTGGCCGACGCCTGCGGCGCCGCGCTGCCCGGCGCCGGCGCGCCACCGTCGGACTTCTTGCCACTGCACGACACCGAGACCACACCGGCGATCAGGCCGGCCAGCCATGCGCGGGACGTATTCATGATCTTGGTGTCGCACATAAAGGCATCCAGACGCGATATGCAATCTGTTTTCTGCGCCGCGAAAGGCGGCGGACTGCACGATTGCGTGCCGCAGAACGATGTGGATTTCAGCCATGTTTCGCGAGTATTTCGTGTGCGCGGAATCCTGTCCGTGAAAACACATCTTCCATGGCGACTGCATTTCGCGACTCCCGCACTTCCGGACTTCCCGCACTCCCGCCGGGTGGCGCGGCAGGCGCGGCGCACTCACGCAAATCGCTGGATCAGCTCGTCGGGGATCGCCGCGTCGATCGCGCTGATCGCGCCATCGGGCGACGGCTCCGGCGCGCCGAGCTCGTCGAACACCGCCGCGAAGAACGCGCTGCGCCGGACGTCCTGGCCCTGGAGCCGGCTGGCGAGCACGTCGGCCGCGACCAGACCGCGGCTCAGCGTGACCAGCCCGGGGTTCGCGATCAGGTCGTAGTTGCCGAACCGGCTCCGGTACAGGCCGCTGCGGTTCCACCGCACCGCGCTGTACAGCGCCTCGACCAGGCCGTACGGCCGGAGCAGCGCGCCGTACAGCCGCGCGACGTCGCAGCACACCCGCGCGAAGTGATCGATCGTCGGGCCGTGGAACCGGCTGCGCAGCGGCGGCGGCAACAGGCCGAAGCAGTTCGCGATCCCCAGCCGGGTCGGACCCTTGAACCGGGCGAACGACACGAACGGCGCGCCGAGGTGCTCGACCACGATCGCCGGCACGAAGTCCGCGAGCTCGTCGTCGGCGAGCCGCACGCCGCGCTCGGCGAGCAGGTCGAGCACCTGATCGCGCGGCGCGCACGCGCCGTCCCAGTGCGCCTCGGTGATGTTGACGTGGTGCGCGCGGTGGCGGGCGATCACGTCGGCCAGGCCGGTGCGGCGCAGGAACTCGGCCTCCTGATCGCGCAGCCAGCTGCGGTGCGCGCGCGCGTCGGTCTCCCAGTCGATCCCACGGGGGGCGTTGCTCCCCGCCCCGCCGGCCGAGCCGGCAGGGTCCCCACCCCCCATCTCCTCGCTTCGCTCGTCGACCGGCGCGCCACCGAGGTTGCGCCCGGTCGAGTGGCCCTCGAGCACGATCGCCCGCCCGGGCAGCGCGGACAGCAGGCGATCGAGCGCGGCGGCGTCGGTGAATGTCCCCGTGGCGTAGCCGTGCCAGGTGACCTTGACGAACACGCGGTCGGCGGTGAGCCCTGCGTGCCGGACCAGGCGCGCGAGCCCGTCGGTGTCGACGATCTCGGCGATCACGCCGGCGCCGTAGGCGAGATCGGGGCCGAGCGGGCTGGGCAGGATGTCCATCGTGCAGCTCGCCTCGGGCCCGATCACGCAGCTCTCGCGGCTGTCCGGCGCGTGGACCAGCGACGGCGCCCGGGCGTCCGCACGATCGCGGTGGGCGCGGAACAGCGCGAGCAGCCGCTCGACCAGCCAGGCGCGAACGTGCGGGCTGCCGCCGACGGTCGCCGCCAGGCGCAGGCCCGCCGCCTCGGAATGCGCGCGGTGGAAGTCGTCGAACAGCACCTCGGCGTAGGCGTGGATCGCGTCGGGCCACAGCATCATCGGCGCGGCGATCCAGTGCAGCGGCGACGCCGCGCAGCGCGCGAGCGCCTCGGGGACGCCCGGCCGCGGGTGGCGGACGAACGCGACCTCGCCGTGCGCGACCGCGAGCTGCTCCCACAGCAGGCGCATCACCGCGTAGGCCGCCGCCCGGCCGCGCGCGTCGCCCTGCCCGCCCGCGACCACCAGCACGCCGATCCGCTGCGGCGGCAGGCCGCTGCCGGCGAGGCCGTCCCACAGCGCCTCGGCGAACGCCTGGATCAGGTGGCGGTGGCACGGGTCGACGTCGTCGTAGTGGATCGCGAGCGACGGCGCGCGGCGCTGCGACTCCCGGATCAGCTCGACCAGCGCCTCGCGCTGGAACACGCCGAGCTCGAGGATCGCCGGCAGGACGAACGCGAGCGTCCGGCCCGCCGCGGCCTCGCCGGCGAGCACCGCGGCCAGCTCGGGGAGCGGACCCTGCGGGCTTTGCCCGCGGGGAGGGGCGGAGCCCCCTGGGATCGACCTTCCCGGCGGCCCTGCTCCCCGGTCCGCCCCGCCGTCGCCCAGGCTCGCGACCCGGACCTCGGGCGCAAAGCCCAGGATCGGCGCCGCGGCGCCGGCCACCGCCTGGGCCTCGGCCACCGCGCGCGGCCACGCCGGATCGTGCGGCGCGAGATCGGTGACGATCAGGAACAGCGGGCCCACGCGGTCACAGGCTCAGGGCGCCGGCGCGGTCAGCCGCCCGCCGATCCGGTCGTGCTTGACCATCGAGGCCAGGACGTCGACCATCGCGCGCACCGCGAGCAGCGCGGTGATGTCGGAGTGGTCGTAGGGCGGCGAGACCTCGACGACCTCCATGCCGGCGACGCCCTCCCGGGCGACCCCGCGCAGGATCGCGAGCGCCTCGCGCGGCAGGAACCCGCCGGGCTCGGGCCAGCCGGTCCCCGGCACGAACCCGGCGTCGACCGAGTCGATGTCGAACGACAGGAACACCGCGCTGGCGCCCTTCCACGCGACCTCCAGCGCGATCTCGATCGTCTTGTCGACGCCGATCTTCTCGACGTCGTCGATCGTCAGGATCGTCGAGCGCATCGCGCGGCCCTGGCGCACGCCGAGCCGCGGCACCTGCCAGCCGCCGATCCCGATCTGGACCAGGTTGGTCGGCGGACAGTTCGCGATCTGCGTCGCGTGGAACCACGGACAGGTATGCATGATCTCGTCCATGTCTTTTTCCTGGGTATCGACATGGCGATCGAGATGGATGATGCCGATCTTGCCCTCGACGCACTGGGCGACGCCGCGCAGCGTGGGATAGCCGATCGAGTGATCGCCGCCCATGATCATCGGCAGCGTGCCCTGCGACAGGATATGGGCGATTCCCTTGGTGATCTGATCGTGGCTCTTGGTGATGTTCGCCGGACAGTAGATATCGCCGACGTCGCACATCCTGAGCGACTCGCGCAGGTCGACGCCGAGCTCGAAGTTGTACGCGGTATAGAGCGACGAGATCCGGCGCATCGCCTGGGGCCCGAACCGCGTCCCCGAGCGATAGGTCGTGCCGATGTCGAACGGCGCGCCGACGAACGCGACGTCGTAATCGCCGACCTTCCGGACGTCCTCGAGATACGGCATCTTGAGGAACGTGTTGATCCCCGACCAGTGCGGCAGCTCGCCGCGCTGAAAGCAGCTGATCTCGGTCTTGTCCTCGATCGAATCGGCGCACGGCAGGCCGAGCTCCTGACCGCGCCGGACCTCCGCCTCCCACTGCGTGGTGGGCAGTGCAGCCTCGAGGTCCTGCGCCTTCCAGCCGGCGAACCCGGAGTGATCGGCGAGCGCGCGCTGGTGCTCGCGATGATTCGGCGCGTGGCGCTTGTAGAACGTCATCGTTCGATCTCCGTTCGCTCCGCGGTCGCGGTGACCGGCGCATGCTAGGCGACACCGGAATCGACGGTCAATGCACTCCGGACCGAAGCCGCGCACTGGCAGGTATGGCGAGCTAGCGAATCGGGCCGCCGTTGGACCACTGGGTCTGGACGATCTTCCAGCCGCGGTCCTCCTTGATCAGCACCGCGAGCACGCGGAACGTCTGGGTCACCTCGGTCGCGGCGCGGGTCTTCGTGGTGTAGTCGACGTTGAGCGCGGCCCAGCCGACCCGCGGCGCGCCCTTCTGCGCCGGGTCCCACGCGTCGCCGGTCGTGACCCGCGCGCCGTCGTGGATCCGGATCTGGGCCTTGAGCTTGCTGAAGATCCGCTGGATCGCAGCCCCGCCCTGCGCGCGCTCGCCGCCGCTGCCATAGTTGAACGCGTCGGGCCGCTCGCTGTGGGCGTCGGCGAACGCGGTGCGGCTCGCGAACGCGGCGCGCACCGCCCGGTCGAGCTCGCCGCCGGTATCGCGGCGATCCGCGATCCGCGCGGGCACCGGCAGCCGGCTCAGGATCGCGAGCCGCTGGGCGGTCGCATCGGCGACCGGCGTGGCCCAGTGCAGCGCGACGACCCGCCAGCCGCCGTCGATCACCGCGGCGAGCTCGCTGATCGCGAAGCTGCGCACCTCGCGTCCGGCGGTGACCTCGAGCTGCTCGGCGATCCACGCGTGGCCGCGATCCTCGCCGATCGCGATCGCCCTGGACTCGACGGTGAAGCCGCCGGCCGGTGGCTCGCCGAGATCGTGGAGGAGCTGGGTCACCACCGCGTCGCGGCCGTCGGCGACCTCGCCGGCGCCGGTCCCGAAGCCGAACGCGCCGGCGGCGAGCAGGCCGGCGAGCGCCTTGCCGTCGGCCCGGGCGACCGCGGCGCGCTGCGCGAGCACCAGGTCCTGCAGCGTGCCGATGGGCTTGACCGTCACGGCGCTGGCGGCGCCGGCGCTCCCCGCGCCGCGCGGATCGGCCGCGGGCTTGCCGGCGGTGCGCGGCGGGGCCTCCGGCGCGCGCTGCGACACCGAGGCGATCGCCGGATGCGCCGCGGTCCCCGCGCCCGCGCCGGCCGATCCACTGCCCTGGCCGCTGCCCGGCCCGCTGCCCTGGCCGCTGCCCGGCCCACTGCCCGGCCCACTGCCCTGGCCGCTGCCCGGCCCACTGCCCTGGCCATGGCCCGAGCCGCTTCCTCGGGCGGCGGCTGCGACCCCGGCGCCGGAGCCGCTGCCCGCGGCGGTGGCGACCGCGGCCTCGCGCACCGGCTCGGTCCGCGTCGACGACACCAGCACGCCGATCGCCACGCCGACGCCGATCGCGATGCCGCCGAGCACGAGGTACACCCGGCGGCGAACCTCGGGCTGGTCCTCGGCGGGGATGATGAAGGCGGAGCTGCGGACCGGGACCGGCGGCGGCGGAAACCCGCGCGCGGTCGACATCGCGCTGCGCGATACCGCGGCGTCGCGAAACCACCGCGCGTAGCGGATGCCCTGGGGCAGCGCGGCGAGGCAGAGCACCCCGGCGCCGATCATCACGAACCCGGCGATGCCCAGCGCGTCGCGGATCGCCGCGACATCGGACCGGCGCAGGATCTTGAGCAGCCGGCGCAGGCTGTCGTGCTCGAACGTGACCAGCACGATGCCGAACCCGGCGTCGATCGAGGCCGCGATCAGCATGCTGACCAGGCCGCCGCGATAGATCAGGCCGCCGAACACCAGACCCGCCATCGCGGTGGCCAGGCACGCGACGGCCGGCGCGAGGCCGCCGGTCCGGTTCTGCTCGACCAGCACCAGGCCGATCGTGCCGACCAGCAGGCACGCGCCGCAGGTCAGCTGGGTCAGCGCGCCGGCGATGCGCAGCAGCGCCCGCCCTGGCGGACTCGGCATCGGTGGAGGACCCGGGACTGCCACCGAGGCGATCGTACTCCGGGACTCGCGCCGGGCCGCGGGATTCTGGTCGGCGAGCCCGGGGTCCGACCCGGCCTCCAGCCACGGACCGGTCGGGGGCAAGCCACCCCGCGGCGACGATCCGGGCCTCGGCGAGGGCGTCTGCGAGGGTCTCGGCGAGGGTCTCGACGAGGGCCTCGGCGCTGCGGCGGGATCGGGGACGCCCCCCCACGAGGTGGTGATCCGACGCGGCCGGGTTCCGACGGTGCCCACGGAGGGTGCAACGCGCAAAGCGCCCACGCGTATTCATACGCGCCAGGGTGGGGTTCGGTCGCCCGGCGGCGGGCCCGCGGTGCTCATCCCGTCACGTTCGGCGGGTTGGACCGCGGGGACGTGCGCCGCCATACACTCGCTGACCACGCTGATCTCCGCGCGCCGGCAACCTCGCCGGCATCAGATCGACTCAGATCGGCATCACCGCGACAGCCGGAGGGAAGCTATTCCACCGGGGGCGGCGGCGGCAGCTCGCCACCGCGCCGCGGCCGGACCCGCAGCGGCACGATCGGGCCCCCGCCCGAGCGGTTCGCGAGCTGGCCACACGCGGCGTCGATATCGTCGCCGCGCGGGATCCGCAGGTAGACCGGCAGGCCGAGCCGGCGGCACTCGTCCTGGAACGCGGCGACCGCGGCGTGCGACGGCCGCGCGTAGGGCGCCTCGGGGTGCGGGTTGAACGGGATCAGGTTGACCTTGCAGCGGATGCCGCGCAGCAGCCGCGCGAGCTGGGCCGCGTCGTCGAGCGAGTCGTTGACGCCGGCGAGCAGGACGTACTCGAACGTGATCCGCCGGCGCTGCTCGAGCGGATAGCCGCGCAGCGCGCCGAGCAGCTTCGCGATGTTCCACTTGCGGTTGATCGGCATGATCGCGTCGCGGATCGCGTCGCTGGGCGCGTTGAGCGACACCGCGAGGTTGGGCCGGACGTCCTCGCCGCCGAGCCGCTCGAGCTTGGGCACCAGCCCCGAGGTCGACACCGTGATCCGGCGCTGCGACAGGCCGGCGCCCTTGTCGTGGGTCAGGATGCGGAGCGATCGCACGACGTTGTCGTAATTGTGGAGCGGCTCGCCCATGCCCATGTAGACCAGGTTGGAGATCCGGCGGCCGGGCTCGACCTCGGCGAGCAGCCGGCGCGCGAGGTACACCTGATCGACGATCTCGCCGGCGTCGAGGTTGCGAACCAGGCCGAGCTTGGCGGTCGCGCAGAACTGGCAGTCGACGGCGCAGCCGACCTGCGACGAGATGCACTGCGTGGTCTTGTCGCCGTCCGGGATGATCACGCTCTCGATCGACTGCCCGTCGCGGGTGACCAGCCGGAGCTTGCGCGTGCCGTCGTGCGAGGTCTGGACCTCGGCGATGTCGAGCCCGCCGAGCACGGCGGTCTCGGCGAGCCGCGCCCGGGTGTCGCGGCCGAGGTTGGTCATGTCGTCGAACCGGCGCGCGCCCTGATCGTGGACCCAGCGCCAGATCTGCTCGCCGCGGAACCGCGGCCAGCCCTGCGCCACGGCGAACGCCTCGGCCTCGTCGAGCGTCACCGTCCGCAGATCGAGCTTGGCGTCCACGCCCCCCTGGCTACCACAGCTTGCGGCGTCCGCGTAGCGGCCGTCCGGCGGTCACTTGACGGTGAGCGCCAGCTTCGTGGTGAACGCGTCGGTGAGCTTCAGGGCCTTGATCGCCGGCTCGACGACCTGGCGGATGCAGGCGTCGGCGGCCGCGTCGGCGCCGCCCCCCGGCGCCGGCGGGTCGAGCTTGACCGCGACCGTGCCGGGCTCGTCCTCGTACTCGGACGGCGTGTACACCGACTTGAGCCCGATCGTCACGGTCAGCGCGTCCTTGTGGGTCGCCGCGCTGTACGCCTCCCAGCACGCGATCAGCGCCGGGCGCAGCTCGGCCGAGCCCAGCTTGTCCGGGATCTGCGGAAAGCTCTTGCCGGCCGGCACCGGCGTCGCCGCGACCGAGATCGTGAGCTTGTCGGTGGCGGGCCGCGATGGCGCGCGGGTCAGGTAGCGGTCGGCGAGCTTGCTGGCGCCGAGCAGCACGGGATCGAGGCCGACCTCGCCGAGCGGCGCGAGCTCGCCGAGCGCCTGCTCGCGCAGCCGGCTGCCGGCCGGGACCGCGAGCACGCAGCGATGCAGCACGCGCGCGGCGAGCTCGGCGTGGTCCTTGTTCGCGCGCGCCGCCGCCAGCGCCGCGCCGTACGCGCAGTCGAGGTCAGGCGGCACGCCGAGCTTGTCGGCGTCGTAGTGGGCGAGCGCCTGGGCGTAGCTCGCGACCGCGGCCTCCAGATCGCCCCGGCCGCGCGCGTAGGCACCGGCCGCGGCGTAGTAGTCCCCCACCGTCGAGCGCGCCATGCGCCGGCAGGTGTGGTCGAAGCAGCGCAGCTCGTCCTGGCACTGCGCGCTCGCCGCGCAGCTCTCGTACTCGCGCGACTTCTGATCGGCGCGGCCGCCGGGGTCCGAGGCCGTCGCGCGCGTATCGCAACCGGCCGCCCAGCAGGCGACGACCGCGGTGGCATGCAGTGCCCTCATCGCGGCGAGGATATCATTCCCGGCCCCGGCCCCGGCCCCGGCCCCGGCCCCGGCCCTTGGCCCCGGCCCCGGCCCCGGCCCCGGCGGCGCGCGACCGCCGGCGTCACGTCGACCGGCGGTCGGTCGGCCAGCTCGCCCCGCCACAGCACCGCCCCGAGCAGCAGCCCCCCGGAGCTCGCCACCGACAGGTACACACCGATCAGCGCACCGTCGTCGAGGCACCACAGCCCGAACCACAGCGCCGACACCGCGGCGACCACGAGGGCCGCCGCCGCGACGTTCCGCTCGGTCGTCCGCCATGGCCCGATCACCCCCAGCAGCCCGACCCCGAGGACCAGCTCGGGGATCCCGATCTCCGGCACCACCGGCATCACCACGACGCCCGCGGCCGCGGTGATCACCGACACGGCGCGCAGCGCGACGATGCCGCGGCGCAGCCCGCGCTCGGTCTGCGCGATCGCGATCAGCGCGAACACCAGCCCGAGCGCGTAGGGCGGCACCAGGGGCGGCAGCTCGTACGGCATCACCGGCCCGCACGCGTCGACCGCGGGCAGGAACATGCACGCGAACAGCAGGATCCCCGACAGCGCGGTCACCGGCCGATAGCGGCGGATCCGGGTCCCCGGCGCGATCCGCACGAGCGGCGGTTCGACCGCGGTCGTCGCCGGGAGGTCGTCCATCCGCGATCATCGTCGCACGGCCGCGGCCGCGCGCGCAACCGCCGCGACGGCGATCAGGTCGCGCCGGGTGGGCTCACCGGCGCCGAAGCCGCGCGCCGGTCCTCCGAGCGCTGGCGCAGCCGGCCGCCGAGCGCGCCCAGCGGTGCGCCCATCACGGCGTACACCGCCACCATGCCGGGCAGCGGCAGCGGCAGCGGCACGACCGCCGGCAGAGCGCGCAGCCGGAAGCAGGCGAACAGCGCCGCGGCGAACAGCACGCCACCGACGATGCCGCGCCGCGCGCCGTCGCGCGCGCCGAGTTGCTCGAACCCGGCGCCGATCCCGCCGATCCCAGCGAGCAACATCACGCCGTTGAACCACGGCTGCGAGGCCCCGAGCAGGTAGCCGCACAGCGCGCCGAACGCGAGCGGCCCGATCAGACCGAGGAAGATCTGGACGACGCGCGGTCGGTCGCGAAACAAGGGGGGAGGCTTCACGCCGCCGAATCTACGCCTCCCGGACGGCCGCCGGGGATCGATCTGGCCACGGCTCGCTGGATCGGCGCGCGGTCAGGGCGGGGTCGCCGCGTCGACCACCGCGAGCTGGACGCGGAGCTCGAAGTGCGCGAGGCCGTGCGCGAACGGCTCGCCGTTCCACGCCTCGAACATCGGCTGGTGATCGGGGACGTGGCCGCTGCGCGGCAGCCAGGTCCGGTACAGCCAGCCGAGCGCGCGCAGCTCGAGCTCGATCGAGCCGGCGATCGCGAGCTCCGCGACCGTCATCGCCGGGAACACCGCGACGTTGATGTCGGCGTCCACCGCCGCCGCGGCCGGGACCTCCAGCCCGACGTCGTAGCGGCAGCGCTCCAGCGGCACGATCTCCGGATCGTCCCACTGGTAGCCGAGCCACTGGCCACCGGCGAGGCCGCGCTCGCGCGCCCACGCCACCAGCCGCGCCGCCGCCGCCGGCACGCCGCCGCCGTACGGCTGCAGCACCCGGAGGTACGCGACCCGGCGCGCCGGCAGCTCGCGCAGCTGCGCGGCAAACCGGTCGGGGTTGTCGCCGTCGGGCAGGCGATCGAGCCGGTGGCCGTCGGGTGCGAGCGCCTCCTGCATCTGATCGCGCCGCGTCCGGCGGAGCTGCTCGACGTCGAACACGCTCGGCGGCACGCCGTGGTGGCTGCGAAAGCTGCGCGAGAAGTCGGAGCTCGACGAGAACCCGCACGCCAGCGCGATCTCGGTCAGCGACGCCCCGCCGCCGTGCGAGATCAGGTGCAGCGCGCGCTCCAGCCGCGCCCGCTTGACGAACGCATGCAGCGTCTCGCCGACCAGCGAGCGGAAGATCCGGTGGAAGTGATACGGCGAGAAGCACGCAACCCGCGCCACGTCCTCCAGCGGCAGCGGCTCGGCCAGGTTGCGGGTGACGTGGTCGATCGCCCGGTTGATGCGGTGGACGTAGTCGAGGTTCGCAAGATCTGGCAAGCCGGCCATGCGCGCCCGCGCGTACGGTACCAGCCATGCCTGCAACCCACACGACATCGCTCGGAAATTTCTCGGTCAGCCTCGCGGTCAAGGACCTCGCGGCGTCCCGCGCGTTCTACGAGAAGCTCGGCTTCGTGGTCTTCGCCGGCGACGCCAGACGCTGGGTGATCCTGCAGAACGGCGGCGCCACGATCGGCCTGCACCAGGGCGTGTTCGAGCGCAACATCCTCACGTTCAACCCCGGCTGGGACAGCGCGTGCAACAAGCTCGCCGAGTTCACCGACGTGCGCGACCTCCAGCGCCGCCTGCGCGCGCAGGGGATCGAGCCGGCGACCGCCGCCGACGAGTCGACCGCGGGCCCTGCCAACTTCATCGTGGTCGATCCCGACGGCAACCCGATCCTCGTCGATCAGCACGTGTGACGCTCGGCCGCCGGGCGCTGTCGGGTCGCCCACTCCCGACGGCGCAGGCCGTTGCCACCGGCGTCTATCGGGTGCGCCCCGGGCGTGAACGCGAGGGTCGCGACGACGTGTTCGGATCCGGCGGACGACTCCGGGCGGTCGGCCTGGCGGAGCCGCGTGCTGCACGTGTGCGGGTAGCGCGCTTCGCGGCGGTTCTCGTCGTAGCTGGCGTAGCTGGCGTGCGCGCGGTGAGCTTCGCGGTCCGCCCGGCGGTGGCTCGCCCGGCGGCGGCGATCTTCTTGGTACCCTTCGCGCGCGCACGTGCGGCGGGCTTCGGCGTCGCCGGTGTGGCCGCAGGCGCGCGCAGCGGGCCCGCCGGCCGAGGGGCGGTGTCGGCGAGCTCGATGCCGAACAGCGCGCCGAGACCATCGCCGGCCAGCACGCGGGCGGCGGCGGGCGCGGCGGGGAGCTCGCTGACCGCCGCGGCGAGCAGCTCGTCGAGCGAGACCCGGCGCAGCGCGAACAGCAGCTCGGGCGCGTGATCGAGCCGCGCGCCGACGCCATACATCGCCGCGGCGACGTGCTTGCACATGCTCGCGATGTCCGGGCAGCTGCAGCGGAACCGGATCGCCGACGGTGCCGGGAACAGGCCGGTGCGGTCGGCGCACAGCCGCGCCATCACCGCCTGGGACAGCTTGCCGGCGAGCAGGTCGATCCGCGAGCCGATGCCCCCTGCGCAGTCGCGCCGGATCGCGCGCCACGCGTCGCCGCCCACCGCGTCGATCTCGATCGCGACGTCGTACAGGCTCGAGCCGCTGACCCGTGCGGCGATCGCGCCCGCGGCGATCCGCAGGTCGATCACCGACCCGGAGCGAACGTAGCTGCGGCCGCGCTCGAGGCGGTACGCGAAGTCGCGGTAGCGCTCGAGGTTGTCGCACCACGCCTTGCCCCAGAACGTGTGGGCGATGGTGCGGCCGGCGATCGCGACCGGCGACAGCGCCTGGCCGCGCCGCGCGGCGCCCTGGATCGCGCGCGCGGCGTCGGCGCGGCGGCCGGCGGAAGACTTGCGTGGCCCCCAGCTGAACCAGTTCATGATCGCTCCTCCGCGGCGCCCGCGGCGCCGTCCATCATCGCGCTGTCGAGATCGAGCGTCACCAGCTTCATCAGGTCGGCGTCGCCGAGCTCGGTCAGCTTGAGCTCGGCGGTGCCCTCGAGCAGCTGGCGCGACAGCGCGCGCTTGCTCGCGATCAGCGCGTCGATCTTGTCCTCGATCGTGCCGCGGCACACCAGCTTGTGGACCAGCACGTTGCGGCGCTGACCGATGCGGAACGCGCGATCGGTGGCCTGGTCCTCGACCGCGGGGTTCCACCAGCGGTCGAAGTGCAGCACGTGCGACGCCGCGGTGAGGTTGAGTCCCGTACCGCCGGCCTTGAGCGACAGCACGAAGAACGGGACATCCTGCTCGTCGTCCTGGAACCGGCGGACCAGCGCGCTGCGGTCCTTGACCGCCGTGTTGCCGTGCAGCATCAGCCCTGGCCGGCCGAACGCGCCGGCGAGGAAGCCGGCGAGGGGCTCGCACGCCTCGCGGAACTGGGTGAACACCAGCAGCTTCTCCTGCTTGGCGGCGATCACCTCGGCGAGCTCGCGCACGCGCTGCAGCTTGCCGCTGTCGGCCTCGCGCCAGTCGCCGTCGCCGAGCCAGTGCGACGGATGGTTGCAGATCTGCTTGAACCGGAGCAGCGACGCCAGCACCGCGCCGCGCCGCTCGATGCCGCGGGTCGCTGCGAGCCTGGCCGCGAGGTCGTCCACCGCCTGCTGGTACAGGGCCGCCTGCTTGCGCGACAGCGCGCAATACGCGGTCAGCTCGGTCTTGTCCGGGAGGTCGGCGATCACGCTGCGATCGGTCTTGAGCCGGCGCAGCAGGTACGGCCGGAGCAGCTCGCGCAGCGGGCGGTAGCCGCGCGCGTCGAGCAGCCGGCCGTAGCGCGCGAACTGCTTGGCGCCGCCGAGCAGGCCGGGGTTGAGGAAGTCGAAGATCGACCACAGATCGCCCAGCCGGTTCTCGACCGGTGTGCCGGTCAGCGCGACCCGGGCGCGGGCGTCGAGCGCCTTGACCGCGCGGGTCTGCCTGGTGCCCGGGTTCTTGATCGCCTGCGCCTCGTCGAGGATCGCGAGCCCCCAGCGCGTGGCGGAGAGCCACGGCGCGCGCGGCAGCGTGCCGTAGCTCGTGATCACCAGATCGACGCCGTCGAGGGCGGGTGCGATGCCGGCCGCGAGCTCGGCGGCCGGCATCGCCGAGGGGTGCGCCACCACCGCGCGCAGGCTCGGCGCGAACCGCGCGAGCTCGGCGGTCCAGTTGCCGAGCAGCGACGCCGGCGCGACCAGCAGGTGCGGCGGCGCGAGCCCCGCCGGCGTGCGCCCCGCCGCGCGCCGCGTCGCCAGGAGCAGCGCGATGATCTGCAGGGTCTTGCCCAGACCCATGTCGTCGGCGAGGCAGGCTCCGAGCCCGAGCTGTGCCAGCAGGTGCAGCCAGCGCACGCCGACCGCCTGGTACGGCCGCAGCTCGCCGCGCAGCGCATCGCCGAGCTCGACCGCGGCCAGCCCGTCGGGGGTTCGCAGCGCCGCCAGCGTCTCGGCGAGCCACGCCCCGGCGACCACCCGCGGCCGCGCCGCGTCGCCCTCTGGCGCCTCGGCGAGCGCGACGCCGGCGACCAGCCGCATCGCCTCGGCGAACCCGATACCGCCGGTCGCGGCCTCCTCGATCGCGCGCAGCCGGTCGATCGCCGCGCGCAGCTCGGCGCGATCGAGCTCGATCCACCGCCCGCGCAGCAGCCGCAGCCCGTCGGTGCCGGCGAGCATCTCCGCGATCTCGGCCTCGCTCAGCGCCTCGCCGTCGAGCGTCACCGCGGCGCGGAAGTCGAGCAGCGCATCGCGGCCCAGCCCGCCCGGAGGCCGCGCGCCGACGCTACCCGTCGCCTGCGGCCGCGCCGGCCGCGCGCCGCCCCAGCTCGCCGGCATGCGGACCACCACGCCGGCCGCTTCGAGCCGCGGCGTGTCGGCGAGCAGCCGCGCCGCCTCGCCCGCCGTCCAGCGCAGCGGATGAAACAGCTCGCCGCGCTCGACCATCTCCGCGAGCCACGGGCACGCATCGGCCGCGCGCCGGACCGGGGCGAGCAGCGCCGCCAGCTGCGGCTTGGCCCGCGCCCCCGCGTACTCGCGCAGAGCCTGGCCGAGCGGCGTGTGCTGCGCCGTCGCGCGCGCCGACAGCCGCGTCGTGTACGTCGCCAGGAACGCGAACGGCGCCTCCTCGTCGCCGCGGTTCTCCGCGAGGTTGAAATGCACGCGGCCGACCAGGTGCCATGCCGCATGGCGCGCCTGCAGGAACGCCGCGACGCTGCCGCCCTCGTCGTGCAGCGCGGCCGCGAAGGCCGCATCCAGCGCGCGCCAGTGCTCGACGAGCAACGAGGCGTCGAGGTGCTCGCCGCCCCGCATCGGCGGCGCGCCCACCACCAGCGCGGCCAGCGCGGCCTCCTCGGGCGGCGCGATCGGCGTCGCGGGTTCCTCGCCGCGCGCGCACACCGCGGTCACGTAGCGCGCCGCCAGATCGCGCCAGAACCCGAGCGCGGCCGGCAGCGGCGTGGTGACCTCGGCGCAGCCCAGCTGCAGCAGCCCCGCCCCGGCGCCGCCCTCGAACGCCGCCGCGATCCGCGCCGCGACCGCCGGCTCGGCCGGCTCGCTGCCGTCTTGCTCGCCGCCGCCGGCAGCCACGCGCACGACCAGGTGGCGCGCGGGCGTGATCGCCAGCGCCAGCCGGGTCAGCCCGCGATCCTCGGCAGACCGGTCTGCAGGCGAACGGGGATCGCGCACGGCCATCCTGCAGGCTCTAGCATGAGCCGCTGACACGGCCGCGGTGCCGACGCGCGTCGTGTGCGGCCAAGCCCAGTCACCACCTCCGCTCCCGCCGCCGCCATGCGCCGCCGGCCGGCTTGGTACGGCAGCCGAGTGGTTCCCCGGGCGCGCTACAGCCGCGGATCGCGCCGCACGGCGACCGCGCACGCCATCGGCGCTGACCCGCGCGATGATCGCGCAGGTGTGCGGCCGGCCGGCGGCCGCCGCCGGGTGGTGCTGCACCTCGGCGGCATCCCCGGGCTACGCGATGCCGGCGCGGTCGCACGCCAGCGGGAACACGAGCGCGGCGAGCTGGTCGAGGCTGTGGGCGCGGTCGCGCCAGTCCGGGATGCGGAGCTGCGCGTCGAGACTGGCCGACTACGGTGCCGATCAGGATGGTGTCGTTACTTCATGAAGGTGTGATCGAGCTGGTCCGTGACCACCCGGCGTTCGTCGCCGATCTGCTGGATCGACTGCTCGACGTCCACGTCCCTGCATTCACCGAGGCGCGGCTCGCCGAGGCCACGCTCAACAAGCTGGTACCGGTCGAATACCGTGCCGACGCAGTGGTCGTGTTTGCCAAGCGCAAGCCCGTGTTCGGCGTCATCATCGAGGCTCAGCTCCAGCGCGATGACAACAAGCTCTACACGTGGCCGCTGTACGCGGTGGGCGCGCGCGAGCGGCACAGGTGCCCGTTTGTCGTGATCGTTGTGACGCCCGATCCGGCGACCGCGACCTGGGCAGCCAGGACCGTCGACATCGGAGGTGGAATTCGGTTCTGGCCACTCGTCG